>JACQYE010000155.1 GCA_016208355.1 Chloroflexota bacterium | reverse complement strand
CACCTCCGATACGGTGATGCCGAATATCGAGGTCAGCGGGTCAGGAGTGGAACCATCTTCCTCCAGCCCCAGTTTCTGGTACACCCACTGGCGACCGGGAATGAACGGATACAACACATTGGCGCACGGGCCGGAGTAATCGGGCGTGCTGGTCGCAGTCGGGTTAGGAGGGGGGACGACATCAGTAACATCTGGTATTCTCTCCACCCCGCAGGCCAAAGTGGCTGTGACGAGGGCGAGGATGGCAAGCAGGAACGTGATCTTTGATTTCATGGGAACCTCCATACTGAGTCGACGTGGGTATAGTCAAGGGGACGGATGTGAGTGTTGGCGGGGGTTGCAGATTCTTGCCGCGGTTTGGGAATAAGTTCAAGGTAATTCCGGCGTGAGTGTCGCGATTGAAATGGAGGGAGAAAAGATATTGTTGTTCACGGGTAATCAATTCATTCTAATTATAAGCGGATGTCAGTAAATCAAGATAGGCCTTCGCAAGTAGGGTAATCGCATTTCAACTTTTGAGAACAGCCAGTAGGTAGTCATTGTTCCAGCCAGCTTGTAAACGCTTGGCCCGGATACCACCTTTGGCTGTGTTCTCGTTTTTGAGCAGATTGAGTGCGATGTGACGCAGGACGGCCAGGTTTTCTGCAGCATGATCCTGGCGAACCCGACTTGCGTCTTCCTGGAAGGCGATATCCAGCACCCAATGAAGTTGGTTTTCGATCTTCCAATGACTGCGCTTAGCCTTCAAAATTAATTTTGCATCGGCTGGCAGGCTGGAAATGAAATAGCGTGTCTGGGTCTCGTTGGTTTCGCCAATGCCGCGTTGCGAAACAATCCGAACAATGCTCTTCAGACCTGTCCATTGCTGGCGATTACGCACTAGAGAAAGATATTCTTCCCGGTCAGTGGTCCAACATTCCCGAATTTCCAGGCGTCCATGACCTTTATTGACGCTTTTGGCATACTGATATTGAGCATATTTCATTCCCTGGGCGGCATCCACGCCAAAAATGCACTGAATATCTTCAAACAAATGACCTTGGTTCTCTTTCACGGCCAGGAGATACCCTCCGCCGTGATCGATGATTGTTTCTGCGATCTCCGTCTGTGTTCCAATGGCATCAATCGTGACGATACAGCCTGAAATGTCCAGCAGTCGCAGCAGTTCAGGGATGGCCGTGATCTCATTGGACTTATCCTCGACTTTGATTTGCCCTAGGATCAGTTGGTTTTGAATGGCCCAGGCGCTGACCATGTAAATTGCCGCCTTCCCAGCTCTGCGATCATGCGAGCGCCGGACTTGTTTGCCATCCACGGCAATGACCTGCCCGGCGGTCAGTTCTTCAATCGCTCGAACCCACTCAATAAAGCGCTTTCGGAATTCTTCTGGCTGAATCTTCGCAAACACCCGCCCAAAGGTGTCATGGGATGGTATGCCTTTGGGTAGTTCCAGAAAGGTTTTCAGCCAAGCTTTCTTGTTTTTCCCAAATAGTTCCACATCGCTCCACCCATCCGCTCCACAGATCACTGCCAGGATGGCAATGATCAGAATTTCCAGAAAGATATGTGCCTTAGCATTCCCGGTCCGAGGATCCGGTATATCCCCAAAGTGCTTGGCAATACTCCCGATTGGTTGCTTTTCCATCGCTGCGAGCCTCCTCTACGCTCACAGCGATTCTCCCACAATTTCAAATGCGATTACCCTACCTTCGCAAGGAGCGCATAAGTGAGATGTTCCCGTCCTGGGGTTGAAAGGAACGAGGCGTATCCCCAAAAGGGATGGTTGCAATATCAGATAAATGCGAGTATATTAGTATGATTATGGTCATCCGCGCTATCAACTTGGATGGCTTCCACAAATAATTGAACAGGAGAAAAATGATAATGAAGAAAATCCTCATCCCCGTCTTTGTACTGGCATTTGCCGTATTGGCCTGTGGCCTGCCATCAATAACAACATCCCAACCGCCAGTGGTTGATGGAATCACTTCCCCAACCAATACCCCTGATTCCACAGTCGACTCTGGTTCCACCACTGCCCCCGTTCCTCCCGTAGACTCCACCTCCACGCCCACCACATCCATCCCGTTGCCCCCGCCTGCTGTTGCAAGAATGTTTGTACACGTTGCCAATGCCAGCAACATCGCTTATAACTACACGTATATCGACAATCCGTTGACGAATAACAATCCCAATGCCCTTGTATTCGTTACGAGTAATTGGAATCCGGGTGGGGTTGGGGGCACCTACAACCTCGCCTCGATAGGAGTCTGGTACGATACCAGTGTCCAGAAGTGGTCCATTTTCAACCAGGACATAAGTGCAATGCCTGAAAATGCCGCCTTCAATGTCTGGGTCCCCGAAACATCTTCGAATGTCTTCCTCCATATTGCCACCCCTGCCAACACATCCGGTCACTATACATATATCGATAACCCCCAGACAAACGGCAACCCCAACCTGCAACTACAGGTAACACAGAATTGGAATCCGGGCGGGGAGGGTGGAACTTACAACAACGATGTTATCGGAGTCTGGTATGATACCGGTGAAAATAAGTGGTCCATCTATAACCAGAATTATCAAGCCATGCCGGAGAATGCTGCATTCAATGTACTCATCCCGTCCAGCGGTGTCACGTCGTTCGTCCATGTGGCTGCTGGTGCAAACATTGCCGGCAACTATACGTTGATCGATAACCCATTGACGAATGGCAATCCCAATGCGCTGTTACAGGTGACTGCCAACTGGAATCCTGGGGGGATAGGCGGCACGTATGACACCGCCTCACTTGGAGTCTGGTACAGCACGAGCGCTGGGATGTGGTCCATTTACAACCAGGATATGAGTGACATGCCGGTTGATGCTGCATTCAATATGGTCGTCTTCACCCCATAATAAAATTCCCTATACAGCATCCCCCGCTCATAACGGGGGATGTCTTTTTTATTTTGAAAACAGCTGCCGGGGTTGGTTCCACCTCTCTTCCCGGCTGGACGCGGGTTACGGATTCATACCAGTTCGCGCCAGCCCAGGAGTATTCCAGTCAGATAGAACAACCCAACAATCAGCGAGACGCTCGAAAAGACCAGTTCACGCCCCGGGAGCGCGGCGCTGTGACGGATGACTTTTGGTATCTCCCTGACCAGCGCCAGGCCGCGCAGGGTGAACACTGCGCCGATGACGATCAGGCCAAGCCGCAGCAGCGGCAGGTGTGGAAGGAAACCCGCGCCCGAAAGGCCGTATAGTCCACAGACGGCGAAAATTCCCGCCAGGGCAAACGTGATGACGGCCGGCCAGGGTGAGCCTTTGTCCACCAGCGGGATGAGTTGCGCCGCGCCGAAGTAGCCGTAGCCCTTGCGCCCGATGAAGACGATGGCGACATGGAGCAGGGCAACGAGGAAAGCCGAGAGGGAGGCAAGAAGGAGGAGAATGGAGACGGGAGTTTTCATGTTTCCTTGTCCGCCCGGGGATAAATCCCCAGGCTCATGGCCAAAGTCCGCTCAAGCGGACTGGGAGACCGGTTTACCGGTCTTTCGCCC
Source organism: Chloroflexota bacterium (assembly GCA_016208355.1). Classification (GTDB taxonomy): domain Bacteria; phylum Chloroflexota; class Anaerolineae; order Anaerolineales; family Villigracilaceae; genus UBA877. Next base: position 14,986 of record JACQYE010000155.1, on the reverse strand, counting down.
TGAGCCGGATGGCCTGTCCTGAGCGAAGCGAAGGATCGCCGTCCGGCGAGTGAGGCGGCCAGCGCCTTCGGCGGGGACGGGAGTCCATGGCCAAACAGATCATGTTCTATGCGATTCATCGTTACTACCCTTACCCGCCTTATCAACTGGGTGCTCTTTCCATTCAGGAAAAAGCAAATGTGGAGGCACAGCAGACGCAAATTGATTGACTACTGAGTTGACATCATTGGTTATCTTGACAAAATGCCACTGTTTTTCCTCTTGTGTGATTGATAAGCGCACATAAGATAAGTGTGCGATTTCTTTGCCAACACGTCTGTGAACACCTTGTAACAACTCTGTTTTTGGGGGTCTTTTCTGGTGCCATTCTTCAGGTTTCTGGAAATAATCTTCTGCAATTACATCATCTGGTTTCGCTTTCTCTGTTGCATACAAAAAATCCAAAAGCGTTCTGACATGAATAGTAAACGATTCCAACAATGCATTGTTGATAATACCTTGCTGAAATATTCCCGACGCCATACCGCGAGCAAGACTAACAAACATCGAGTATTCATAGAAAAGATGTTTTGATGATGCCTGCAACTCTTCGTTAGAGCGTTTCTTTCGTTTCATTTTGAGAATTTTCATACACATCCTGCTCCTCCATCAACTCCCTCGCCCGCGCGTCCTCCCCCGGCTCGATGCGCCTGGCGAAGGTCAGGAAGCCGGTGTGCGCCACCATGCGGTCGGTGGGGCGCAGGCGGGTGGGTTCGGGCTTGTAATAGCGCAGCATGATCTCGCAGACTTCGATAAACGCAAAATGCGTGCGCCGCAGGGCGTAGAGCAGGGTCTCGACCTGGTTGAAGGTCGGCACCAGGTTGCAGAAGAATCCGCCCGGCTTGAGGGCGCGGCGCACCTGGGCAATATAGTCCCACGGGTTGGCTACGTCAAGGAAGAAGGCATCCGCGTCCGTTTCGTCGAAGCCTTCGGCGATGTCGCGCAACTTGAACGCCACGCGCCCCTCCAACCCCAGCCGGGACAGGTTCTTCTGCGCCAACTGCTGGAACTCGGGCCGCTTCTCGTAGGTGACCACGCGTCCCTGCGGGCCGACGGCGAAGGCCAGCGCCACGGTCATTGACCCGGAACCTGTCCCTGCCTCCATAACCGTCTGTCCCGGCCCGATGGAGAGCGTCGTCAGGATGAAGCCGATGTCCTTTGGGTACATGATCTGGGTGGAACGCTTCAACTCGGTCAGGATGTCGGCCAGCGAAGGCTGGAGCAGGAAGAATGGGCTGCCCTGGTGGCTGAATACCTGGCTGCCCCAGGCGAGACCGATCAGGTCATCGTGATTGAGGACGCCCCGGTGGGTATGCATCAGACCCCCGGGGACGAGGGGAAAGATGTAATGTTTATGGCGCAGTCCGACCAGTTGCGCCAGGTCGCCGGGTTGGGCGTGGGTGGAGGATAAATTCCAGGGCATAGTTCAGGGATTAGGAATTAGGCAATCGGGAATTAGGAGAACCTGATCTCCTGATTACCTTATTACCTTTCTCCTTCTTTACGGTTTTAGAACCTTCGCAAAGAAATCAGTGATGGCGTTGTAGCAGGTCATGCGGTTGGCATATTTCAGCACGTCATGGCCTTCGTCTTCAAAGACCAGCAACTCGATGTCCTTTCCTTTTTTCTTCAAATCGGCCACCAACTCTTCCGATTCTTTCGCCACCACGCGCGGGTCGTTGCGCCCCTGGATGACCAGCATCGGGCAGGACAGGTTCTCCAGGTAGGTCTTGGGGGAACGCTCGGCCAGGAAGAGGCGGCCTTCGGGTGTGGCCGGGTCGGCCAGGGCCATCTTGAAGTAGGGTTTCCACGTCTCAGGGATGCGCTCGCAGAAAGTCGCCAGGTCGTAAGGGCCGAACATATCGCAGGCAGCAGACCACAGGTCCGGGTGGCGGCCAGCCTGGGTCAGGGTCATGTAGCCGCCGTAGGAACGTCCCACCACCGCGGCGCGTTTTATGTCCAAGCGCTTGTCCTTTGGCAGGATTTTCGTCATGGCGTGGACGTGGTCGAGGCGGTCCCGCCCGCCCCAGTCGTGGTCCACCTGCTTGGTGTAGTTCAGACCGTAACCGGTGGAGCCGCGCACATTGGGCACGAAAACGGCGAAGCCGCGCAAGGCCAGGAACTGGATGAGCGGCATCGAGAACCAGGCAAAATCGGGGCGCTCCTGTCCCTGCGGCCCGCCGTGGATGTAATAGACCAGCGGGCGCGGACCGTTATACCCTTGGTTTTCGGCTGGCATGTATAGCCGCGCGGAGACGCGCACGCCGTCGAACGAGGTAAACGAGGCGTCTTCGCCTTTCGAGAGCTGCTCCTCCGCGATGCCCAGGATGCGCTCCTCGGTGTGCATGACGATGGTTTCGCGGTCTTTGGCTTCCACTGTGTAGATCTGGGTCGGGCTGGTGGCCGTGGAAAACGATAGGGCAAAGCGGTCTTTCGACTTATCATAGTGCCAGTGCTCCAGCACACCATCCGAAAGGTCGCCTTCCCCGACAATGGAATTCTTGATGGTCATCAGGCATTTTTCTTCGTTGAAGGTTCCCTCGTAGAGCCAGGAACAACCATCTATGCTGAATTGGATGCCGTAATGCGTGCCCTTCAGGTGGGACAATCCAACCAACTCCCCCACGCCGGTGTGCAGCAGACCTTCCAGTTTGACCGGTTCCATCGTCCCCGGCCTGGACAAGTCAATGTAGCCGAGGCCGTACTTATCGTCGAAAACCGCCGAAACAGTCAGGACCCCCTGCCCGCTCTGTGTGAAAAGAGCCGAGCCAAGCCCGTTGAGCGGAACCGTTTCCCCTTCCTTGCGCTGGTCGAGCGGTTTACCGTACAGGAGGCTTTTCTGCTCGTTTTCCAGCACGTAAAGAACCGTATCGCCCTGGGTATACCCGTCTGACAGGAACAGGCGTGAGTGGTCTTCGTTCGGACTACCGGGATAGGCGCCCCACTCGGATTCGTCCAGTTTGGTGAGGGTATTCGTTCGCAGGTCGCCGCGATAGGCTTCCTGGATGGGCTTGTCGCGCCGTTCGGCATTGAAATAGACGATATTCTTCTCGATGTCGCAATCGGTAAGATGGACGCGGTGGTTGGCAAAAAAATTATCGAAGGCCGGTTCGGGGAAGCCGCCGTCAATCGGGATGAACATCGGCTGGTAGTTCTCGTCGCCATCCCGGTCGAGCATGACGAGGATCTTGTCCAGAAGCGGGAAAACGAAGAATGCGTGTCCGCCGACAAGTTCCGGGTTTTGCATGGCAATATGAGGCGGCAGGAGCGGTTCCGGAACCGAGCCGCCGTAATACATGGCATACAGGCTGAGCTTGCCGGAGAGATTGCTGACGAAATAGATCCGGTCGTCAACGTTCTGGGGCGAGAGATGCAAACGGGAGGAAAGGAAGGATTCGATGCGAAAAGCCATAATTATCTCCTTTTTACGTGATGCAATCTTATCATGAAAAGTCTTGACGAATTCCAACCCGGCTGATAAACTCGGCTTTGCAAGGTTGCAAGTGTTCGTGCTGGAAACGAAAAGGACCGGCCAGAACAAAGCACCACGTTCAGACCGGTTTTTTGATACCGGCAGGCACAAGCACCGCATCCTATTCTTTTCGTTCTTAGTAAGGAGAAATAAAGCAATGGCAGAGCGTGTGACCGGTACGGTCAAATGGTTCAATGCGTCGAAGGGCTACGGCTTCCTCGCGCGCGAAGGCGGCCCGGACGTCTTCGTTCATTTCAGCGCAATCCAAAACGAGGGCTTCAAGACCCTCAATGAAGGCCAGGCGGTCGAGTTCGAAATCGAACAAGGCCCCAAAGGACTGCAAGCGGCAAACGTCAAAGCGATTTAAATCTGATTGCGAACCCCCGAATCCCTCCCCGTTGGGGAGGGATTTTTTATTTCTGGTTGATCTCCACCTGGCTGAGCCAGCGTCCGGCAAAGAGGAAGAGCGCTGCGCCCAGGGTCCCCATCCCGGCATTCAGCGGGCCAACCGCGGCAAAACTCCAGCCCAGCGCTGCCCCCAGGAAATGTCCGGCCCAAAAGCCGATCTCTGCCAGCAGCAGGTATAACAGGAGTTTTTTCAGGCTGTCGGCTTTCCAGAAGTGGAAGGCAGCTGCGTACAGGGCAGCCAGGATCAGACCAAAGAGCAAGGCGGGAAAAGTCATGTCCGTATCCGGTTTTCAGGTTTTCGCATCAAAATGCCAGTGATTGATTTTCATGCGTGCAAACGGGAATCATTATACTATATTCTGGTTATGCGCATTATTTTGCGATCATTCCGCCGCCGAGGAGGCGCTCGCCGCTGTAGAAGACAGCCGCCTGCCCCGGGGTAATGTCCCGCACCGCGGCATCAAAGCGGACCGTGGCGCGGCCCCCGGCCTCGAGCGGCGTGACCTCCGCCGGAACTTCCCTGGCGGTGTAACGCGTCTTGACTTCGGCGCGGAACGGGCCGGAGGGCGGTTCGCCGGAGACCCAGTTGATGTCTGTGACGGCGCATTCACGTGAGCCAAGTTCGTCCTGCGGGCCGATGATGAGCGCGTTCGAGGCCGCGTCTTTTGCCAGCACATAGAGCGGGACGGGCGAGGAGATACCCAGTCCCTTGCGCTGGCCGATGGTGTAATAAGCCAGCCCGGTATGCTCCCCCAGGGTCTTCCCGTCGCGGGTCATCATCGGCCCGGGGAAAGCCATCTCCGGAGCGTTACGGCGGATGAAATCGCGGTAGTCCTCCCCGGCCAGGAAGCACAGGTCCTGGCTGTCGGCGCGGGCCGCGGTGGGCAGGCCGAAGGATCGGGCAAACTCCCGGATTTCAGGCTTGGGATACTCCCCCACCGGGAAGAGGGCGCGGGCAAGTTTGTCCTGGGTCAGGACGTGCAGCACGTAGGACTGGTCTTTGGCGCGGTCAACGGCGCGCAGCAAATTCGCTCTTCCACTTTCATCCTTCTGAATTCGGACATAATGCCCGGTTGCCAGGAAATTCGCGCCCAGGTCGAGGGCGTGACTGAGGAGGAATTCCCAGCGGATGACGCGGTTGCAAAGCAGGCATGGGTTCGGCGTTCGGCCGGCAGCATATCCATCCAGGAAGTATTTGACAACAGTCTGGCGGAAAATGTCTTTGGCGTCCACCACGTAGAAGGGGATATCCAGTTTGGCCGCGACTCGGCGGGCGAGAGCCATCGAATCGGGGGAGCAGCAGCGGTTGGTGTCTTCCCGGCCCGGTTCCGACCAGAGGCGCAGCATCATCCCCGTGACGTCGTGTCCCTGCTGTTTCAGGAGGGCCGCGGCGACGGAGGAATCGACCCCGCCGGACATAGCAACGACAATTTTAGGCATATCTACCGGAGATGAACGGAGATAAACGGGAGAGGGAGAATAAACATTTCAGGGCTGCGTGGTTTTCCAATTCGGTGAGGGATGCAGACGGCGGACCTGGATGCGTGTCTTGCCAAAATTTATGAGCAGACAAGCCTCCAAGCCGCTGGCCCGCAGGTAATTGAGCGCCTGCGCCAAGTGCTCGGAAGTCAATTCGGAAACAGCTTTCAACTCAACAAGAATTCGGTCCTCAACAAGCATATCTGCCAAGAACTCGCCGACAATCACACTATCGTACACTACTTTGATGGGATACTGCTGAACTACCTCCAAACCATCTTTCCTCATCCGATGGGCATGCGCATTTTCATAAACTTTTTCTACAAAACCAATTCCAAGGGTATTACTGACCTCAAATGCGCAGGCAATGATCTTTCCTGTGAGCTCATCAATCGTGACTTCTTGCATTTGACCTCGTTTATCAAGCCAAAAACATTCATCCCCGTTTATCTCCGGTTAATCCCTAGCCATTTCCACCAACGCTGGCAAGGCCCGCAGGAATTTATCCACCTCTTCCGCCGTGGTCTGCATTCCCAACGTGACGCGCAGGGAACCAAGCGCCCATTCGCGCGAAAGGCCGGTTGCCAGGAGCACCTCGGACGGCTTTGGGTTGCCGGTCTTGCAGGCTGACCCGGAGGAGCAGGCGAAACCTTTCGCGTCGAGCAGCCTCAGGAGTGTGTTGCCATCCGCGTTTTTAAAGACGAAAGAACAATGATTCGGCAAGCGGTCCACCGGGTGACCGGTCAGGCGCGTGTCGGGAATCTCTTCGAGAATCGTCCCGATGATCTGGTCGCGCAACGGGCGGACATGGGCAACACGCTCCTCGCGCTCTTCCGCCGTCAGGCGCAGCGCCTCGGCCAGCCCGACAATATAAGGCACGTTATGAGTCCCGGCGCGCAGACCCGCCTCCTGCCCACCCCCGGTCTGCTGAGGCAGGATGGGGGTCCCTTTGCGGACATAAAGTACGCCGACGCCTTTCGGACCGTAGAACTTGTGCGCGCCGAGGGAGAGCATATCCACTTTCAGGTGTTGTACGTCAAGGTCGAGATAAGCCGCCGCCTGGACGGCATCGGTGTGAAAGGGAATTTGGCGTGCCTGGCAAAAACCGGCGATTTCAGGGATTGGGTTGATGGTGCCGATTTCGTTATTGGCAACCATGACCGAGAGCACGGCCGTCTCATCGCAGAGGGCGTTTTCCACTGCGTTCAGGTTGACCATGCCAAACTTGTCCACATCCAGCCATTCGAGTTGGAAGCCATGATGGGAGGCCAGTTGTTCCGCCGTCCGGCTGACGGCAGGATGCTCGGCATGGCTCGTCAGGACCCATTTCGCCTCTCGTTCAGAACGCGCCGCAAAGGCCGCGCCGCGCAGGGCCAGGTTATCCGACTCGGAGCCGCAGGAAGTGAAAACAATCTCCTCTGGCAGGCAGTTCAAGATGCGCGCCACGGTCTCGCGGGCGGTCTCGACTGCGGCCTCAGCCTTCTGCCCATAGCGGTGAACCGACGACGGATTGCCAAAATCTTCGTTGAAAAAGGGCAGCATTGCATCCAGGACACGCCGGTCAACGGGGGTGGTGGCGGAATAATCCAGGTAAATTTTATCCATAATAATACGATTATAATCCACCTCATGTTCCTGCCGACAACTTGGGAAGAAGTCAAACGCCTGGGCTGGGATGCGCTGGATATCATCCTGGTGACCGGCGATTCCTACATTGACAGTCCATTTATCGGTACCGCCGTCATCGGGAAAGTCTTGCTCAACGCCGGATACCGGGTAGGGGTGATTGCGCAACCGGACCCGAAAACGGATGCCGACATCGGGCGACTCGGCGAGCCGCGCCTGTTCTGGGGCGTAAGCGCTGGCAGCGTGGACTCGATGGTTGCCAACTACACCGCCCTGAAAAAGCCGCGCCGCTCGGACGATTACACCCCTGGTGGAGAGAACACCCGCCGCCCCGACCGGGCGACCATCGTTTACGCCAACATCATCCGCCGGTTCACAAAACGCGCTCACACGCTCACCACGGAGAACACAGAGAGCACGGAAAAGCATCTAGAAAACTCTGTGAACTCAGTGCGCTTATCATCCCCGAAGGGGACCGTGGTGAAAACTCCTCCCATCGTCCTCGGCGGGATCGAGGCCAGCCTGCGGCGCGTGGCTCATTACGACTTCTGGGACAACGCCATCCGGCGCTCCGTCCTGTTCGACGCCAAGGCCGATTACATCTTATATGGCATGGCCGAAAACCCGGTGCTGGAACTGGCCGCCGCCCTGCGCGATGGTGCGGACCCGCGCGCCGTGCGCGGTCTGTGTTACATCGCCAAAGAGCCGCGTGAAGGCTACCTGGAACTGCCGCCCTACGAGACCGTCGCGGCGGACAAACTGGCCTTCATCGGAATGTTCCACACCTTTTACCGCAACAACGACCCCGTCAGCGCCCGCGGCCTCACCCAGAAACACGCTGACCGCTACCTGGTCCAGAACCCGCCCGCCTCGCACCAGACCCAGGCCGAACTGGATGCCGTCTACGCCCTCGGGTTCGAGCGCGCCCAGCATCCATATTATGAAGCCCAGGGCAAGGTGAGGGCGCTGGAGACCATCGGCTTCTCCGTCTCTACCCACCGCGGCTGTTATGGCGAGTGCAGTTTCTGCGCCATCGCCGTCCACGAAGGGACGACCGTCCGCTGGCGCAGCCCCGAGTCGATCCTGGCCGAGGCCGAAGGGCTGACGCAGCACCCGGCCTTCAAGGGCTACATCTCCGATCTGGGCGGCCCGACCGCCAACATGTACGGCTTCGAGTGCAGGAAAAAACTCGCCAAAGGCATCTGCACCGACAAGCGTTGCGTCTACCCCGAAGTTTGCCCGGCGATGAAGGTGAACCACCAGCCGCAGATTGATCTGCTGCGCAAGGTGCGCAGCCTGCCCGGCGTGAAGAAGGTTTTCGTGGCTTCCGGTCTGCGCTATGACATGATCCTGAGCGACCAGGCTTGCGGCGACGCCTACCTGCGAGAGATCGTCGAGCACCACGTCTCCGGGCAGTTGAAGATCGCCCCGGAGCACACCGAAGCGCACGTGCTGGACGCCATGGGTAAGCCCGGCCCGCAGGCTCTGCTGCAATTCAAGCAGAAGTTCGACGCCCTCTCGCGCCAGGCCGGGAAGCCGCAGTTCCTCACTTACTATATGATTGCCGCCCACCCCGGCTGCTCCACCGGCGACATGATGAAGTTGAAAAAGTTCACCAGCGAAAAACTGCACATCAACCCCGAGCAGGTGCAGATCTTCACCCCCACCCCGTCCACCTATGACAGCCTGATGTACCACACCGAACCCGACCCGTTCACGCTGCATCCCATCTTCGTGGAGAAAGACCCCAAGCGCAAGGAACACCAGAAAGACATCGTGACGCGCAAACCATCTACAGAATTTTCTTAAGAGCATTCAACACGAAGGGCACAAAGTATCACCAAGGCTCACGAAGTTTTTTAAAGGTTTCCTTTATGAACCTTCATGCCCTTTTGTGGCCGCCTGCCCCCGTTTTTCTGGGGGTTGTGTTAAAGGTTTTTTCTTTGGACACTTACTTCGCAGTAACCGCCCCCGGACTGGAACCCTTTACCGCCATAGAACTGCGCGCGCTCTTCCCTGACCGTGAGCCTGTTCCCGAACCCGGCGGCGTCACCTTCAAAGGCGATCTCTCCACCCTCTCCCTTGCCAACCTCCACCTGCGGACGGCGAGCCGCGTCCTGGCGCGGCTGGGGAATTTCTTCCGTGCCATTACTTTCGAGGAACTCCAACAGCGCGCCGCCCGCCTGCCCTGGGAACGCTTCCTGACTCCCGGACAGCCTATCTCCTTGCGCGTCACCTGCCACAAATCGAAGTTGTACCACTCGGACGCGGTCGCCCGTACCGTGTCCGCCGCGCTGACCGAGCGGCTGGGACAGCCGTCTCCAATTGCGAAATTAGACGATGAGACCGACCAGCCGCCACAGTTGGTGATCGTGCGCCTGGCGGACGACATATGCACCGTCAGCGTGGACTCGTCCGGGACGATCCTGCACAAACGCGGTTACCGTCAGGCCGTGGCGAAAGCCCCCTTGCGCGAGACCCTGGCTGCGGCCATCCTTATGGCCTCCGGCTGGGACAAGGTCTCGCCGCTGCTCGACCCCTTCTGCGGTTCCGGGACCATTCCCATCGAAGCGGCGTTGATGGCGCTCGGCATCCCGCCCGGTCTCAACCGTCGCTTCGCCTTCATGGATTGGTCAGGTTTCGATGAGAGGCTCTGGTCATCCGTTCAGACTCCATTAACCATTAACCATAATCCATCTCTGACCATTCTCGCCTCAGACCGCGACGCCGGGGCGATCAAAATGTCCCAGGCCAACGCCGAACGCGCCGGGGTTGCTGAGTACATCGAGTTCACCTGTCAGGCCGTTTCCGCGGTCACGCCCCCGGCCACCCTTCGACTACGCTCAGGGCGGGGCTGGGTGGTCACCAACCCGCCCTACGGATTGCGCGTGCGCTCAGGTGCGGACCTGCGCAACCTGTACGCCCAATTTGGTAACGTGCTGCGCGAAAAATGCCCCGGCTGGGATGTGTCCGTGCTGTGCAGCGATCCGGCCCTGCTCGGCCAGATGCACCTGGAGTTGGACACGTCGCTGGGGCTGGTCAACGGCGGGGTACACGTCCGGTTGGGACGGGGTGTTGTCGAACAGGGGCCAAGTCCCGCGCGGCAATCGCATTCAGAAAACTGATTTGTGTTATATACTTTGCCTAAGCATTCATTTCCTCGCAAGGAGTCCAGCATGGTTACAATCGAAAAAGTTGATACCGGGAACAAGGCGCAGGTCAAGCGCTTCGTCCAGTATTACTATGATCTCTATAGAGATTGCCCGCAGTGGATCCCGCCGCTTTTCATGGACGCCTACCTCCCGCTGAACCGCAAGAAACATCCCTTCTTCGAGCACTCCGAGGGGGATTTCTTCCTCGCCCTGCGAGACGGCGAAGTGGTGGGTCGTATCTTTGCGGGAGAAAACCAGCCTTACAACCAGTACCACAAGACCAAAAAAGCGCAATTCTACTTCTTCGACGCTGAAAACGACCTCGGCACTGCCCAGGCGCTCTTCGACGCGGCTTTCGACTGGTCCCGCAAGCGCGGCCTGGATACGATGCTTGGCCCCAAAGGCCTTTCCCCCTTTGACGGATACGGCATCCAGATCGAGGGCACCGAGCACCGCCAGATGATGACCATGATGACCTACAACTACGCCTACTACCCAAAACTGGTCGAGGCGCTCGGCTTCGAGAAGGAAGTGGACTTTGTCTCCTGCTACCTGCCTGCGGACGCCTTCAAGATCCCGGAGCGCGTGGCACGCATTGCCCAGTGGGCCATGAAGCGCGGCAATTTATGGGTCAAGGAGTTCAAGAGCAAGAAAGAACTCATCTCGTGGGCGCAGCGCATCGGCGAGACCTACAACCGCACCTTCATCCACAACTGGGAGTACTACCCTTTCACCCAGGGCGACGTTGACTACGCCGTGCAGAACGTCTTTATGGTCGCCGACCACCGGCTCATAAAGCTTATCATGCACGGGGAAGACATCGTCGGCTTCCTGTTCGCCTTCCCGGACGTTTCCGCCGCGCTCCAGCGCGCCAAGGGTCGTCTCTTCCCCTTCGGAATCGTGGACATCCTGCTCGAAATGAAGCGCACCAAGACCATCTCCGGTAACGGCATGGGCGTCCTGCCCGACTATCAGGGCACGGGCGGCAACGCCCTGCTTTATTATGAGATGGGTAAAACAGTCTTAGGTTACAACCAATTCGAGCACGTGGAAATGACCCAGGTGGCCGAAACCACCAAACAGATGCGCGCCGACCTAAAGAACCTGAACGGCGTCGAATACAAGAACCACCGCGTCTACCGGAAAGCGATTTAATCAAGAATCCTCCCGCAGGGGATGAACCTGCGGGAGGAGTTATAGGGCAAGGAGGACACCCCATGCACCATCCGCTAGATTTGTTACCAGACAAGGCCCGCAAACCCCTCTTCTGGGCCTTCCTTGTCTGGACCCTGATCCTGTTTTCCATCTTCCGCCCTCTCGGCGTTCCGCTGACGACTTCCGCCGCGCCGTCGGGCATTGTCTCGTTCGAGTTGGCGCGTACGCCCGAAAACGCGCAGGCAATGCTTGCCTCCTGGGATACCCGCACTCAACTCTTCGCTGCCTTCGGCCTCGGCTTCGACTTTCTCTTCATGCCCGTCTATGCCCTGGCGCTAACCCTTGGCTCTTTGCTGGCAACGGGACGGCATCCGGGTCTATTTGCAAAACTGGGCGCATGGCTGGGCTGGGGCACGATCCTGGCAGCGGTCTTCGACGCCGTGGAAAACATCGGCCTGTGGAATATCTTACTCGGCAATGTCAATTCCACCTGGCCGGAGGTCTCCTTCTGGTGCGCGTCACTCAAATTTGGATTGATCCTGTTGGGGATGCTCTACGGCCTGGTAGGCTGGCTGTGGCCGAAAAAGTAGTAATGAACTGCTCCGGCGTGGACTGAAACCCCACTGGAGTTTTTTTGGAGCGGGGACGTCTCTCCGGAAACTGGTTATCGGGTATGATTAAGCATCGGCAGTCATCTCAAGGAGACTTGCATGGCAGAGTTCGAATTCCACGTTTCGCGCCAGGCGAGGCGCACATACAGTTTCGATGAATTCCTCTTCGGCCTGGACGGGCGCGCCATCCTGGCCGATTTCCCCGCCTCCCGGCGCTTCGCAGAGCGTATGACCAAGGTGCGTGGCAAGGCCGTCCCGGCCAGCGACATCAACGCCATGGGGCTGATAGACGAAATCCTGCACATCCTAATCCGCCAGTACGAGATGCAGAACCCCGGCGTCATGCAGCGCGCCCTGGTTCAGGCCGGGGATGCTGACGCTCCCTTGCTGCGCTTCACCGAAGAATTCCCCCCCCTCATAGTTTACCGCGGCGAACTGGAGTCCCGGCGCTACCTGGACCTGGAAAATGCCGGCCGCCCGAACCGCGTCGCCACCCTCGAGGAACTCTTCCTGCTCCACCTGCACAACAGCAACCAGGCCTTCTCCCCGTACCGCGAACTTTTCGACGATACAAGCCTTCGCAAGGATAGCGCTTACCCGCGCGTCATCTCCAGCCTGCAAGCCTTCTTCTCCGCGCAACCAGGATTGGAGTCCGGCGGCGAAACGCTGTTCGGCCTGTTGACTGCCCCCGCCCGAATTGCCCCCCATTCCCTCACCGCCCAGCTCCAATTCCTGCTCCAGCGCTGGGGTGGATTGTTGGGTGAGAGCTTCGTCCTGAAAATCCTGCGGGGGATTGACTTCGTCAAGGAAGAGGCCTTGCGCGGCAATTTCGCCGGAGGGTTTGCCGGCAACGCGCCGGTGCTGACCTTCGGCGGGAACGATTACACCGAATACGAGCGTTTCAGCCCCGACAAGGACTGGATGCCGAACCTCATCCTGATTGCCAAGAACTCCTACGTCTGGCTCGACCAGTTATCGAAAAAATACCAGCGTAATATCTCCCGTCTCGACCATATCCCCGAAGAGGAACTCGACCTGCTCCAGCAACGCGGCATCACAGGCCTGTGGCTGATTGGCCTGTGGGAGCGCAGCGTCGCCTCCCAGCGCATGAAACAGATGATGGGGCAGGGTGACGCCGTCGCTTCGGCCTACTCGTTGATGGATTACCAGATTGCCGCCGACCTTGGCGGCTGGGATGCGCTCCAAAACTTGCGCTGGAGGGCCTGGCAGAGGGGTGTCCGTCTCTCGGCAGATATGGTGCCCAACCATATGGGGATTGACTCACGCTGGGTGGTGGAGCACCCCGACTGGTTCCTGTCGCTCCCCTACTCCCCTTACCCGAACTACTCGTTCAACAGCGCCGACTTGTCGAACGACACCCGTGTTGCGATCAACCTGGAAGACCATTACTACGACCACACGGACGCAGCGGTGGTCTTCAAACGCTTTGACCGCTGGACAGGCGAGGCGCGCTACATCTACCACGGCAACGACGGCACATCCATGCCCTGGAACGACACAGCCCAGCTGGACTACTCGAAGAAGGAAGTCCGTGAGGCCGTCATCCAGACCATCCTGCACGTGGCGCGCAATTTCCCGGTCATCCGTTTCGATGCCGCCATGACACTTGCCAAGAAGCACATCCAGCGCCTATGGTTCCCGGAGCCGGGAGCAGGCGGAGCCATCCCGTCTCGCTCGGAGCATGGCATGACCAAAGCTGAGTTCGACGCCGCCATCCCCGAGGAGTTCTGGCGCGAGGTCGTGGACCGGGTGGCAGCCGAGGTCCCCGATACGCTCCTGCTGGCCGAGGCCTTCTGGCTGATGGAAGGCTACTTCGTCCGCACGCTGGGTATGCACCGGGTCTACAACTCGGCCTTCATGCACATGCTGCGCGACGAGGACAACGCCAAGTACCGCACCGTGATGAAGAACGTGCTGGAGTTCGACCCGCAGGTGCTCAAGCGCTTCGTCAACTTCATGAACAACCCGGACGAGAAGACCGCCGTCGAGCAGTTTGGCGATGGCGATAAATACTTCGGCGTCTGCACGCTCATGGCCACCCTGCCCGGGTTACCGATGCTCGGTCACGGACAGGTCGAGGGCTATCGCGAGAAATACGGCATGGAGTTCCGCCGCGCCAAATGGGAGGAATGGTCTAATGAGGGACTGATTAAAGGCCATGAATGGAAGATCTTCCCGCTCCTGCACCGGCGGCGCATCTTTGCCGAGGTGGAGAACTTCCTGCTCTACGATTTCTATACGCCGGAAGGCACCGTCAATGAAGATGTGTTCGCGCATTCCAATCGGTATGGAGACGAGCGCGGGCTGGTGGTGTATCACAACAAATACGCCGGAACGCGCGGCTGGGTGAAGACCTCCTCGGCATTTATGGATAAAGGTGCAGGGAAATTGGTCCAGAAAACTCTCGCCGAGGGACTGGAGCTTCCCCATGACGGCTACGCCATTTTCCGGGATTATGTCACCCGCCTGGAATACATCCGTCCCTGCCGGGAACTGGTCGAGAAAGGATTGTACGTAGAATTGAGCGGTTATCAGTGCCACGCTTTCCTCGACTGGCGGTTTGTAAACGGCGAGCAATGGAAAGCAGTTTACGAGGCGCTGCAAGAATCAGGCATCTCTTCTGCACAAGCGAAATTCGATGAGATGTTTGCGCCAAAGGTGGAAATGATAAGCGAGAAGGAAGAAGTGAAAAGGAAACGGTCATCAAGGAAGCCGGTCGAGGGAAAGGTGGCGAAGAAAAAGACACCCAAAAAATCTACGAAACCGGCATCCAAAAAGGGGTCGTCGAAAAGAGGAAAAAGCAGTTGAAGAATCGGGCGGATGGTGTAGACTGAACCCTATAGGCAAGACAAAAAAAGAAAGACCCCGCATGAGCTAACTGGACAGGCACCTGAGTTGATAAGGTGTCTGTCTTGTTTTCAATTAGACCTCTTGCGAAAGTAAATCATTTGGTGCTCTTGAGTTCGAGGTTGTAGATAGCCGCATTAAGATTGACTCTGAGTGAAAATTGTTTGCGCCTGTTT
>JACQYE010000154.1 GCA_016208355.1 Chloroflexota bacterium | reverse complement strand
TGCGAGGAGGAAGCGCCACCAATCGTTTTTGCCCAGCCGGGCGAGGTCGAGGTATGCGTGCATAAGGCTCCTGAAAATAGTAATCTCCCGGAGGTGGATATTCACCTTCGGGAGATAGATTGTTTATGGGGTGGGTACGTCAGTGGGTGTCCCTGTGGGAGTGGGCGTCTCGGTGGGCGTCCCATCGGGAGGAGGCGGTTCGCCGCCCCCGTTATCGCCGCCGTCGCACTGCTCGGACACATCGGTGGCAGTGGGATAATACTCTTCGTTCTTGTTGCTGGCCACGCTAAAAGCCAGGTTGAACTGCTCTTCCGCGCCGCAAACATCGCCCTCATCCAGCAGTTTTTCTGCCACCTTGATGGTCGCAAACCGCCAGCGTTCGGAGGCTGCCATACAGGACGAGTCCATCAGGTTATACCCCGCCCGTACCTGGTCGAAGAAAGCCTGGGCCTGGAGCCAGTCCTGGTCCCAGTAACTGGCGCCGATGATGTAAAGGCGGGCATAGGAACGCAGCCCCTCAGAAAAGGAGTCCAGCGTGCCAAAGCGCTCCGCCAGGGTCAGGTCGTAGATGCCGCCTTCCAGGTTGATGTCCGCGCAGGTCTCGCCATCCTGGAAGGTGATCTTGCCGACTCCGCGCATGCGCAGGGCCAGGTAATACAGACTGTCCACTTCGGCAGTACGGTAGTTCGGGTCGGCTTTGCGCAGGCTGTCGAGGTGGGTCAGGAGGGCATCCCAATCGCGGTCGGTCAGGGCGGTGCGGACGTTGGCATAGATCGCCTCCACGCCGCGCAGGTCGGGGGTCGGGGTGATGGTGGGCGTCAGGGTAAACGTGGGCGTGGGCGAGGTCTGCATCCGCAGGAGCAGGTCGGCATAGGCTTCCATCACGCCGGGGAATTCCGGGTCGTTTTCGATGATGAACTCGAAGTGCTGTTGGGCCACCTCGTACTGGCCGACATCCATGGCCTGCATCCCGAGGTCGAATTGCTCCTGGAGTTGACCGGTCACCTGCGTAGACTGGGCGTCAGTGCGCTGTCCCATGCCGGACCCGTAACCTGCCAGCGCGCCGAGCAGGAGCAGCAACACGACGGCCAGCGCCGCCAGCCAGCGCGGGAATTTTTTTGCCGCGATGGACGGTCTGGGCTGGGTATCGGATTTGACGGAAGTCGGTTGGGTTTCCCCTTTGACGGGATTTGGCTGTGTATCTTTTATTTCGTTATCAGGCATGGCGGCGATTATACCCCAAGTTTACAGGCGAAGGAGCAGGCGGACTTCCTTCCAGATGAAGGGCAGGGCAACGATGAGACCCGCCGCGAGCGCCACCAGCGCGGCCACGAGCGAGGAGAGCGGCAGGAAACGCATGCCGGCCCAGGCTGCCAGTCCGCCGAAGACCGCGGCCAGGACGGCGCGCGGCAGCGTCCCGCGCATATCCAGCAGGCCGGGGAATTTGCGGTTCAGCAAAGCCAGCAGGACAATGGCCTGGATTGTAAAAGCGACGGCGGCCGCCAGCGGGATGCCGGGCAGGCCGATCCAGCCGGAGAACAGCCAGGCCAGGAAGATAAACGCGACCGCCTGGGCAAACGCAGCCACGAGCGGGAGGCGCGTATTCTGGTTGGCATAGAAGGAGCGCACTGCTGTCTCCAGCCAGGCGTCGCCCAGCAGGCCGAGCAGGAAGGCCCATGTGCACCAGGTGACCAGGTCGAGTTGGGAGGGCTCGAAACCGAAGAAGGCCGCCGCCAGCGGGCGGACCCCCACCGCCAGCAAAGCCGCCGCCGGGAGGCTGAGCGCCAGCATCACCCGCAGGGCGCGGTTGACCGTCTCGCGGAAAGTCGTAATCTGGCCGCTGTTGATGAACTCGGACAGGGTGGGCAGCAGGGCGATGGCAATCGCCGTCCCGATGACCGTCTCCGGGACCTGCTGGATGGTCCAGCCCAGGTTGAGCGCCCCCACCCCGGCCTCGCCAAAGCGGGAGGCCAGGTTGTCGCGGGCGACGTAATACCCCTGGATGCAGGCCATGGTCAGCACGCGCGGCCAGAGCAGGATGAGCACCCGCTGGACGCCGGGAGTCTTCAGCCCGATGACCGGC
The DNA here is from genome assembly GCA_016208355.1 of Chloroflexota bacterium. Taxonomy (GTDB): domain Bacteria; phylum Chloroflexota; class Anaerolineae; order Anaerolineales; family Villigracilaceae; genus UBA877. The sequence continues at coordinate 2,312 of JACQYE010000154.1, read as the reverse complement.
CGCCAGCGGAACTGGTAGCGGATCAGTCCCGGCACCTGGATGAGCAGGTGCAGCGCCGCGCCGATGATGACGCCATAGACCATGCCGTACAGTCCCAGCCCGAAGGCGGGCAGCGTGACCGGGCCGAGTTGCAGGCCCTCGGTCGGGGTCAGGACCGTCACGCCGAAGATCTGCACCAGGTTGTAGAAAATGGGCGCCAGCACGGGGAGCAGGAAATGTTTGTTGGCCTGCAGTCCCGACATCACCAGTCCGCTGATGGAAAAGAGCAGGATGGCGAGCAGGTCGAGGCGCATCAGGGAGGCAGTCAATACCTGTTTTTCTGGCGTGAAATGCGGGACAATGACATAGCGCACCAACGGCTCGGCCAGGGCGATGATGATTGCTGACACCACAGCGGTAATGAGGAACGCCAGGTTGACGACGCGGGCGAACAGGTCCCAGGCGGCGGGACGTCCCTGCCGGTCGAGATACTCACGCAGGACGGGGATGAAGGCCATCCCCAGCGCCCCGCCGGAAAGCAGCGCTGAAAGGTAGTCGGGGATGTTGTTGGAGGCCCCAAAGATGCCCATCCCCTCCAAGCCGACAATCCTGTTGAAGAGAACGGATTTGATAAAAGCCAGGGCTTTGTCGAAGGTGAAGAAAACGGCGATCAGGATCGAGGTCCGGGTGAGGTGGGTGAGTTTTGACATGGGGCTATTATACAATCCTCCCGCAGGTTTTTGAACCTGCGGGAGGATTTTGGGAGTATTTACCCGATGAACAGGCCAATCGCCAGCAAGACAGGCGTCAGCAGGTTGATGAGGACGTTCTGCCCCATCGAAGGGATGAGGGCAGGGACATTCTCAGAATTCCTCAGCACGTTTTGGATGACCGGCACGGCCAGGACGAGCGTCAGCAGGCCGAGCAGGGCGAAAAGCGGCAAATAGCCGAGCGCCACGCCTCCCGCGATGACCACATAGGCCAACACCAGGAAGGCAATATAAATATAGCCGCTGGCCTTGCGGCCAACCTGGATGGGGAAATGCCGGCGGCCCACCGTGCGGTCGGCTTCCACGTCCGGGAACTGGTTGAGCAGCAACAGGTTGCTGACCAGGAAAAAGGGCACGAACGAGGCGAGCAGCGCGATCAGCGAATACTCACCCGTCAGGGCAAAGTGCGTGCCGAGCACCATCAGGGGGCCGAAACCGAGACCCGGGGCCAGCAGGCACAGAATGGGATTGCGGGTCATCCAGAGGGTGTACCCGTACAGGAGGAACAATCCAACAATTCCCAGCGGGATGAGTTCCCAGCCCCACACGTAGACGAAGAACAGGCCAACCAGTCCAACGATGGCAAACGATGCCCAGGCGATGATTTGAGCCGTGCGGAGCAGACCCGGCTGGGCCGGGAGCGTGCCGCTGCCGCCGCTGAACGGGGTGCGCCGGGTACGACCATCCAGGCCGGTTTTGAAATCGAAAACCTCGTTGAAGGCGTTGACGCAGATATGGGCGGCAACCGCCCCAACGACCACGAGGGCAAAAAACAGCCAGTTGACCCCTCCATGCGTCCAGAGGGAAGTGCCCAACCCCACCAGCACGCAGGCGGGGGTCAGGACCAGGAAGGGGGCGCGCATGATACCAAGAACATTTTTCATTACTTTGAACTCTCCTTTATCAGAATTGAACAGGAACCATCGAGAAATTCCCGATGATTCTTGTTTGTCAAGTTGAAAAGGACTATGAACCTGTCCTTGCCAATTCCATTAACCCACAGGCCTGTTTTTCGCTACGCAGCCAACGCGCCGACCTCGGCCTCCACCGCTTCCAGGATTTCTCCCGACCTGACCAGCGCCTTCATCGCGTTGTGGTCATTGAAGAGCGGGCGGTCCACTTCGAGATGCGCCACATGCTTGCGGATGGTCTCACGCGCCTTCTGGCTGCCCTTGCCGGGCGTGAACTCGCGGAAATCGAGCGCCTGCGCAGCCGCCATGAACTCGATGCCAAGCACGCCGTAGGCGTTATCCAGGATTTGTCCGTTCTTGAGGGCTGTGTTCATGCCCATCGAGACGAAGTCCTCCTGGTCGGCTGCCGCTGGAATGGATTGGATGGAGGCGGGCGCGCTCAGGATGCGCTGTTCTACGATTAAATGGTCAGCGGTGTATTGCGAAAGCATCATGCCGGAGTAAAAGCCGGGTTCGTGCGCCAGGAAATCGGGCAGGCCCTGGCTGAGGGCTGGGTTGGTCAGGCGGTTGAGCCGCCGCTCGGAGAGCACGCAGACCATCGTCACGGCCGCGCCGGCCATGTCCATCGGCAGCGAGACGGGCGACCCCTGGA
>JACQYE010000153.1 GCA_016208355.1 Chloroflexota bacterium | reverse complement strand
GGTTCAGAACAATGCCTCAGTGGACGAGATTGCCGCCGCCTACATGGAAATCCTGAAAGAGCAATGCGGCGATGCGGTCGAGGTCGGCGACGAGTTCAAGTGGGAGTGGGTCTCCATTCCGCACATCTACCATACCCCGTTCTACGTCTACGCCTACGCTTTCGGGCAATTGCTCGTACTGGCGCTCTACCAACAGTACAGGGCCGAGGGCGAGTCCTTCAAGCCGCGTTACGTCAAGATTCTTTCGGCAGGCGGCTCCCGCGCCCCGGCGGAGATCTGCGCCGAGGCCGGCATTGACATCCGCTCGGAGAAATTCTGGCAGGGCGGCTTCGACGTGCTGGCGAAACTGGTGGACGAGTTGGAAGCCCTGAAATAAAACGAAAAACAAAAAGCAAAAGGCGCGCCGCTGTTTCCTGACGCGCCTTTTTTTGTTTTTCGCCTTTTGTTTTTTATGTTCTACGCGTCGTATTCCCCCTCCTCTTCTTCCACCGCTGCCACCGGCTCCTCATCCTGTTTCTTGTCCAGCATCTGCATCTGGAGCGCAACGACTTTGGTAAAGTACTTGGTCTCGCCGCCTTTGTCTTCGTACTTGTCGGTCTTCAGACGGCCTTCCAGGTACACCAGGCTGCCCTTGTGGAGGTACTGCTGGCAGACCTCGCCCAACCGCCCCCAGGCTTCGATGTTGACCCACTCGGTGGACTCCTTCGTCTCGCCCCCGGCCGACTTCCAGCGGTTGCTGACAGCCAGGCTGAAATGCGCCACTTTCTTCCCGTTTGGGGTGAAGCGGCTTTCGGGGTCTTTGCCGAGACGGCCAATCAATTGAACACGGTTTAGTGCGGGCATTTTTTGCTTCTCCTTTTCCCAGTGAAATTTGTTATCATTAGTGTAACGATGTTTGGACATATTTCAAGTAGGAAATAAGGACTGTTATGCAAACTGTTACCACTCTTGCTGAACTGCGCCTCGCCCTGGAGCGCCTCCCCGGACCGGTGGGCTTTGTCCCCACCATGGGCTACCTGCACGCCGGTCACGTTTCCCTGGCCGAGCGCGCCCGGAAGGAATGCGCCAGCGTGGTCGCCAGCATTTTCGTCAACCCGACCCAGTTCGGGCCGAACGAAGACCTGGCGAAATACCCGCGTGACCTGCCGCGTGACCTGGCGCTGCTCGAAGCCGCTGGCGTGGACCTGGTCTGGACGCCCACGCCTGAGGTCGTGTACCCGCCCGGCTTCCAGACCTGGGTCACGGTCGAGGGGCTGACCAGTCCGCTGGAGGGCGCGCAGCGACCGGGTCACTTCTGCGGCGTAACGACCGTTGTCGCCAAGTTGTTCAACGCCGTCGGGCCGCAGAAAGCCTATTTCGGGCAGAAGGACGCCCAGCAGGCGGCAGTCATCCGCCGGATGACCAAGGACCTGGATTTCCCCATCGAGATCGTCGTCTGCCCGACGGTGCGCGCAGCGGACGGGCTGGCCATGTCCAGCCGCAATACGTATCTCAATCCCGAGGAGCGTCAGGCCGCGACCGTACTCTTTCGTTCCTTGACTGCCGCAAAAGCCGCTTATGAGACTGGCGAACGCGACGCTGAAAGATTGCGCCAAATCATGCGCGACGCGATCAACGCCGAACCGCTGGTGAGACTGCAATACGTCTCCTGCGCGGACTACGACACGCTGGAGGAGTTGACGCAGGTAACGGGCAAGTCCCTGCTTTCGATGGCGGTCTTTGTGGGGAAGACGCGGCTAATTGATAATTTCGTGATCGGGGAATGATCTACGTCCTGAGCGGAACCGCACGTTCTTTGTGCGGCGCAGTCGAAGGGCGGCGTTAAAAAAACCGTCCGTTCTTGGCTATCATCGCCCTTCGACTGCGCGGCTCGTTACCACTCGCCGCTCCGCTCAGGGCTCACATTTCACGGTCCCCAGTGTAAGTCTTCGGATACCAGCAGAATCTGGACCGGCGGCCGGCCGTCCAGGAAATAGACGGTCGCCGGGCCGGCGCCAAACAGTTCCCCGGTTGGCGGACGGGTGACGATGAACAGGCTGCCGTCGGGCGCCCAGGTGATGGCGTTGTAGTCTACGAAGGCGTCGGCCAGGATCTGGGTCCGGCCGGTGATCCCGTCAGCAGCGGAGCGGACCAGCGCCAGCGGCACGTTGCCATCCGGGTAGTCCGGCGTGCTGCCGTAGAAGAAATACAACTGCCCGTCGGGGGCGAACCAGGGGGCGTCGGCGTAATTAAAGGTGGTGTCGGCATTCTGCATCGGGAGGATCTCGTTCACCGAGCCGTCCAGGTTGAAGCGCCACATCCCCGAGGAGATCATCCCCAGGTATGGACTGGCGACGTAGACTGCGCTGCTGTCGGGCGTCCAGGTGGTCGTGCAGCAGAAGATGCCTTGGTACGAGGGCTGGATGAGCAAATTACTGGAGGGGATGTAGATTGCGATTGACCCGCCCTCATACCAGCCAACGTCGAGCAGCAGGCGCGCGCCGTCCGGGGAGTATTCGGCCGGGAAGAACAATTGGCGCGGCAGGTTGAAGCCATCGAAGGACTCGATTTCGTTCGCCAGGACGTTGGCATAGGTGCCGGTGGCGATCGAATAGAAGTTCAGGCCCATGTAACCGAAGGCGATCGTCGCCCCGTCCGGGGCCCAGACCGGGCTGCTGACTGCGTTGAGATAGGCTTCGTCCTGGTTGAGCGGGCCTCCGTCCACCAGGACCTGCCGCCCGGAGCCGTCGGCGTTCATCCGCAGCAACTGGTTGTTGGCGACATAGGCCAGGCTGCTGTCGAGCGGGTTGACGTCGTAACCGGTTACATTGGCCGGCTCGAAGGTCAGCTGGGTGACGGTGACGCCGTCCTCGTCCAGGCGGTAGACCTGCTTGATGCCCCCGCCATCGGGCGCGCGGTAATAGAGCGGCTGCGGCAGCAGACCCGGCGGCTCGATGGGGGTGATCGCCTGGAATGTCTGGGCTACTGAAGTTGCCACCTGGTCGTCGGAATCGGGGGCGGGAGTGGCGGTCCCTCCCACGAGGCAGGTCAGCGTCAGGACCGCGGCCAGCAACGGAACGAGAACCAAATATGAGCGTTTCATTTTTCCTCCTCAGACTAGCCAAGCCTGCTCCTGCAGGATAACCAACTCTCGGTTGAGCAGGAGCAGGAGAATAAATGGCTGATGCCTCTTTATAG
>JACQYE010000035.1 GCA_016208355.1 Chloroflexota bacterium | reverse complement strand
ACAAGAAGGATCAGCCGCGCGTCCCCATCACGGCGCGGCTGGTGGCCGACATGATCCAGATCGACGGGGCTGACCGTTACATGACCCTCGACCCGCACTCCTTCCAGGTGCAGGGCTTCTTCTCCATCCCGGGCGACGTGTTGAACGCACAATACCTGCTGATCAATCATGTGAAACAGAATCTGTATCCCCAGATGCAGGACCCGGTGGTCGTTACCGTGGACCTGGGTTACGCCAAGAAAGGCCGCAACTTTGCCGCCAGCCTGGATACGCCCATCGCCTTCATCGAGAAACGCCGCGTCGCCAACGACTCCAAAGCTCAGGCGCTGACCATCATCGGTTCGGTCACCGATCGCGACGTGGTGCTGGTGGATGATGAGATTGATACCGGAGGCTCGATTGCCCAGGCTGTCAATCTCGTCAAAGAGAATGGTGCGCGGCGCGTTTACGTGGCTTTCGTGTCACGACTGACAGTGTCGCTGTCAGCGAAGAGAAACGCGCCCACTTCGGTGGCAGGCTGACGGTCCTGAGCGTGGCGCCGCTGCTGGGCGAAGTGATCCGCCGCGCCCACGAAGGCCGCAGTGTCGGTCAAATGTTCAACGAGTAGGGCAGACCACATGTCTGCCCATATTTTTTCAAAAGGAGACTCCATGAAAGGCAAAACCAAGATACACGATACGCTCAACCTTCTCCTGGCCGACGAATTGACAGCCATCAATCAGTACATTGTTCAGTCGGAGATGTGCGCCAACTGGGGCTATGGCCGCCTGCACGACTCCGCCGAGAAGCGCGCCATTGACGAAATGAAGCACGCCGAAAAACTCATTGCCCGCCTCCTGTTCCTGGAGGGGCGGCCCATTGTCAGCACGCTGAACAAGATCCACATCGGCGATACGGTGGAGGCGCAGCACAAGAACGATGTAGATGCCGAAGTGGGCGCCATCAAAGCCTACAACGAGGCCATCAAACTGACCGTGGACCTGGGCGACAACGGCACGCGCGAACTGCTCGAATCCATCCTGAAGGATGAAGAGGACCACCTCGACTGGCTCGAAGCCCAGCTCGACCAAATTGCCCAACTCGGCATCCAGGCCTATCTGGCCGAGCAATTGCACTAATCCAGTAAGGGGTGAGGCCTTGCCTAACCCTTGCTACGATATGAACACCATTCGCAAAGCCACTCCCACCGATGCTGCTGGTATCGCCCGCGTCCATGTTGATTCCTGGCGGACAACGTATCGCGGTATCGTTGCCGACGAATTCCTGCAAGGGCTCTCAATGGAACGACGGGAGCGGATGTGGCGCGAGACCCTTGCCACCCCCGACAGCCAATCATCTGTTTACGTCGCCGAAGAGGCCGGCCAGATTGTCGGCTTTGTCAATTGCATGGCCGAGCGGGAAAGCGACCCGCATTATACCGGCGAGGTGGGAGGAATCTACCTGCTGGAACAGGCTCAAGGTCAGGGCACGGGACGAAGATTGATGCAGACCGCGGCGGGTGAACTACTGCGCGGCGGTCATTCATCCATGCTGTTGTGGGTGCTCAAAGACAACCTCCCGGCGCGCAAGTTCTACGAGGTGTTGGGAGGAAAATATCTGCGTGAAAAGCCTATCGAAATCGGCGCGCAGTCCCTGCTGGAAGTTGCTTATGGATGGGACGACCTGATCATGTTGGCAAAGGAGTGAACATGTCCCCTCAATTCAACAACATGAATGATCTGGTGGCCTACCTGGAGTCTCTCGAAAAGCGCATCCAAACGCTGGAAAGGGAAAACCAGTCCCTGGAGGGCCAAAAAGAATCCCTCAACCGCTACATCCAGGAACTGGGCGGCGACGCACAGAAATTGCTTCCAAAGACCAGCCTGCTCAGCCCCAGTTTCCTCCAGCGCGCCTTTGCCGTCTGGGGGCATTACTTTGTGGCGCAATTGATCATCAGCATTCCGATTACCTGCATATACTTTATCCTCGTTTACCTGATGATCCAGCAGGGTATTTCCATCATTCCCACTCCCTGACCGCCGATGTTGTACTCAAAGGGTATTGCTGGCTGGTAATTATGCCTGAACTCCCGGAAGTCGAGACCCTGACCCGCACCCTGCGCCCGGCGCTTCTCGGAAGGACGATCCTTTCCGCCGACCTGCGCTGGCTGCGCACCCTGGCTGCGCCGTCCCCGGCAAAATTCAAAAAAGGGATTGCGGGCCAACCAATTGTAGAACTCTCGCGCCGCGCAAAGTTTTTCATCCTCCAATTCCCCGCCTCCAGCCTGATCATCCACCTGCGCATGAGCGGCGACCTGCTGGCCGCGCTGGGCGGATACGAGCCCGCCAAACATGACCGGCTCATCCTGACCCTTTCGGGCGATGCAGCCTTCGTCTTCACCGACCCGCGCAAATTCGGGCGCGTCTGGCTGGTGGACGATCCGTCCACTCTCTTCGCGGACCTCGGGCCTGAGCCGCTTACAGACGCGTTCACCCCCGCCTGGTTGTTCGCCGCGTTACAGGCCCGCCGGAGGCAACTCAAACCCCTCCTGCTGGACCAGAAATTCATCGCCGGCCTCGGCAACATCTACACCGACGAAGCGCTGCACCTGGCAAAACTCCACCCGCTGACACTGTCCGATGCTGTCACCGAGACGCAAGCCGCGGCGCTCTGCCAGGCCATCCGTGATATTTTGCAGGAAGGCATCCGCCGCAACGGCGCCAGCATAGACTGGGTCTACCGCGGCGGCGAGTTCCAAAACCACTTCCGCGTCTACGGGCGGACGGGGCAGCCTTGTCCCGTCTGCGGGGCAGCCGTGGAACGCATTGTCAGCGGCCAGCGCGGCACGCATTTCTGCCCAACCTGCCAGCAAAATCCGGTAAAATAGCAGTGAGGTGAAATGATGGGACTTTCAACAACCACAACCATATTTCTCTTCGTTGTCTGCCTGTGCGGCGGCATCATCATTGGCACGATGTTTGGCCGGGCCAGGAAAGCACCGCCTGAGGCGTCTGATGAACAAAAAGTAGAGAAAAAAGAACCAGTTCCGGCCCCACAAAGCCTGGCGCGCCCGGGCGAGACGGAAATCCTGCGCGCCTGGCGGGACGAGGCGGATAAAATCTGGCTGGAGATGGATGGCCGGAGGCTGGAAACCAAAGACGATTTACAAGCCGAGCATAAGAAGAACCTATTGAAATTGGTACTCGACTTGCGCCCGTGGTTGGACACGGCTGCGACTCCCGCGCCCAAGCCGCAGGTCCAGGAAGCGCCGCATCCGGCGGAGTCAGCCCCCCGGCCTTCACTTTTCGCGCCGCGTCCTCCAAAAGCCGAAAAAAATGTCGCAGCCCTGGAAGAAGAGAAACCCAGGGTCAGCCTGAAAAGCATCGTCGAACAGATTGACGACGTCCTCCAGGAGAAATTGGCCGGGACAGTCTTTTCCAGCCACGAGATCCGCTTGCGGGAAGGCCCCGGCGGGGAGGTCATGGTGCAGATTGGCATCCAGAAGTATTCCGGGGTCGAGGCGGTGCCCAACCCGGAAATCCAGGCGCTCATCCGGCAGTCTGTGGCAGAATGGGAAAAGAAATCTGGCTAAACGTATAAGGACGGATCGCGATCTGCCCCTACACGTTTTTCGTCAAATAGAATTTACTGCGCTCAACCCCCTGTTCCAGGTCGTGTTGCCAAATTCCCACCGCTGTGATGCGCTGCGATTGTCAGGGAGGGATTTTGGTAAGTTTACACGAGGCCAAAACGGGGTTTCAACATTAATTCACTTCAAGTGATACCCTTCATAACTTAAGGTTTTTTCATCAATAGGGAGACTATCAACAAATGCACAAAATATACTACCAGATTTTTCGGGTTACCGTTTTACTGGCTTTCATGCTCTCCGCCTGTTCGCAAGGTGAGCCTTCCCCGACCTCCATTCCCATTCCTCCATCACCCTCCCCAACGTCAATTCCGTCCGCCACCCCAACAATTACTCCTACGCCAGATCCCGCTCTCCCTTGCGGAGGCGTGATGCCTGAGCGTGTCTACTTATTCATGGACTGTGATGATACTCGTCGAATCAGAGACATTTACCAGTCAGGAGACTGGGCATTCTTGACCGATTGGGAAATTTTGCAGACCTCGGTAAACGAGTATCGGGCACAATTTCCCACCTCCTACGATCCGGACGCCAGTTGGGGCGTCCTTTGGTGGGGATCGGGAAATTTCGTTGCCCGCGACATGGCCTTGCTCTATCTGGTTACAGGTGACCAGGCCTACGCCGAGGACATTCTGCGCCTGCTCGAACTGGTGCGCGCTCATACCCCGCAAGCAATCTTCCTTACCAATTTCGACGCACCTAACGGGAGAGGCGAGGAAGTCTCTGGTGGAATCATTTCCCACCCACAATATGGAGCAGTGGTCATCCAGTCCGCACTGTTCGCTTACTTTGAGCTCCGTGACACAAACTTGATGGACGACAGCCAGCGAAACGTCTACGACAAGTTCTTTCAGCATCAGGCAGAACTGCTTGAACAGGCTGCGATTTCCCGCGGCAATGACACACCTCTGGATGGAATAAGGAATCGTAATGTCCCATTCGCGGCCAATGTGGCCGCCCTGACTATCGCAAGAGCTTTCCCGGATGACAGCGCCATGCAAGACCTCGACGCACGCCTCTGGCCGCGCTTAGAATGGCAAATTGCCAACTGGTGGGAGGCGGATGGCGGCTGGGGCGAAAACACCCAGAATTACGGTTTCTCGATGCTAGAATCCCTTCTGCTCCTCGCTGAGACTTCCCTGCGCAACGCCGGACCAGATCTATACGCGCAAACCTTCGAGGGACGCACCATTCAGTCAATGTGTCGTTTCTACCTGGAAATTGCCACTCCTGAGGGAGGCACTCCCGCCCTGAACGATACCAGCCATTACGTGGTTGATCCCGGGTTATTCCAATTATGCGGCTTCCGGACCAATGACCCGCAGCTCTATTTCGCAGAAAAATTATATAACGCTGGAAGACACGAATCATACGGCGTTGATGCAAGCGCCTTCACGACCCCTTTTCACATCCTGGCATGGGCGGATCTGGGCAATCAACTACCTGAGACGCCCGATTTCACGTCTGTGCTCCTCCCCACAACAGGCGCAGCCATCCTGCGCGATGGCTGGGAACGGGACAGTCAGTATATGCTGTTGCAGTTTACAGGTTCGCGCGTCCATGAGGAATACAGCTACGGGACGCTGTACTTGTACGCCTATGGCCCATGGTTGGTTGGAAACGGCTACAACATCCCTGCTGGCCGACCCACAAACCAGCATTCCACATTGGCAATGGACAATTCCAACCAGACCAACACTGGTGGAGAACTTATCGCCTTTGCTGACCTGGGTTCGACAGGCATTGCCGCAGTCACTTCCCGCAGTTACGCCAACCTCCAACATACGCGCCTCGTCCTCTGGAACGAACCCTGGGCGCAATGGATCGTCATAGACGATGCTGTCAGCGACATGTATCAACACACGTTGCAACAATATTGGTATGTGCGCGGCCAGAATCTGCTCACCAATGAGAATATTTGGACCTTCGGACAGGACGGTGAGCGTTATTCCCTAACGATAGAGATGGAGCCAGGAATCCCTGCCATCTATTCGAGTATCAGTCGCGAATATGATTGGGAAACGTGGGTCTCCAACGCCATCGGTGTCCGCATGGATGTCACCTACCCAGGGAGGCCGGTACGTCTGGTCACATCCCTTTCCGTTACTCCTCAAGGAGATACAAGTCCCACCATCACGCGCACAGATAGTCTGGAGGGTACCCAGATTGACAGTCAGGCGGAGGAGACCACTTGGACATGGATTCTTCCTCCAATCGGTTCTCCGGGTGGCACAACCGCGAATTATGTACTTAGCGGAACAGCCGGTTGCACTGCCCACCAGGGGGAGATACTCCTGGGCTACTGTCTTATGAACGGCACCAATCTGGGCTACCTGGACCAGGTCCTTGTCGTCAGTTCAGAAAGCATTTACGTGGAAACTGACTTTGCCAGCGGAAATCTGTTTTTAAGCGCTCAAGAGGAGACGATCATAACTTTTTACTGGCCACGATCGGTTACAAACATCTCCGATTCAGGCTCAGCGCTGGATTTTTCATCCGACAATGGGCTGGTCACCACCCGGATTGCTGCTGGCCAACACATCCTGGAAATCAGATAAAGGGAAATTGCCAATCCGATATCAAGATACTAGGCCGGATTGCGCCTGATTCATAGTTTCTTCACCAAGTATAGTTCGCCGCGTTCGAACCCCCGCTCCAGATAATACAAGCGTGTGCCTACCGCCGCGATGACCGCCATCCGGCGGTACCTTTTTTCGCGGGCAATGCGGTCGGCTTCGGCCAGCAGCCGCGTGCCGAGGCCCGCGTGCTGGGCCGCGCCCACCTGCCCGCGTCCCACCTCCAGGGACTGCCCGTAGACGTGCACCTCGCGGATGATGGCCGCGCCCTCGAGGTCCTTCAAGCCTGTAGCGGGTGAGTCTGGACCAGGGAGCGAGAGCCGCAGGAATCCGGCAATCTTGCCATCCGGCGTGACAAAGGACAGGAAATGCTCCTCGGCCCCGTCGGGATGGTAGACCAGGTCATCGAGACGCAGGGCGGAGGCGTCCACCTGCCCGCCGCGCACCTCGCGGCAGCGGATGCAGTCGCAGCGGGTCCCGCGCCGCTCGAGTTCAGCGTGGATGTCCTGCCGTAGGCTGGTGCGTTTGTTACCTTCCACCACATGCGTGGATGGGATGTCGCGGATGACACGGTTGACCCGGCAGTAGCGCGGGATGGATGGTTTCACGTCCGCGATGAGGTTGACCAGTTCTTCGGTCGAGTAAGGATGGTATTCCCCTTGCTTCCAGATTTCGTAAAGCGGGGCGTTTTCGAGCAGCTGCGTCGGGTAGATTTTGATCTCGTCCGGGCAGAGACCGTTCCACAGGCGGGGAAAATCTTCCCGATCGGAATCAGGAGTCGCTCCGAGCAGGTTGGGCATCCAATGCAGGACAATCTTGAACCCGCCTGCCCGAAGCAAAGCCACGGCGCGGTGCAGGTCTGCGACGGTGTGGCCGCGCTGGTTGAGTTCGAGGATGCGGTCATCGAGACTTTGCGCGCCCATCTGGACCTTGGTCACGCCTAGGGAGCGGAACCAGGCCAGTTCGTCCGGTGTGATTTCGTCCGGTCGGGTCTCGACCGAGAGCCCCACGTTGCGGTGCACGGCGGATTCGTTGGTGAGGTGTGCTTCGAGAAGGGAGTTCACCACAGAGTGCATGGAGTCCACAGAGTTTTTATCTGGGCTTTCTCCGTGCTCCCTGTGTTCTCCGTGGTGAGGCGTATTCATGGCATCAAAGCAATTCAGCACAAACCACGCCTGGTAATCCCGCCGGTAGGACGAGAACGTGCCCCCCAGGATGAGCAGTTCGATCTTGTCGGTCGGGTGGCCAACCGAGGTCAGGGCTGCAAGCCGGGAGGCGACTTGCGCGTACGGGTCGAAGTTATGCTCCACGGCGCGCATCGCCCCGGGCTCGTCGGGCAGGTAAGATTTGGGCATCCGAATATCGTCCGGGCAGAAGATGCACTTGCCGGGACAGGGATAAGGCTTGGTGAGCGCTGTGACGGTCGTCACGCCCGAGAGCGTCCGCACCGGCTTGAGGCGGATGCGCGCCAGCAGGGCCTCGTCTGCGTCCCACTCTCCGCTTTCGACCAATTCATTGTAGGCTGCAACCAGCGCGGACTTGTGCAGCGGCGCGGCGTTCCAAAGATGGTCGCGCAGGGCGGCTTCCACCGGTTTCCCGAGGCGCACATCGTCCAGGGCAAGGCGCGCCTGGGCCAGTTTTTCAGGGGGCAGGGAGCGCATTTCGCTCCAGTTGGTTTTCTTTGTCATTGATGCACTATAATGAGACCATGAAGAACGAAACAGCCGCGCGGCTGATCGCCTTGAATAAACAATTCTACCAGACCTTCGGCCGGGAGTTCTCATCCACGCGCCAGCGGCTCCAGCCGGGCGTGACACGCGTGCTCGAGATGCTCAACGGGGACGAATCCATCCTGGACCTGGGCTGCGGCAACGGGGAAATGGTGCGGGAACTGATGCGGCGCGGCCACCGCGGCCCGTACACCGGCCTCGACTTCAGCGTGTCCCTGCTCGAGGTGGCGCGTCACGGCTGGGAGGATGCCCCGGCCACCTTCCTGCGCGCCGACCTGACCACCCCCAATTGGGATAAAAAAATAATCGCCTCGATGTCCGCTCCCTTCGACCTGGTGACTGCCTTTGCCACCCTGCACCACATCCCCGGCGCGGAGACACGCCTGGGCATCCTGAACAAAATCTACACCCTCCTGCGCCCCGGCGGACAATTCATCCATTCCGAGTGGCAATTCCTGAACAGCGATAAACTGAGTAAACGCATCCAGACCTGGACTGAAATTGGCCTGACCGAGGCGGACGTGGACCCGGGCGACTACCTGCTCGACTGGCGCGGCGGCGGGCGCTCGAAGCGTTCGGCCAGTACGTTCTGTTGCCCAACTTCGATAGTTACCTGCGTACCTTTGCCGAATGGCATAACGTCCCGATCTCCGGCGAGGGCAAGCCGATGCCCAATGCTACCGCGGACGGAATCACAATGATCAACTTCGGGATGGGTTCGGCCAATGCCGCCACAGTGATGGACCTGCTGTCTGCCATCCGCCCGAAAGCGGCTCTATTCCTGGGAAAGTGTGGGGGCTTGAAGAAGCGCAACGCCCTGGGCGACCTGATCCTGCCGATTGCCGCCATCCGCGGCGAAGGCACATCGAATGACTATTTTCCGCCCGAGGTCCCGGCGCTGCCTGCCTTCAATTTGCAAAAAGCCGTCTCGACCACCATCCGCAACTGCGGGCGCGATTACTGGACCGGGACGGTCTACTCGACCAACCGGCGCGTCTGGGAACACGACGAGGCGTTCAAAACCTACCTGCGCCGCATCCGCGCCATGGCGATTGACATGGAGACGGCCACAATTTTTATTATCGGCTTCTACAACAAGATCCCCGCCGGGGCGCTGCTGCTCGTCTCCGATCAGCCGATGATCCCGGAGGGCGTCAAGACCGCCGAGTCCGACCGCAAGGTGACGCAGGAGTTCGCCGATTTCCACCTGCAGGTGGGGATCGATTCGTTGAAGGAAATTATCAATGACGGGTTGACCGTCAAACATTTGAAATTTTGATTTTGTAGGGGCGCAATATATTGCGCCCCTACGCATGGAGAAATATGCTTACAGCCATCACCCGCCTCGTGAGCCGTTCCATCGTAAACTGCGAACTGACCCACCTCGAACGCGTCCCGATTGACCTCGAGAACGCCCGCCGCCAGCACCACGCCTACGAGGAAGCCCTGCGTTCCCTTGGGGTGGAAGTCCTGTCCCTGGCCGAGGAGCCGGACCTGCCTGACTCGGTCTTTGTGGAAGACGCGGCCATTGTGCTGGACGAATGTGCGGTGCTGACCCGGCCCGGGGCCGATTCACGCAAACCAGAGGTCGAGTCCATCGCCTCGGCATTGACCCCCTACCGGACTCTGTACCGGGTCCAGGCCCCGGGGACTGTGGACGGCGGCGACGTGCTGACCGTGGGCAAGAATATCTGGGTTGGGCTGACAACGCGCTCGAACCGGTCTGCCATTGACCAGATGCAGGCCTTCCTGAAGCCATACGGGTACACTGTCCGCGGCGTAGGCGTGACCGGTTGCCTGCACTTGAAAACTGCTGTAACGCAGGTGGCGGAAAACACGCTGCTCATCAATCCGGCCTGGG
>JACQYE010000137.1 GCA_016208355.1 Chloroflexota bacterium | reverse complement strand
GACATCACCGAGCGCAAACTGGCCGAGGAGAAGGTCGAGCGCCAGTTCCAGCGGCTGGCCTCCCTGAGCGCCATAGATATGGCCATCACCTCCAGCCTCGACCTGACCGTCACCCTCAACGTCTTCCTTGAACGGGTGCTTTCCCAACTCCATGCCGACGCCGCCGACGTCCTCCTGCTCAGGCCGGGACTGAACCAGCTGGAATACGCCGCCGGGCGCGGCTTCAACACCAATGACATCACTCATCTCAACCTGAGGGTCGGGGAGAATTACGCCGGCAGGGCCGTTATCGAGCGTCGCATGGTCGGCATCCCGGACCTGGAGTCTGCCGCGCCGCCATTCGCCCGTCCCGAACTGGTCGCCGATGAGGGGTTTCGCGCCTTCCATGTTGTCCCGTTGATTGCCAAGGGGCAGGTCAAAGGCGTGCTGGAAGTGTTCCACCGCCTCCCCTTCACCCCGGATTCCGACTGGCAGGAATTTTTCGTCACCCTGGCGCGCCAGGCCGCCATAGCCATAGACAACGCCGAACTCTTCAATAGCCTCCAGCAATCCAACGATCAACTTGTCATCTCATACGATATGACGATCGAAGGCTGGTCGCATGCCCTGGACTTGCGTGATAAGGAGACCGAAGGCCATACCCAGCGCGTGGTCGAAACGACCCTGCGCCTGGGGAAAAGGTTCGGCCTGAACGACGAAGACCTCGTCCACGTGCGGCGCGGCGCCCTCCTGCATGACATCGGCAAGATGGGCGTCCCGGATGCCATCCTGCTCAAACCAGGCCCGTTGACTGACGAGGAATGGGTAATCATGCGCAGGCACCCGATCTACGCTTACGAAATGCTTTCCCCCATCCCCTACCTGCGCCGGGCGCTGGACATCCCGCATTACCATCACGAAAAATGGGACGGCTCCGGCTATCCTGAAGGGCTGAAAGGCGAGCGAATTCCGCTGGCGGCGCGTCTCTTTGCCGTGGTGGACGTGTGGGACGCCCTGCGCTCCGACCGTCCTTACCGCGCCGCCTGGCCGGATGAGAAAGTCAACGCCTACCTGCGCGAGAATGCTGGCGGCCATTTCGACCCGCAGGGGGTGGAAGTCTTCCTGGGGATGCGGAAGGATTGAGAATGCTGGACTTGATCGAAACCACCGCCTCCCGCATCCTGGCGCAATCGCCGGGGGCGGTTGTCCGCTACCGCCTGCTGCGCGACGCCCTCCGGCGTCCCGCCGCGGATATGGAACTCTGCCAGGCGAAAGCGGCGCTGGACCCGGACGCCTGCGTCCAAAAACTGCTCGGCGAGCAGTGGTCCGACGGCAGTTGGGGCGCCTTCCACTCGCGCAGCACCAAGCGCAAGCAGGTCGTCCCGTCCACCGAGGTGGGCGTCGAGCGCGCCCTGTCCCTCGGCCTGGACGTTTCCCATCCAATCCTGAGTCGCGCCCATGCTTACCTGCTTGCCTTGCTCGAAGGAAGGATTCCTTTCCCCGATTACGCCGAGAAGAATGACCGCTGGCCCACCGGCGTGCGCCTTTTCCGGCCCACCGGCGTTCGCCTGTTCCCGGCCTCCACCCTGGCGCTGATCGAACCGTCCCATCCCATCCTCGACCGCGACCGCGGCCTCTGGCGTCAGATCGCCGCTTACACGTTCCGCTCCGGGCGTTACTCCGAGGAGGACGAGATCGAAATCCACGCCCGGCTGACCGGCGCGACGGTCAAGGATAGTTACCTCGTCCTGAGCAGTCGCTACCAACTCAACCTCCTCGGTTCCGTCCCCGGCCTCCTATCCCCGCACCTGGAACACCTCCTCCTGGCCTGGCTGTGGGAACGTCCCTGGGGCATCGGCTACCTGACCGTGCCCCTGCGCGTCCCGCCGCTGCCCAAGCCCGGCGTGATAGACCGCTGGCTGGCCTCCCACGAGATGCTGGCGCGCCTCTTCCCCTCCTGGGTCGAATTTGCCGCCCCGGTGGTGGACTGGCTCCTGGCCCGGCGGGACGAACAGGGCTGGTGGGATTTCGGACCCAAGCCAGACTCCATCGCCTGCCTGCCCTATACCGACAGTTGGCGCGAGCGCAAACACCGTCTCTTCGACTGGACGACGCGCGTGCTCAGCCTGCTGAGACGGTATTATGATTTATCGGGCCGGGGCGAATAGCGCCCAACAAAATTCCGCTTCAAGCGGCGAGAGCAAGTTTGAGGTGACAGTCCCCTGACTCCCTTCGGGAGAGCTTCGCGCCGGTGACTGTCTCACCGAAGAAGTGTAAGAGAGTGTTTTATAAGTTAAAAGAAACCACAGATACCCTACGGGTACGATGTAAACGCAGATGAACACTGATTTTTAGATAAAATCCTGTTGGAAATGTCCAAATCCCTTTTATCTGTGTTCATCTGTGGCAAAAAACGAATTTCAAAACACTCTCTCTATGGCGAAATTAATTTCGCCCTACGATTGTGCGAATGGTGGATCATATTTTCTATCCCTGTTTCGTGTACAATACGTAAAGAATTTATTCCTTCGCGTTGAAACCCAAAGGAATCCGGCATGACCAACGACGACCTCCTCCAGGCAGCCCAAAACGCATCCCGCCTCGGCGACCGGCAGACAGCAGCCGCCCTCTACGCCCGTCTCGTCCAGGCCGACCCGGCTTCGGAGGAAGGCTGGCTGGGGCTGGGTCTCTCCCTGGAGGACGCCGAAAAACGCATCTATTGCCTGCGCCGGGCGCTGGCGCTCGACCCGGAAAACCAGTCCGCCCGCCAGGCGCTCGATTGGCTCCAGACGCCGCCTCCGCCGTCTTCTCTGTCCACGCCCGCGTTCAGCGACAAAGAAGAGCCTCTCCCAAAAGAAGAATCCCCCGCTCCCCCTGCGGAAGAGGAACTGGCTCCCGCCTGGGCGCACCCCAAACCGGAACAGCCTTCAGGGGCCGCCTCTCCCAAAAAGAAACGCCGCGCCGGCCCGGCCTGGCTTCTGGGAATATTGATCCTGTGCGCCATTCCCGCGGCTGGATTGTTCCTCGCCTACGCCGCGGGCTTGCTGGACGCCTACCTCCCGGCGGACTTGCTCCTGCCGACGCCCTACCAGCCTGCCTTCCCGCAGCCCTCGTCTCCTACCCCCCCGCCGGGACTGCCCACTCTTACGCCGCAGCCTTCTCCCACTGCCACCCTCGCGCCGACTGTCGTCTATGACCCTGTTTTCGAAGCGGGCGACTGTCCCTTCGAGAGCCCCGGCGAGGGCGAGGTCAATTGCGGCTACGTGATCGTTCCGGAGAACCGGGCGCGTTCAGCCACAGACACTCTCCGGCTGGCGGTGGTGGTTTACGAGGCCACAGGTCCCGACCCCGCCCCGGAACCAGTTATCTTCCTGCAAGGCGGGCCGGGAGCCGGGGCGGTTGAACTTTCCGCCGACGCCTATTCCATCCTGGTCGAGCCGTTCCTCGAAAAACATACCTTCATCGCTTTCGACCAGCGCGGCACTGGCCTCTCCGAGCCCATCCTGAACTGCGACGAACTGACCCTC
>JACQYE010000136.1 GCA_016208355.1 Chloroflexota bacterium | reverse complement strand
CGACAAACTTTATATCTTCCGGGTTCTGGTTGACATATTCGTAAACCAGGGTGTTATCGGCGATGATGGCATCCACCTGACCGTTCATCAGGTCGAGGAAAGCCAGGGAGATCTGGTCGTAGGACTTGACTGTCGCCCCTTCAATGGCCTGCGCTTCAATGTCGCCGGTCGTGCCAAGTTGCACGCCGATGGTTTTTCCGGCCAGGTCATCCTTGCCATTGATGTCGGTGTTATCGAACGCCACCGCCACCAACTGACCGGCAGCAAAGTAGGGCTCGGAGAAGTTGAAGGACTGGGCGCGCTCCTCGGTGATGGTCATGGCCGAGGCGGCAATATCATACTGGCAGGTGGCCATACCGGCCAGCAGCGGATCCCAGGCCACATTGACGATTTCAATCTCTAAGCCTTCTTCGGCTGCAATGGCATTGATCATGTCCACGTCGAAGCCGATGATGTTACCATTCTCATCGGTAAACTCGAAGGGCGGCCACGTGGCATCCATTGCCACCGTATAGACCTTCCCCTGCGCCGGGCCGCAGGCCGGTAGGACGAGGCTGGCAACCATGAGGGCAGTCAGCACCAACCAAAACGAGCGTTTCATTTCTTCCTCCTGAAAAGAATGATGGGGATTTGGCGAGATGGCAGGCAACGCCGAGCCACCATTAGTATTATAACGAGGCAGGGGAGGTTGTCAAGCGAATGGGGAAACGAAATTCCCCTGGATTTCTCCAGGGGAAGGTGCGCTGGGGGGGACTTGAACCCCCACGCCTTGCGGCACATGGCCCTCAACCATGCCTGTCTGCCAATTCCAGCACCAGCGCTTGGGCAGGTCGTATTATAATCAGGTTCATTGACCTGTCAAGCAATCCATCCTAATATTTATCAGGAGCGCATATGATCCGAATTGTCGTTGACGCCATGGGGAGCGACGAGTACCCGGTCCCGGATGTAGTTGGAGCCGTGGCCGCCGCCCGTGAGTATGGCGTGGAAATTATTCTTGTTGGGGATGAAGCGAAGATCGGGCCCGTCCTGGCGGCGCAAAATCCTGGCGACCTGCCCATCCGCATCGTCCACGCGCCGGAAATGCTTACGATGGAAGACAAGGGCATGGCGCTTGTCCTCAAAGCGCGCCGCCCCAATTCGCAGAACTCGATGGCCGTGGGCATTGATCTGGTGAAGAACGGCGAAGCGGACGCGTTCGTCACTGCCGGCAACACCGGCGCGGCGTCCGTGACCGCCTACTTCCGGCTCGGCACCATCCCCGGCGTGGACCGCCCCGGCCTGGCGCCCGTCTTCCCGACCGCCACCGGCACGTGCGTCGTCCTCGACGTGGGCGCCAACCCGGATTGCAAGCCCGAAAACCTGCTGCAGTTTGCCATCATGGGAAGCATTTACGCCGCAAAAGTGCGCGGCGTGGAGTCGCCCAAAGTGGGCCTGCTCGCCAACGGCGAGGAGGCCGGGAAGGGCAACGACCTGGTCAAGCACACCTATCCGCTCCTGGCCGGGTCCGGACTGGATTTCTACGGCAACATCGAAGGCAAGGAACTGCTGGGCGGCAAAGTGGACGTGGCTGTTACCGACGGCTTCACCGGCAACATCCTGCTCAAATCCTCCGAGGCGGTTGCCAAACTCCTGATGGACAAAATCAAGGAAGCCATCCTGGGCGGGGGCCTGCTCGCCAAACTCGGCGGCGCGCTCATCAAACCCTCCCTGAAAGGCATCAAGAAGTTGATGGACCCCAGCGAGCACGGCGCGGCGCCCCTGCTGGGCATCAACGGCCTGGTCTTCATCGGGCACGGACGTTCGGACGCCCTCGCCATTAAGAATGCCGTCCGCGTGGCGAAGAACGCCGTCGAGGCCGATGTTCTGGCATCCATTCAATCAGCCATCGAAAAATCCCTCAAGTAGAAAGAATAGAAAACCATGAAAATCGTAACAAATTCCAAGCTCGTCAAACGCAATGCTGCCATTGGCAAGTATTCCAGCATTGTCGCCCTCGTCATTCTGGGGATTGGCCTGTACATCACTTTCAAAATGCCCGATAAATTCGCCTACTCCATGATCTGCCTGCTGGCCGGATTTATGCTATCGCAGGTCGGCATCTATTTTGGCAACCGCTGGGGACGCTCCCCGCGTCCGGATGAGATCATCAACAAGAACATGAAAGGCATGGGGCGCGAGTACACCGTCTATCACTACGTCACCCCGGCCTCGCACCTGCTCATCGGCCCTGCGGGCGCGTGGACGCTCCTGCCGCTCTACCAGGGCGGGAAGATCATCTACGACGGCAAACGCTGGCGCACCAAAGGCGGCGGTTTCGCCCGCTCCTACCTGCGCATTTTCGGACAGGAAAGCATTGGCCGTCCGGACCTGGAAGCGGGGGGCGAGATCAAGGCGGTCACGAACTACCTGACACGCCTCCTGCCCGAAGGGACGCAACTCCCCGAAGTGCGTTCCGCCCTGCTCTTCACTGACCCAAAAGCGGAACTGGAAGTGGAAAAAGCACCGCTCCCGGCCATGACACCCAAAGATTTGAAGGAATTCCTGAAGGCGCGCGCCAAAGAGAACCCGATGCCATCCCTGTTGCTGGAGGCCGTCCGCAAGGCGCTGCCCCAACCGGAGAGGGAAGAAGAGTAATCCGCAGACTTCCGAACCAGACTTCCGAAGTCCTCGGGACTTCGGAAGTCTTTGTTTATGGTACACTTGTTCTATGCCTTCCATCGTTGCTCTGGATATCGAAACCACCGGCCTGGACCCGAATACGGACGCCATCATCGAGATCGGGGCGCGCCGCTTCGACGGCCACCGGGTCGAGGATGAGTTCACCACCCTCGTCAACCCCAACCGCCACATCCCTGAATTCATTACCGGGCTAACCGGCATCTCGGACGAAATGGTCCGTCAGGCGCCGCGCATCCGCGAAGTGCTGGAGGAACTGGCTGCCTTCATCGGCGACGCGCCCATCCTGGGGCACAATATCAAGTTCGACCTGTCCTTCTTCGAGAAATACAAACTGTTTGAACTCAACGAGCGGATTGATACCTACGAACTGGCCGCCGTGCTGATGCCAACCGCCAGCCGCTACAACCTCGGCGCGCTGGGTAAACAACTTGGCATCCCGCTCCCCGCCACCCACCGCGCCCTGGACGATGCCCGCGTCACCGCGGTAGCCTTCCAAAAACTCTACATAATGGCGCGCGACCTGCCTCTCGACCTGCTGGCCGAGATCGTCCGCCTGGGCGAACCCGTCGAATGGGACGGGGCCTGGGCCTTTCACCAGGCGCTGCGGGCGCGTTCGCGCGAAAGTGTGAAAGCCAAAACCGCGCGCGGCGAACAGGCGGCAGGTCCGCTCTTCGAGCCGGAGGAGAAAAAACGCAAAGGCCCCGCGCTCCAGGTCCCGGACGAGCCGCTCCCGATTGACCCCGAAGAAGCCGCCTCCATCCTCGAATACGGCGGCCCGTTCTCACAGTATTTCGAGAGTTACGAGCATCGCCCCGAGCAGGTGGAAATGCTGCGGGCGGTTGCCAACGCCCTGTCCACCGGCCAACACCTGATGGTCGAGGCCGGGACGGGCGTCGGGAAATCGTTCGCTTACCTGGTGCCCGCGGCGCTGTTTGCCCTGCAGAACAACACCCGTGTGGTTGTATCTACAAATACAATCAACCTGCAAGACCAGTTGATCAAGAAAGACATCCCCGACCTGTGCGCCGCCCTTGGCCTGGACCTGCGCGCAGCAGTGCTGAAAGGCCGCTCCAACTACCTGTGCCCCCGCCGCCTCGACCTGATGCGCCGCCGCTACCCTGCCAACGCCGACGAACTGCGCGTGCTGGCCAAGGTGCTGGTCTGGCTGCTGGAGAACCAGAGCGGAGACCGCACCGAGATCAACCTCACCGGACCATCCGAGCGCGACGTATGGGTGCACATGTCCGCCGAGGATGACGCCTGCACCAGCGAGACCTGCCTGGAACGCGAAGGCGGGGCCTGCCCGTTCTTCCGCGCCAAGCAAGCCGCCCTGAACGCCCATATCCTGGTGGTCAACCATGCCCTGCTGCTCACCGATGTGGCCGTTGGCAACCGCGTCCTGCCGGAGTACCAGCACGTCATCATTGACGAAGGCCACCACCTGGAGGCCGCCACCACCGGGGCGCTCAGTTTCCGCCTGACGCAGTGGGATATGGATCGCCTCATCCGCGAGGCGGGCGGCTCCACGTCCGGCATTTTCGGTCAGCTCCTCTCGGCGGCACGCGATACCGTCCGTCCGTCGGATTTCGCCCTGTTGAATCAAAAAGTGGAGCGCGCCACCGACCTTACCTGGCGCTTGCAGGAACAGGCGCGCCTCTTCTTCGACGCCCTGGCTGAATTTGTCACCTACCAGCGCGAAGGCCAGCCGCCGAGCACCTATGCCTGGCAGGAGCGCATCCTGCCGGCCAGCCGCACCCAGCCCGGCTGGGACAGCGTGGAAGCGGCCTGGGGCGCGGCCGGCGAGACCCTCAACCTGCTGGTCAAACTGGTCGGCGAACTTCAAAAGGGCGCAGCCGATCTCTACGCCGACGGCGCCGAATCGCTTGAAGACGTAATCAGCAACCTGGGCAACCTCTTCCGCCGCCTGGTGGAGGCCGAAAGCATGGTCGGCTCGATGATCTTCGAACCAGCCGCCGATTACGTTTACTGGGTGGAAGTCAACCCGAATAATAACCGCCTGGCCCTGAACGCCGCGCCGGTGCGTATCGGCCCGCTGGTCGAAAAACATCTCTGGCACGAGAAGCGTTCCGTTATCCTCACCTCCGCGACGATCACCACCCACGGCGAGTTCGACTACATGCGCAATGTTCTCTCGGCTGACGAGGCCGACGCATTGGCGCTCGGTTCCCCCTTCGACTACCAGAACGCGGCGCTGCTCTACATCGCCAACGATATCGCCGAACCGCATTCCAATGACTATCAGCATCAAGTGGACCAGACGCTCATCAATCTTTGCCGGGCAAGCGGGGGCCGGACCCTGGTGCTGTTTACCTCGTATGCCCAGCTAAAACGCACCGCCCGGACGATTACCGGTCCGCTCGCCCAGGAGGACATTATCGTTTATGAACAGGGCGAGGGCGCTTCGGCCAATGCCCTGCTCGAATCGTTCAAGAGCACGGACCGCGCTGTCCTGTTAGGGACGCGCTCCTTCTGGGAGGGCGTGGACGTGCCCGGCGAGGCGCTCTCGGTATTGGTAATCGTCAAGTTGCCTTTCGCCGTGCCCACCGACCCGTTGATCGCTGCCCGTTCCGAGACCTTCGAGGACCCCTTCAACGAATACCACCTGCCCGAGGCCATCCTGCGCTTCCGCCAGGGCTTTGGCCGCCTCATCCGCACCCAGTCAGACCGGGGGGTGGTCGCCATCCTTGACCGCCGCCTGCTGACGAAAGCCTACGGGCGGGCGTTCGTCGAGTCGCTGCCGGAGTGTTCCCGGCGCGTCGGTCCGCTGGCTGAGTTGCCGAAAGCCACGGCAAAGTGGCTGGGAGTATGATGGAGCGAAAGTCCCTTCTCAACCCCACCATTGCCATCCCGCAAGACCACGGCGCATGGGTCTTCCTCTTCAGTCCCCTGCTGATCGGTTTATTTGCAGGCGGCAGGCTGGCCTGGGACTCAGCCTTCCTCGCGCTCGCGGCGCTGATGGCTTTCCTTATCCGCCAGCCGGTGACGATGGCCGTCAAAGCCTGCAGCGGGCGGCGTCCGCGCTCGGACTTGCCAGCGGCGCGGTTCTGGATTCTTATCTACGGCGCGGTAGCATTGGCAGCGCTGACCGGGCTGGTCTTGCATGGCTTCGTGGACATATTCTATCTGGCTGTCCCGGGCGTGCCGGTTTTTGCCTGGCATCTGTACCTCGTCAGCCGCCGAGCCGAACGGAAACAGGCCGGGGTGGAAATCCTGGCGACCGGCGTGCTCGCGCTGGCAGCCCCGGCCGCCTACTGGGTCGGGAAGGGCCTCTACGACCCGCTGGGCTGGGCGCTCTGGCTGCTGACCTGGCTGCAATCGGCGGCCTCCATCGTCCACGCCTACTTGCGCCTCGAACAGCGCAGCCTGCCCGGGGTCCCGCCCCGCTCCTTCCGCTGGAAAATGGGACGCCGCGCCCTGCTGTATACGTCATTTAACCTCGCCCTGACCCTCGCCGCTGCCTTGACCGGATTCCTGCCCCATTTCATTTTCGTTCCTTTCCTGTTGCAATGGCTGGAAACGCTCTGGGGAATCATACACCCGGCAATTGGAGTAAAACCGACGCGCATCGGGCTGCGCCAGTTGTTGGTCAGTTCGCTTTTCACTGTTCTATTCATCCTTTTCTGGAGGTAATCATGGACAAGCTCACCTGGGAAAAAGTGGCCGAAGTACAGGGTCGCCTCGACGCCGACCTGGTCGAAAGTTACCTGGAGGCAAATGGGGTTGACGTGGAACTCGTCCAGGAGGCCCTCGGGCGCTCCATCATCCCCGTGATGATAGACGGGTTGGGACGCGTACAAGTCTTCGTGCCCAAAGAAAAGGTCAAAGAAGCCCGCGAACTGCTCAAGAACTTCACCGACGCAGCAATCCTGGAGTAGCAATGAAAAACACAGTCATCCTTGTCACCGCCAACGGGATCGGAAAAGGCCCGGCAGAGTTGCAATTGAAACTGGCCGGGAAATACTTCGAACTCCTGGGACTACAGGAGCCCCTCCCGGCTGCCATCTGTTTCTATACCGAGGGAGTGAAACTGGTCGTGGAAGGTTCTCCCCTGCTGGAAAAGTTACACGCCCTGGAAGCCAGGGGCGTGCGATTGATCGTCTGTTCGACCTGCCTGGATTATTTTGAGTTAACTGCGAAAGTCAAGGCGGGCATTGTGGGCGGAATGGGAGATATTCTCGAGGCGCAGACACGCGCCGAGAAAGTCATCAGCATATAAACTTGACGCAAATAAGACTGGACGGGTTTGCTGAAACAACCCAGTCCAGTCTTTTTTTCATTGCGCTTTATTTCTTGTTCTTGATATAGAGCGAATAGCCGAAATAGGCCAGGACGCAAAGCACGAGATCGGCCAACAGGATCGGCCAACCCTCTACAAACACTTTGCCCACAGCGTCGAGGGCGCTGTTACTCGCCGGGTAAAGGGGCAGCCATAAAACCGCAAAAGTGACTGCAAAGATGGTGGCAAAGACAGCAATCGTCCAGGTTGCCATTTTCTTCAGTTTCATTTTCTTTTCGTCCATGGGATCCTCCTCAGGAAGGTATAGACTATTCTAGCACATAGGACTCATCAAGAATAATTACATTTGGCTTTCACTTTTCGACGGTCACCCAAACGTTGTGCTCGGCATATTCAATCTCGACGCTTGCACCCAGACCGGCAAACAGGTCAGCGATCTCTTCCCCGGCCAGGAACCGGCTGCGCATCAGCAGGAGTTTTTCTCCCAAGGCGATCAGTTTGATAGCAAACCTATGAATATCCGGCTCGATGACGACGATACGCCCACCCGGTTTGAGCGTCCGGAAGAGCTCAGCAGCGGCGCGCGCCTGGCTGCGGACATGGTGCAGCGCGTCCAGCATGACCACCCGGTCAACGGTCCCGGAAGCGAATGGCAGGGATTCCGCCGGGGCATTGACGCATCCCAGTCCTTTCTCCAACGCATACTTCATCATCCCCATTGAAACATCGGCCACCACTGCCGCGCCGACGAGGTCACACAAGGCGGCCGCCACGCGCCCGGTGCCTCCGCCCGCGTCGAGCAGGATTCCGTCCGTGGGCAAGCCAAGCGTACGCAGCAGCCTGTCGCTGACGGTGAACCGGGCGGTCTTGTCGTAGAAACCGGCAATCAAGTCGAAGTGTTCGTTGGACAAATCATTCCCCAACGGTGATGTAATCTTTTATCTTATCGTAAGTCGCCGGGCCGATGCCGGGGACATTCTGGATATCCTGGATGCTGGCAAAACTCCCATGCTCCAGCCGGTAATCCACAATCGCCTGGGCGGTGGTCGGGCCGATGCTCGGAAGGGTATCCAATTCATCCGCGCTGGCTGTATTGATGTTGACCCGCCCGGCGTTGACGTGGCTGGCGCTGACAATTCCAGGAACGTCTATTTGCTGCCCGTCTTCCAAAACCGTTGCCAGGTTGAGGCTGTCTGTCTCGGCCCCCGGCGCAAAACCGCCTGCAGCCAGCACGGCGTCTTCCACACGGCTTCCATCCGGGAGCGAGTAGACGCCCGGAGTCATCACTGCCCCACTGACGTAAACCGTGACCATACCCGGCGTGGGGGTTGGCAAGAGTGTCACCGGCTCGCCGCGCGGCGGGGAGGCCGCCAGCCAGATAACCCCGGCAGCCAGCAAGCCGATCAAAACACCGTAGGCGATATATAGAAAAGTCTTCGAGTTCATCAACATCCTCAATCCAGCCGCATGACGAGCAAGCGATCTTCAGGATTTCCTTTCCGATTGACCAACCGTTCCAGTCTGCTGATCCGCCGGAAATACGGGGGCATTTCCTGCAAGGAAATGGGTCTGAAACCGAATTTGATGTACAGGGGTTCCAGCGCAGCGCGGCACATCAAGTATAACGGACGCGCGGTTTCCTGTCGAAGTAATTCGAGGATGATCGCCCGCGCCACTCCCCGACCTCGCGCCTGCTCTTGAACCGCCAGCGAGGCCAACTCCCTGGAGCCGTCGGCGTGACGCTTGACCTGCCCACAGCCGAGAAAATCCTCCTGCGGCGTAACCGCGACCAGGAATCGCCGCCAATCCAGGCCGGTGGGGTTGATGTGCACGGCGAAGATCAAAGACCGGATGGCCGGAGAATCTTCCCTCCGAGCGGGACGAATGAGGAACTCAGCCAAGCAAACCTGCCGCAACGATGATCGTAAACGAGGCCACAAACCAGTGGATGAGCAGGGGGTAAACGAAGGATTTCGTCCGCCAGGCAACCCAGCCGAAGGCGAACCCGCCGAATATTGTGGAAAGTGTCTCGATTTCCGGTTTGCCGATGTGCGCCAAAGCGAATGGGACCGCCTGCAGCCACAACGCTTCCGGCCCAAATTTGCGTGCATACCCAAACAAGAGCCAGCCGCGGAAGATGAACTCCCAACCGAACAGGTCGAGGAAAGTATTCCACGGCAGGCCGGAGACGAGCGGTTCGTAGTATTTCTGCATGGATGGGTCGCCGCGCCCCACCAGCCAAAGAATAGGTGCGATCAAGATGATCCCACCCAGGGTGATGACAATCCCGGCCTTCCAGTCACCAAAGGTGAAACCAAACTCTTTCGGCCTTTCCCGAAAAATGACCAGCACGATGAACATCGGAATGATGAAATACAACACCGTCCGGTCGAGAACTTTCATCGAGAGATTCGTTTCCCCCCAGGCGGGAAACCAGGTATCCCAGGGCAGGAGGGGGTAATGATAGTGGTCCACCATCAGCAGAATGGTACTGACGATGGTCAGCACGGCGATCTTCCAATCCAGATGCAAGCGCTCTCCAAAGGTCTTTTTCATGACGCCTCGCTAATACGGCCAGTAAAGAGTATTCCCGTTCGGACCAAAAAGTTGGGAAAGTTTATCGGCATCCCGCCAGAGTTCCCAGCCCCAGTTGGACAGGAGCAGCATCACGGTCACCGCCGCGACGAAAAGCGCCGTCTTCCCGGACCCTGCTCTTGCCCAGCGTTCCCGGATAGATTTCCATCCCCCGGCCCAGCAATAAGCCGCCAGGACAGCCAATAAAGGAACGATTGTCAGGTGGAACCTGTCTTCGGAAAGGATGAACACGTGCGGCAGGAGATATGCCAGCAACAGCATCCACAACAGGATCGTTTTGGGTCGGGCAGGGAGGAGCAGCGCTAATCCCACGGGAGCGGAACCGGCCACCAGCACAAAGGGTAGGAACATCACCAACGCGGCCAGCAGGAACGGCACGGTTGGTATGTAACCCAGAAAATTATTGGCATAGAAATACATCAAGACCCGTTTTTCGAGACCGAAGAAAAAACTCAAACGGTTGAGCGCCAGGGGGAGGAAACGACCCGGGTCGTCCCGGATGAATGTTAATGCCTGCCGGGCGCCAACCCGGTCGCGTTCCGCGTCGTCCAGGATCGGGAGCAAGTCGAGGGAAACGCCGAAAGTAAAGGAGCCGTTACTATCAGGATGATAACCCACATAAAGGTTGTATCCCATCGAGGACTCTATCCCGGTCAATTTGTGATGGAGCAACGAATTGCGGACGATCCAGGGCGCAATCACAACCAGCAGGACCAGCGCCAGTGCAATTGCTCCCCGCCGCTGTTTGAGGGAGAACCATGCCCACAGAATTGCCAGTCCGGCAAAAGGCAGGATGACAGAACGGGTCAACGAGGCAAGAGCCAGGAAAAGCCCGGCCAGCAAAAAGTTGGCAAGCGAGGCTTTGTCCGCCGATTTCAGGAGGAACAGGAAAGATAAGAGCACAAGCGGGAAGAAGAGGTTTTCTGTCGCCAGACCGAACGGATAGAGAATCAGGAGCGGATAGCAGGCTACAATCCAGGCAGAAAGGACAGCTGCCCGATCGCGCCATCTAACAGTTTCCGGGGAAACGGAGGGAAAAAGGTTGCGGGCAACGGCAAAAGTCAGGGGCGCGAGCGCCGCGCCAAGCAGCGTCTGCACCAGCCGCGCCGCAAGGAACCTCCCTGACCCGATGCCGGTCACCAAGTAGACCAAGGCCAGGAATGTCGGGTAAAGCGGCGCGCGGAAGGAGGTCGGGACGCCGCGCACGGGGTCGTAATCCACGCTGGAGAGGTCAAACTCGACATAAGGCTCCAACATTTTCAAATCTTCGTAGGCGTACCAGCGGTAACCGTTCCCGGTCGCGAGTGAACGCGCCAGCATATCGTACTGGAACATATCATCCAGGCCGATGCCCATCGTCCGCAAGGCAACAACCGGCACAAGACGCAATACCAACGCAACCAAGAATATCCGCAGGGGGAAGGAATTCAAAGATTTCCACCAAGTCATGGGGCTATTCTACTCTGTTTACGAAATTTACCATATGCCCTCCCCTTCCAGCGCGGGCCTCCTGTGAAATGCCACTGCACGGCTCGGGCTGCGACGACTGTCATCAACAAGACGGAAATCGGCAGGAACAACGCGTCTATGACCCGCTGCCTGGTAACGGCAGCCGTCAGCGCGCGGATGAGCACGTTGAGTGCGCCCAATATCAAGGCTTGCATCGGATCGAAAAACAACCAGAACCAGGGGAATAAAAAGAGCGACCAGTGAAAAAGCGTGGACAGAAGTAGGAGCGGGAGACTGCCCGCGTGGCCGCCGAGGACGCTCTTGGCGAAGCCATTGCGGACCTCGCGCCAGTTCCGGTACATTCGGGTAGAGACCAGCCCCGCGCCATCCGCCAGGCGCAGGCGCATCTTCTTACGCTTTATCTTCCAGGCGAATACCATATCCTCGACCAGTGCATCGCGTACAGCTCCGTGTCCACCAATTGCCTCGTAAGCCTCGCGGCGGAATGCCAGGCACTGTCCGATCGCAGCCGAGAAGACCGGCCAGGGAATGTAGTGGACGGCCATCACTGGAAGATAACCGATAATAACGAACCCCATCAGCGGAACGACCAGCCGCTCAGCCCAGGTGCGTGTGATCTGAGTCGGAAAGACAGAAAGCAGGTCAGCACGAGTATGGGTCATTTCGGCGACAAGTGATGCAAGTGCGCCTGCTTTCCAGCGGACGTCTGCGTCAGTGAAGATGAGAATTTCCCCGCGGGCAGCATGGGCAAGTTGGTAACAGGCCCAGTTTTTTCCCTTCCAGCCCTCGGGGAGCGGCCTGCCGTCGAGGATACAAACGCGGGTGTCATTGCCGACGGCATCACGTGCTATTGTGGCGGTATCGTCGGAAGAGTCATCGTCGAGCAGGATGACTTCGTAGTGGGGATAGGTCTGCAAAAGCCAGGATTTTATTGTCCCGGCGATAACGGTAGATTCGTCGCGGGCAGGAATCAATACAGAGACCAAGGGTAAAGTGGATGAGACGGGTCTGGCGGAAAGACGAGGGAATGTAAGCGCGTTGAGGATGGCGGTCAACGCGATAAGGACAAGAAAGAAAGTCACGAAAGCGATGAAAAAATCCATGTCACTTCCGGGTCAGCCACTTGCGTAGTCGCGGCGGATGGCGCAAATCTTCGCGGTGTTTCCAAAGCAAGAGGGCAAATTGCATAACGCAAATGACCAATAAAACCATATCTGCTCCTGTCAGGACCAAATAAACGCCATTCGACATGGCGGAAACAACCACCGCCCAGCCAGAAACAGTTTGGATAAGGTACGCAAGTGTGAGGCTGCCCAAGACGACAACGGGGGATTTCCAGAGAGTCAGGCCAATCCACATGCCGAGGGCAACTGCCAACGACTTCCCGCCTTTGAATTTCAGGAATGGCGAAAAGGCGCTCCCGAACAAAGGTGCCAATGCCACCGGGACGATTTCCCAACCATGCCAATCCCAAACCTGGTAGGCCAGCCCAATCGGAGCAGCGGCTTTCGAAACGTCCAGCATAAGCGCCAGCAGGCCAACGTACCAGCCGCCGGATTTCAACGCATTGATCGCGCCCGGATTTCCGTCACCGACTGAGCGGATATCTTTTTTTGCCAGCAGGCGTCCGGTCCAGAGAGAGAGAGGCAGGGATCCGCAAAGACCGGCGAACGCAGTCCAGAGGACAATATTCAAAATAGTCGGGTCCATTTGTTCCTCCGCAAGAAAGCCCATAAAAGCATCCCGCCCATGCCGAGAAAACCGCACACCGCCGGGCCAGGAAGCCCCCAGAAAAACGCCAAGCCGATGGATTGCAATGACCAGGTGATGGCATAAACAAGCAGGAGCATGTTGATTGGCAAGCGATCAGGAAGAAAAAAACAAGAAATTAGAAAGGAAGCCAAGACCCAGCCGAGAAAGTTTACCAAGGGGACGCCAAAATACGCTCCCGGTTTTTCCCAGCGCCAAAAACCCCAGGCCACCATCTGCGGGTCGAGAAAGAGGTCCCAGGCGGTAAAGGCCAGGGCCGCCACACCCGCCCGGGCGAGGCGGACAGGCAGGGACGGTAAAAGCGTCCGGGATTTGACCACCCGGGAAGCCACCGCCCAAGAGGGAGGCAGCAGCATCAGCCAGGCAAACGGGATCAGCAGCGGGACGCCGCCCAGTTGCGGTTGGAGGGCTTCGGTATAGGAATAGCGCCCAAACGGGATGCCGGTGGTGCTGCCGGCGAATTCAACCAGCCAGGCAAGCGGGAGGATGAGCAGCACGTTTCGCAGCGCGGACCGTGTGCCTGCCCCTTGCCAGAAGATCATCCCGACCGCCGCGGCCTGCGCCAGCACCCCGGCGCTGACCATCGGGGAAAGCGCGACCTCTCCCGCCGCCCAGTGGACAATGGGCGTGGCAACCATCGTCAACACCCACAGGGAAATGATGACCGTCACCGGCAAGTCGAGGCGGCGAAGCATACCCATGCGCAGATTATACCTGACCCGTCTCCCGCCTGTCTTCTGCTGAATGATGTATAATCCCTCCTCGAAATTGCCAACATGTCTCAACCAACATGACAAAATCAGCCTCTTCCCTGAAATTGGACTGGCATAATTTCCGCTGGCCGACCGCCCTGACCGGGCTGGTCTTGCTCGTCATGGGACAGATGCAGATTGCCAGTGATATCCTCCCGGATAAACCGCCGACAGAATTAGGGATTTGGTTGAATGAGGAAATCCACTTAAGCATTCCATCCATTGATAATGTCCTGCGCGGCCTGCCGTTCCTGCTCATTGGAGCCGTGCTATTATTCATCTCATTGCGCGGGCTGAAACTGCTCCAGGCGGACATTGCCATCGAAAGAGAAAGACCCATTTTCCCGCGCTTTCTCGGCTCAGGCTGGCCCTGGCTCCTCGGCGGGGCAGTTATTTTCATCCTGCTCCTCTGGCAGATCCAACAATTTGAATATCACTACACGATGGCCATCCAATGGTTGGTGGCCATCCTCCTTTTCGCCATTGCCACTGCTCTGTGGGACCATCGCCGACAGGTCAGTATTTCTCCCGGCATAGGCCGTACGGATCTGCTCTGGATGCTGGGACTGTTCATCCTCGGCATCCTCCTCGGCGTGTACCGCTTGCAGGGCCTGCCCGATATGCTCATCGGCGACGAAGGTTCCTTCTGGACGGCGGCACGTGACATCGCCCGCGGCGCTTTCGCCCCCTCCATTTTTGCCGGCGGAGTTTATACCTTCCCGGTGCTGAGTTCCATCGGGCAAGCCGAGTTGATGAAACTCTTTGGCATAGACCTGTGGGGCTGGCGTTTCAGTTCGGTTCTCTCCGGTACGCTGGCAGTCGTCCCGGTTTACCTGCTCGGGCGTGATGCCTTCAACCGAAAAGTTGCCATTGCCAGCAGCCTCGCCCTGGTCTTCAGCCCGTATTTCCTGGCCTTCGCCCGCCTCGGCTACAACAACATCCAGTCGCTCTTCATCACCGCCCTGGCGCTCTACTGGCTGTATCTCGGCGTCCAGCGCTCCAGTTTTTTCTATCTTTTCCTCGCCGGGTGCGCCGCCGGGTTCGGATTCTATACTTACTTTGCAGCTCGCATGGCGCTGGTCATTGCCGTCCTGTTCATCGCCCTGCTGTGGATCGGGCGCCGGATCAGATTCCGCCATGCCGCCCTCGCCCTGGGAATACTTGCGACAGGCGCGCTGCTGGTCGTCGGACCATATATCGTTCACGGGATGCGCTACGACGCCCAGGGGATGAGTTTCAAGGTCTTCGAGAGCGTCTTTTTCAACACGTTCAACGGATTGCAGTTCTACTCGCAGGAAGAACTAACCGCTGTCGCGCCCATCTTTAAACTCGGCGGCAACGAACTTTTCTACAATCCCAAAATATACCTCGCCCTCCTGGCGCGCGGCCTTGCCCGCACCCTGCTCATCTTCCAAAAACCCTGGTTGATTTCCGAGCACTTCATCGCCTCCCCGCTGACCGGGACAGTGGGCGTTGTCTTCTACCTCATCGGTCTGGGCGCGGTATTCAAACGCATCAAGGAACCGCGCAGTCTCCTGCTGGCGCTCTGGTTCCTGGTGACCATTTTCGGGTTGAGCGTGCTGAACACCGTGCCGCCGCGCCACACCCATATGGTCAGCATCCTCCCGGCGCTGGCGCTGCTGACCGGCCTAGGAATCTACATCCTGGCCGGGGCAGTCTCAGCAATCCAGAGTCGTCTGTCGAAACTTAGAACTGTTTTCGTTGGAGTTCTGACCGCAATTGTGGCCATGGGCGGGGTCTACGACTATTTTGTTTTAATGCCCAGCCGTTATCACCCGCAGCCCGACCAGATCATTTCCTGGGCCAGTTTGTATGCAGAAGACGAAGCTTTCATCTTCGTTTATTCCGACGACATTGAGCTTGACATCGTCCGGCCCTATCTCATCACCGAGTTCCGGCCAGAAATTTCCTACACGACCGTTTCGTTCGAGGACTTTCGGGATGAGCCGCAAGCCTATGCCAACAACGGGAAAACCATCTTCTTTTACCTGCCCGGCCTGGCAGAAGAAATAGAGCCTGCCCTGATGGCGCAGTGGGGAGATGCAATTATCCTGCGGGATTTCTACAACCCGGACGGAATCCCAGTCCTGGATGCAGGGATGAATACGCCGTTCGTCTTTGAGCGTGATCGGGTTTTCTTCGATATTGTCCGTGAATCGTACGGACGGCTGCCCCTGCTAATCTTCCTCGCCCTCCTGTTTGCCCTGCTCGGTGTGATTGCCTTTGTCCCGGCTTCCTGGACCCTGCGCCTGCCGCGCTGGCTCCAGGCGTTTGCAGGCTGGTTCAACGCTCCCGTGCGTGCAGCCGAGGCCAAGGAGGAAACCGTCGAAACGGCGATCAGTCCCGAGGTCCTGACTCCGCTTAAAGAAACACCCGCCGAACCCCCGGCCTGGGCAGACGAAATCTTCCCTGCCATGCTTCAGGACGAGGAGAAATTGAAAGTTGAAAGCCAGACAGTGCGCGCCGAAAAGGGACGAGACCTCTACCTCCACATCCATTTCCCGGCCATCCGTCTGCCGTGGGGCCGCCTGTCAGAAGGCAGCCGGGTCAGCCTTCCGGACCTGGATATCCCCATGCCAGCGGTCCTCTCCGGGGTGATTATCCTGGCGGTCGCAGCGCAAATATTCGTATACTTCCAAAATTATTTGGCTGGGACAATCCTCTACCTTTTCAGCGCGGCTGGGCTTGTTCTATGGGCGCGCAAGAACCCGAAGTGGATGAATGTGCTGACAACCCAGGCGCGCATCCCGCCGCGGGCGGAAGTCTGGATCGGCCTCCTGCTCCTCGCAGCCGTTATCTTCACCCGCTTCTATGATCTGGGGTACCGCGTCTACGGTCTGGAGGCCGACGAGACCAAGTGGACCGCGCAGAGTTGGCTTTCCACCATCCTGCGGGTGGACCAGGGCGATTTTGCCGGGATGCACTACCAGTACTTGCCGGTTGATTTCTGGGTGCGGTCGTTTTTCCTGCGAGTGTTCGGGTTGGATTTCCTTTCGGCGCGCATCGAGAGCGCCGTCTTCAGTGTAATTGCGGTGATATTCCTGTACCTGCTCATCCGGCGGTTGACGACCAGTCCACCAACCGCACTCCTGGGCGCGGCAGTTTATGCTTTTTCCTTTATCGAACTCAACGGCAGCCACCAGGCCCTGCACAACACCACGCTGGAACCTTGGATGATGGCCGGTCTATATTTCCTGATTGCCGGGATGCAGGATAAAAAATGGTGGCAGTTCCAGGCTGCCGGCATCGTGCTCGCCCTGGGAATGCTGACTTACGAAACATTTTTTCCCACCGTCGGCGTTGCACTGGTCTTCACTCTCGGGATGGCGATCAGGCAGGTTGTCCGCAAGCAGGCGTCTCCGAACCACTGGCTGCAACGGTTGATCCTGCTTGGCTGGCCGATCCTGATGGCCTACCTGATGTTCACCCAGCGGTATCTCGAATCGCGCCACGGGTATCATTTTGGCTGGCTGGATCAGTACTCTGAGAATGGCGCGGACCTGGGCGGTGTGGCGCTGTTCGTGCTCAAGAATGCCGGCGACTTGCTCAAAACCACCTTCTCCGGCGTTGTCTGGACGGATTCGCTCTTGCGCTGGGAGGGTTCATTCCTCAACCAGCTCATCCTCCCCTTCGTTGTGATCGGCCTGGTTTACAATCTCTGCAACCTGCGCCGCGGGTATCTCCTGTTCATCCCACTCTGGTATCTTTTCAATATCGCCTTTGCGCCGCTTCTGCTCGGCTCGGTCTGGCCAAGGGTGTTATACACCGGTCTGGCGCCGCTGATTATCTGGGGGGCGATGGGGCTGTGGGTTTTCCTGGCTGCCTTGCGTCCCTGGGTTGACCGCCCGACATTCAAGGCATCCGTCCCTGTTTTTCTCACCCTGCTTCTGGTCATCTTTGCCAACGATTACCGGGTCTTTGCGACAGGCATCAGCGACCCTGTGGATCGGGTAAAACGCCGCGAACTTGCTGACTTGACCGCCCTCTCGGCAGCAAATACAGACCTGTTGCTGTACCCCTACTTCCCCGCCCAGAATGACACGGTGGAACTGGAGACGCACGTTCTATTGTTCACTGTCGCCGGAGCGCGCGGCGCGGGACTGGAGGCCGAAAATAATTTCCGCCAGGTTCCTTATGATCAACTCCTGCCCCTCCTGTGGAAAAATCGCGGCCAGCCTGGGCTGGACCTTTTCTATGATAAAACCGCGCTCACCATGCAAGAAGAGCGCGCCCGAATCCTCGAGACCCTGCTGGGCTGTTATCCCGGGGCAAGCCTGCTCGCCAGCGGCAAGTACTTCGACGTGTATCATTTCGACTCCGAGACCCTTAACCAACCCTTATGCTACGTAAGCGCCCCCCCGACTCTGGTCTCCCCCCCGGAGGGCGCGGAAATCGCCTCCAGCGCGCCCATCCTGCTGGATTGGGATACTGCTGATGTCTCGACGACCGGTTTCATAGTCAGCATCGAGCAGCATGACCCAAATGTCTACTGGATCGAAGCCGAAGATGTGTTCCAGACAAATGGCTGGTATGCAGCCTCAGAATTCACAACCGGATTCACCGGGAGCGGTTTCCTGCTGGATAATTGGGAGTCGGTTGAAGCGCAATACAGCCTGAGCCTTGAAGAAGACGGCGAGTACCGCATTTGGGTGCGTTCGTTCAAACGGCGTTACAACGACCAGCAGAATTTCATCACGATCAACGGACAAAGTTTCGATTTTGCCGGAAACGACAGCCAGCTTGATCAGTGGATCTGGGAATCGGTCGGGACCTTCAACCTGCCCGCCGGGGAAGTTACCCTCGGCCTCGGCCGCGTCTACGGGCAGGATGAAATGTTCAGCACATTCGTTGATGCCATCCTGGTTACGGCTGATCTCGATAGTCCGCCTGAAG
The DNA here is from genome assembly GCA_016208355.1 of Chloroflexota bacterium. Classification (GTDB taxonomy): domain Bacteria; phylum Chloroflexota; class Anaerolineae; order Anaerolineales; family Villigracilaceae; genus UBA877. Next base: position 284 of record JACQYE010000136.1, on the reverse strand, counting down.
AATCCAGCATCTGGCAGACTGTCTATGCGGTTGAAGAACCATCCAATCTGCTTTCGCAGTTTATCGTGACCGAATCCCTGCCCCCTGGTGAGTATCGCTGGAGTGTGCGAGTTTTTGATGGGGAACGGTTGATAGACTCAGCAGGTGAACGCGGCGTTGCCATGCCTTTCGCCACCCTTACGATCCTGCCCTGAGATGCCTGTGCAAAAAACGCGCCGACCCGCTGAAGTCAAAATCCTGGTTGTTTTTATCGTCTGGGTGGCTTTTTGGAACACCCTGCGCCT
>JACQYE010000135.1 GCA_016208355.1 Chloroflexota bacterium | reverse complement strand
CGCGCCAGGCTTCCAGCGCGGCATCGTCTTTGACGCCAGCAAGTGCTTCGAGCGCAGTCTTTTCGATTTCCTTCAACTTATCCAACATTTAGACCTCCAAAATAAAAACTCCCGTCCGCTCTGGGACGGGAGGGGAATCCCGCGGTACCACCCAACTTGGCCTTTCAGCCCGCTCAACGCCGACCATGGCCTGAATACAGGCCACTTTCATCGGCTCCTCTCGTAACGCTGAGGCTGCGGCCCGGACTACAGTGTGTACAGTTCACCCGGACAGCTCGAGAGGGAACTTCTGTCAGGTTCGGTTGGGGGCAGGTCTCAGTCTGCGCCTGCCGCTCCCTGTCAACTTCCGCTGACCTACTTTCCTCTGTCATCGCTTTTGTTGCATCATTTCAATAACTTGGGGAGCGGGGGTGTGCGGGCGGTTTCGCACCCTTCGGGTATGCTTCGCGACCGCCCGCACACCCCCATTCTCCTCTTCTTATTGAGAAGATACCTTTTGTTTATTAGGCTCGCCTGTTGGTTGTTATTATCCGCAGTTTTGGACGCCTGTCAAGGGCAGGCAACAAGAAAGAGGCTGGTTCCGGCGTAGAACCAGCCCCTCAAAACGGCAGGCAGGCTGCGGGTCCTGTGCCCGACCTAACGGGCGCCGCTATCGTAGATGATGATGAGCTCGGTCCGCTCCCCTTCCGCGACCGTGACCTGGTAGTCGTTGGCAATCGGGTACGGCCCCGGGCTTTCAGGGTGCACAAAGTATGTCCCCGGTTCGAGGTCGAAAACAAAGGTGCCGTCGGCTTCCGTTTCGACGCGGGCTATTTCTTCGAAGGCCGCGTTGTAAATGACCAGTGTGGCCCGGTAAGGTTCCTGGCTGAAACAGTCAGCAGCGATCTGGTCGCCTTCGCATTCCGCCAGGTAGACCTCCCCCTTGATACCGGTGCCGCCATCGCCGGCATTCCCTCCGCAGGCAGCCAGGAACAAGGTCAGCGCCAAAAAGGTTGTCGTGATAAAGCGTTTCATGGGTTCTCCTTAGGTGTGGTTGAGTTGCCAGATGATACGCAAGCCGTCCAGTGTGAGCCAGGGGGCCAGCACATCAATCATATCTGTTTCTTTGGAGACAATTTCCGCCAGGCCGCCGGTAGCGATAACTTTCATCTGCGGACCAAGTTCCTTGCGGAAGCGCTCCACCATGCCTTCGACCATGCTTACGTAGCCGAACAGCAAGCCCGACTGCATGGCATGGACAGTGTTGCGCCCGATGACGGAGGGCGGCCGCTGCAGGTCTATGCCCGGCAGTTTGGCAGCGCGGGTGAAAAGCGCCTCGGCGGCGAGGTTGATGCCGGCTGTAATGGCGCCGCCCAAGTAGTCGCCATCTTTGGTGAGGGCGTTGAAGGTTGTGGCCGTGCCAAAGTCAATGATGCAGGCCGGGCCGCCATGCATTTTCATGACCGCCACCGCATCGCAGACCCGGTCTGCGCCGACGGCTTTTGGGTCCTCGTAGCGGATGCGGATGCCGGTCTTGACTCCGGTATCCACCACGAGCGGATCCTGCTTGAGGTACTCACGGCAGGCCTGGGTGACGCGCCCGGTCAGCGGGGGGACAACCGAGGCGAGGGAGATACCCGTCAGCCCGGAGGCCGGCAGCCCGGCGTGCGCCAGCAGACCGAGCAATTGCAGGCCGTATTCATCAGGCATACGGGCATGGTCGGTGGCCAGCCGCCAGTGGTGGCGGAGGTCATCGCCTTCGTAAAGGCCGATGGTCAGGTTGGTGTTGCCGATATCAATTGTGAGAAGCATGAGCCTATTTTACCGCTTCTATGATTTCAGCGACGAGGTCATAGCGATGGAATTGCGGCATGATATAGACGCCCGCCATCCAGGGTTTGACCTGCTCAATGAGGTCAATGGCGAGCCGGACCCCCTCCCTGCCGCCATTTTCTCCGGCTTTTTCCATCCGCTGGCGCGTCGTTTCGGGAATAACGATGCCGGGAACTTCATTGTGCAGGAAGTGGGCGTGTTTGATACTGGCGAGGGGCAGCACGCCAACCAATACGGGTTTGTCGAGCGGCGACCCGGTCACAGCGGCGAAGCGATCCAGAAAAGCGCGGGCAGTCTCCGGGTCAAAGATGGGCTGGGTCAGGAAGAAGTCTGCTCCCGCTTTGAGTTTACGCCTCAGGTTTTTGATCTCGGTCTCCGGTTCGGGGGAGCACAGGTTGAGCGCCGCGCCGACGAAAAAGGAGGTCGGTTGTCCGATGGATGCGCCGGAGTGGTCAATGCCGGTGTTGAAACCCTGCTTGACCAATTTGATTAGGCCGGAGGGGACGAGGTCGTAGTTATCCGTGGCTTCGGGGTAGTCGCCGATGGAGGTTGGGTCGCCCATGACGATAAAGACATTGCGGATGCCAAGGGCGTGGGCGGCGAGCAGGTCGCCCTGGACGCGCAGGAGGTTGCGGCCACGCGTGGGGAAGTGGAGCGTCGTCTCGATGCCGACTTGATGTTGGACGGTGTCGCACACCGCCCAGGCAGACATTCTCATGCGCGCCATCGGACTGTCGGCCACGTCAATCACATCCGCTCCCGCCTCCTTGAGCAGGGAAGCCCCGGCGACGAGCTTGTGCGTCGAAAGGCCGCGCGGCGGGTCCATCTCGACAGCGACGACAAATTTCCCGGCGGCAAGCGTCTGCGCCAGGCCGGAGGGAGGTTCCGCGCCGGGTGCATCGGAATTTTGTAGGATTTCGAGCACCGGGACGGACTCAACCGTTACAGCATGCTGCAAGTCAAGTGTCCTGCGCATGGCGGCGATATGCTCGGGCGTCGTGCCACAGCAGCCACCGATGACATTTGCGCCGGCTTTCCAAAATTCGAGCACAAAATCGCGGAAGTATTCCGGCGCGGCGGCATACATGACGCGCCCGCCGACGTGCTCCGGCCAGCCAGCGTTGGGTTTGACCCAGAAACGTGCATCGGGGGCCGCCTGCCTCATCTGGCGCAGGATGCGCACCAACTGCGCCGGGCCGCCCGAACAGTTGACGCCGATCACGTCCGCGCCGGCCGTGTGGAGTGTGCGCGCCACCTTGGCAGGGTCGTCGCCGAGTAAAGTGCGGTCGTCGCGGGTGAAGGTCATCGTGGCGACAATTGGTACGGGAGCAGCATGCTGCGCCCCGACAGACTTCGCCGCGTGGATGGCTTCCACTGTTTCGTAGAGGTCGGTCATGGTCTCAATGACGATCAAATCCACGCCAGCCTCCACCAAGGCGCCAATCTGCTCTGCAAAGGCCGCCCGCGCCTCGTGGAGTTGCACCCGCCCATAGGGCGTGATGCGCACTCCCAGCGGACCCACATCCCCGGCAACAAGAACATCCTTGAAGGATGCGTCCACAACGCGGCGGGCCAGTTCCACGGCAGCATGGTTGATCTCGATTAGTTTGCCTTCCAGACCATGTTTACTCAACTTATACCGGTTCGCCCCAAACGTGTTGGTTAAGATGAGTTGCGCGCCTGCCTCGATGTACTGGCGATGCACATCCGCCACGCGGGCAGGTTCGGTAAGGTTAAGATCGTCGAAACAATGATCGAGCTCCACTCCCTGGACATGGAGCAGCGTTCCCATGGCGCCATCGGCGAGAAGAGGAGTGGATCCGCCTTCGAGAAGGGTTTGGAATCGGCTCTTCATTTGACTTCACGCACGCGGTTTTGCTCATCCACCAGCACAATGATCGGGGTCCATGGTTCCGGCAACGGTTCCGCTGCCTGGACATAGGTCATGAGTATGACATGGTCGCCCGGCTGGACGAGGCGGGCAGCCGCGCCATTGGCTTGAATGATACCGGAACCAGCCGGACCCGACATCAGGTAGGTTTCGAAACGCGCCCCGTTCTCCACATCCGCCACCTGGACCAGTTCGTATTCCCGCATCCCGGCCGCCTCCAGCAACGTCGAATCAACTGTCAGGCTGCCTTCGTAGCCCACGTCGGCGTTGGTGACAACCGCACGATGAATTTTGGATTTCAACATTGTTCGATACATATTACCTCATCAATTGTTCCACGCGGGACTCGCCAACACTGTAATATTTCGCCTGCGGATGGTGGACGATGATCGCGGCGGTGGATTGCTCGGGGATGAGCTGGTAGGCTGGACTTAACTGCATCCTGAGTTCTTTCTCGACCGACGGGAGCAAGTCGAAAACTTTGCGGTGGTCTTCCAACTCAGGGATGGCAGGATAGCCCCAGGAGTAGCGTTTGCCCTGGTTTTCAGGGATGCCCAGCTCGCGACGGATGTGGTGGTGCAGGTACTCAGCGGTGGCTTCAGCAGTCTGGACAGCCAATCCGTGTATAAAATAGGCTTCAGCGTAGTCATTGGCGGCCTGCAAGGAATCGAATTTTTCGGTAGCAGCCTGACCTACGGTCACGACCTGGAAAGCGACCACGTCCATTTGGCCTGAATCCACTGACGAGAAGTAGTCGGACAAGGCCAGGTGTTCGTCCGAAGGCTGACGGGGAAAAGTGAAGCGCTGTAGGGGCGTAGCGTGCTGCGCCCCTACCATGGCCGGGTCATAGAGGATCAAATCATTGCCATCGGCCTGGCAGGGGAAGAAGCCATAGACAGCCTGAGGCCTGAGCCAACCTTCGCGGAGAGCGTTCTTTTTCATCTTTTCCAGGCGGGCGTCGAATTCGGCTTTAAGTTTGTCCCATTCCACCCCGTGGGTGTTTTTTGCGCCCCATGACAAGCGGTAGAGTTCGTTGATGTTGAGATGCTGGAAGACGATTTCCAGGGGCATGTCCTGCACCAGCCGTTCACCCAGCTTTTCAGGCAGGGAGATGGGCGCAACGACAACTTTCGAGCGATTGCCGGTCGTCGGACCAATGCGCTCCTTAGCGGCACGGCCAAGTTCCATCTCGGCTTCTTTCTGGATCTGGGCGCGCAGTTCGACCTTTTTTTTAGGGACGACAAGTTGCTCCATCGTCTCCAGACCCTCGAAGGCATCCTTGCAGTAGAACACACCAGGCTCATAGGTCTCACCAGTATCGGTGAACAGGATGCGGCGACCAAAGCGGCGGTTGATGGCCGCGCCGCCGATCAGCACCGGGAACTGGAGTCCGCGGCGGTGCAGTTCATTGACGATGAGCGGCATCTGCTTGGAGGTGCTGACCAGAAGGGCCGAAAGACCAATGGCGGTGGCGTTCACTTCGACGGCCTTGCTGATAATCGTCTCGGCAGGAGTTTGTTTGCCGAGGTCAATAACGGTATAGCCGTTGTTGGCGAGAATCGTTTTGACGAGGTTCTTGCCAATGTCATGCACATCGCCATAGACGGTGGCCAGCACGACCAGTCCCTTGCTGACGCCCTCCTGTTTTTCCAGATAACCTTCGAGGTGTGCAACGGCCTTTTTCATTACTTCGGCGGATTGCAGCACAAAGGGCAGGATCAACTCGCCCGCGCCAAATTTATCACCGACTTCCTTCATGGCCGGGAGCAGGACGGTGTTGAGAATGTGGACGGCGGTTTCGTGTTGGGTTTTTCTCCCTTCCCCCGGTGGGGGAAGGGTCGGGGATGGGGGTCTGTTGATAATCTCTTCAATGTCCGCCTCCACACCTTCTTTGTGGCGATGGAGGATAGACCAGTGCAAGCGCTGTTCGGGGGTCATGCCGTCGGTAGGGTCGGTTTGCAGGGGCGACTCCAGAGTCGCTCTTTCGGTTTCGAAATGCTCGATGTATCGCTGCAGCGCGTCGGTGCGGCGGTTGAAGATCAGGTCTTCGGCGAGTTCGCGCTCCTCGGCAGAAATTTCACTATATGGCGTAATGTGCGCCGGGTTGACAATCGCCATATCCAGCCCGGCCTTGACGCAGTGGTAGAGCATGACCGAGTTGAGCGTGGGACGTGCGTTGGCAGCCAGGCCAAACGACAGGTTGGAAACACCCAGCGAGGTCAATACACCCGGCAAGGCTTGTTTGATCAGCCGAATCCCTTCGATGGTCTCGATGGCGGAATTGGCAAATTCCGGATCGCCGGTGGCCAGGGTGAAGGTTAGGGCGTCGAACACCAGTGCGTCGGGGCGCAAGCCATGCTCGTTGACGGCGATATCGTAGATGCGACGCGCCACGTCCAGTTTGCGGTCGCGGGTCTTGGCCATCCCCGCTTCGTCAATTGTCAGCACGATGACGGCAGCGTTATAGGTTTTAGCCAGGCCAAAAATCTTGTCAGCCTTGGCGCGCCCGCCCTCCAAATGCGTCGAATTGATGAGACAGCGCCCCGGCGCGGTTTTGAGCGCCACTTCGAGCACATCCACTTCGGTGGTATCAATAACCAGCGGCGCATCAATACCCGCCGTGACCAGTTTACGCACAACCTGGTGCATCAGGTACGGTTCGTCCCCGCGCTCGGTGACCGCTACCGAAATATCCAGACCATGCGCGCCGTTGTCCACCTGCTCACGGGCAACGGTGAGCACTGAATCCCAGTCTTCGGCCAGCAAGAGGCGCTTGAAGGCGCGGCTTCCCTGGGCGTTACAGCGCTCGCCAATCAGGAAGGGCGCGGGGTCCTGCTGCATGTTCAAAGCATTAATCCCGGAGGCCAGGCGCGGGATTTGGGGATTGGGACGCGGCGGATGGCTGACGCTGTGCACTTTTTCGACCAGCAGTTTCAGATGCTCGGGAGTGGTGCCGCAGCAGCCCCCCACCACCGAAATCTGATTCCTCTCAATGAACTCATACAAGGCTGAAGCAAATGGTTCCGGCTCCAGCGGATAGACGGCCTGACCATCCACATTAAGCGGCAGACCGGCGTTCGGGATGCAGGAGACAGGCAGGCGGGTATTTTCTCCCAGGATCCGGATCGGTTCGCGCATGTGCTCGGGACCGGTGGAACAGTTCAACCCGATGACATCAATCGGCAAATCTTCGAGAATGGCGACGGCCGCGGCAGCATCGGTGCCGAGCAGCATCCGCCCGGTGGTATCGAGCGTGACCTGGGCCTGGATCGGTAACCAGACGCCGGTCTCCTCGAAGGCTTTGGTCACGCCGTGAATGGCGGCCTTGACTTCGAGTATGTCCTGCGAGGTTTCGATAAGGATTACATCCACACCACCCCGGATCAGACCGGTTGCCTGTTCCCGGAAGAGATCAGCCAGTTCGTCGAACTGCATGTTCGAGAGTTCGGGGTCATCGGCGGATGGCAATTTTCCGCTGGGACCGATGGAGCCGGCCACGAAACGCGGCTGGCCGGTCTTGGCGGCGAATTCATCGGCCAGTCGTCGTGCCAGGGACGCGGCAGCAATGTTAATTTCGAGGGTGCGTTCAGCCAGGCCGTATTCCCCCAGGGTCAAGCGGTTGGCGCGGAAGGTGTCGGTCTCCAGCACATCCACGCCGACCTCGAGAAACGAGCGGTGGACTTTTTCCACGGCTTCGGGGTACGAGAGAACAAGATAGTCGTTGCAGCCGTTATACTGCTCGCCGCCAAACTGTTCGGCGGTGAGATTTTGTTTTTGCAGGCTGGTGCCCATCGCGCCATCGAAGACAAGGACACGCTCGCTAAGGGCATCAAGGTAGCGGCGGTTGGTGTAGGTATCAGTAACCATCATCTTCATCTACAATCATCGGGCAACACTGCCAGCCCGGCCTCGGTCATTCTTCCTTCCGCAATCAGCTTGCGGACTCGCTTGAGATTGGGCAATGACCAGTAACTTCCCTTGCAGCGCGGCGAGAAACGCACGGCAAAGCGCTGCGGGTCGAGCGGTTTGAGTCTGTTCTGAATCCAGCCGAAGCACAGGGCCTCCTCCACTGCCTGGGCAATGGTCAGAGTCTGCTTGCCAGAGGACTTCTTGTAAAAGATGAGCCAAATTTCGATCTTCGCCCGGTGGTTGTCTTGCAGCCAAAGACGAAGTTCTTCCGGCATGTCCAGCGTGAGAGATTCACGAACATCCATTTGTTTTCTTGCTGCCGTTTTCACAGCCCGGGAAAGATTATGCCATTGTCCGCATCATCAAGACGGCTGCAAATTGGCTTTAGTAGATGCTTTCCAAATATATCCAACGGAGATTAAGTGCACATGAATTCACAAACAGCGCCTCTTTGATGAGAGGCGGCATCGGTGTGTTCTCTTTCGCAGGCTCATCCTGCCAGGAGCGCCTTTCGAAAAAAGGTTCGAATCTTCTCCCGGTAGGCTTGCGGCTCATAGAGATAGACGGCTGCGTGGTGGGCATGAGGCGCTTCCCAGAGTTCCTTCGGGTCGCGCGCCGCGGCGTAAAAAATGCGGTTGAAATAAATTTCGCGTCCCTGCCCGGCGGCGATGAGCATCACTGGCCGCGGCCAGATGCGCGGCAGGGCCTCGGTAAGGCCTTCGGTGATTTTCTCGCCGCACATCCAATCCATCAAGCGATAGGTTAGCCAGTTGATCGGATAGTTGAACTTGCGCCGGAAAGTCTTCGGCGGTCCGCCGTGATCCGCCAGGCAGACCGGGCCCATCCCCTCCAAGATCACCGCCCGGATGGATTCGGAGCGCCGCGCCGCCCGCAGGACAGTGGCTGCGCCGAGTGAGACGCCCACCGCGCCGATCTTGTCCGTATCCACATCAGCGCGGGTCTTGAGATACTCCACCCCGACAAGTACATCCTCTGCTTCGTGGACTCCATTTATGGTATCGCCCTCGCTCCCGCCGTGCGCACGCAGGTCAATCATCAGCACCCCGTAACCGTCAAAGGCCAGGGCGCGGGCGTGGTTGAGCATGAGTACCTTGCTCCCGCCCAATCCATGCACCAGAATGACTGCCGCCCGGTTCTTACCCGGCATGTACCAACCGGTCAACTTCAGGCCATCGCAGGTGGTCAGGGTTATATCGTCGTAGGAGAGTGTGGCGTCAGCAGGAGTGAGAGGCGGCTGTTTCAACCGGCGGGGATGTGTTGAAAAGTACATCTGCCAGAGCAGGTAGTTGATATAGATAACCGGTACCAGCCATAGATAGGTCGCGAGCCCGGTCGGGCTGTAGATTGCCGCCAGGAAAGCGCAGACAGCAAATGTCCAGACGAAAAGCGAGTTCCGGTAATAGAGACGGCTATGTTTGAGGCGCAATATGCCCATAAGTCTACGGCGTGACTCCTGTTCCGATCGTGCCATTCTGCAAGCCGTCGAGCACATCCTGCACCAAACGCAGTTTGCCCTCCGTCAACAGGTCGGAGTTGACGTCAGTAAGATACAAAGGTGTGGGAACCGTCTGCCCGCCAAGCCCGGCTAACAGGTCCGGGAAGATGCTCTGGATTGCAGGAACAACATTCGGCTGGATACTAGCGATCCAGTTGGGGCGTAAATCCTCACTCGGAAGTTCTTGCCCCACCAGCAGGACACCATCTTCAGCCAGGTAGGAAAAAACATCCGCCGTCGCTACATCCGGGTAAACATAAACCACTTTTGCATAAAAATTAGAATTGTAATCAAGCAGGGCAGCTGCATAGTAGATGTATTCGCTCTCCTGGGCATCGGTCGGAATGCGGACGACGACCGGGTATTCAGGACGAGGCTGGGAAAAAATTGGGTTACGACAATAGCCGCAAAAATAATGGTACCCGTTCGCAAAAGCCGTCCGGGCCGCCTCCCCATCAGGAGTATCCCGTTCCGACAGAATCCCCACCCGCCATTCCCAGGCCAGCATGGCCGCGATGTACCCGGCCAGGAAAGCCTGCTTGTCAAGCGGCTGGTTGGCCCCGCCAATGATGGACAGGTTGGAGACGACTGTTACGTCGGGGATATCCAACGCCAGGAACTGGACCTCCGGCGCGGCTGCCGCCAGCGCGGCGAGACCCGGGTCTGGTGGCAGCGCCACGACGATCTTCAAGGCTGGGAGTTCCGCTTGCAACTCCTCCACCGAGAGCATATTCCGCACCTGAAAGCGCATCCCGTTCTCCTGCGCCAGGCTGTAGATCAAGGTCTGGTATTCATCAGAGTCGCTTTGCGACAGGTCGGCAGGCAGGATGAGGATGACCAGCGGATTGGCAGAGGTGGGCGTGGCTTCGGGAGAGGGCGTAAGGGTGGGAAGTTCCGGCGTGGACGTGGCGCTGCGGGAACAGGCGGTGAGAAGGAAGAAGGCAAAAAGTAAAAAGGCGGGTTTGATTCGCACAGGGAGTCTCCAGAGTAAGGATGCGGGTATTTTACCTGAAATTAACGCGAAGAGACGCCTCTGGAGAGGCGTCTCAGGGACATGAGAATTGTGGATTTTTACTTGACGGCGATCTTTACCGTCTTCGGGCGGGCGGACTCGGCCTTGGGCAGGGTAAGGGTCAGCACGCCTTCGTTGATCCTGGCCTGGGCCTTTTCTGCATCCAGAGCAGCCGGCAGGCGCAGAGTCCTACGGAACGAACCGTGCGGCAGTTCGCGCACGAGATATTCGTTCTCGTCGCCTTTGAATTCACCTTCGATGGTGACCACGTCTTCCAGCACCTGAATGTTCAGGTCTTCGGCTTTCAGGCCAGGGACAAGAGCATTCAGCATGTAGGCATCGTCCTGCTCACGAAGGTCCACCGAAAGCATATAACGATGAGAGGGTTCGGGCTGTTCACATTCGGCCATGCGCGCCCAGCGGCGGGCCATGCGGTAGGGGGTGGGGGCAATAAAGTAAGTCATAGGGGTCTCCTTCTAGATATGTCCGACTAAGGATGGCTGAATGATATTGCCCGTCTATTAGAAATCCAACAAAGAAAGATAGGTTTTATATAAGAAATGGCGTTACTGTTCTGAATGAACTGGCATAATGAAAACCGCCGCAGGGTTTCCTGCGGCGGTTGGTATTTATCTTGTATTCATTTACGGAGTAGCAGTCAGGGCTGCATCAGCTGTGATGAGGCCGGAACCGGTGGCATCTGCTCCCCAACAAACGTTGCTGGTGGTACCACCCGGATTGTAGATTACACGGCAACCAGGGGCCAGTGGAATTGCTGCGCCTGTGAGGATAGATTCTACATCAACCGCAGTCAGGGCAGGGTTCTTCTGGGCCATTAATGCGACTATCCCAGCCACATGTGGGCTGGCCATCGAGGTGCCGCCCAGGAAATAGTACGATGTTTGACCGCTATTTACTTGGTAAGGCCCAACAACCCACGAGCCGGGTGCGGCCACATCCAAGTCTTGCCCGGGCAGCGCGCGGCTGGAGAAATCGGTGATGTAGAAGTCAGCCGGGTTGGTCGGATCAGGGACATTTGAAGCATACCACCATGATGAGCTACCGACCCATTCCCCTACCCAACCGGAGGCAGCCACCGAAATAACCGGATCATATGCGCCTGGATACCCCATACCGGCAGTGCCTCTGTTCCCTGCCGAGGCGACAATGATGACTCCATTTTCAACCGCGTAATCAATGGCGGCCTTTTCCATGGCATCCAGTAACGAGCCGCCCAGACTCATGTTAATTACAACTGGATTGGTTCCCAGCGCGCCGCTCACCTTCAAATCTGTTACGTAAACAATACCGCGCGCAATCACCGAAGACCAACCGGAGCCGTTCTGCCCAAGTACTTTGACCGGAATAATTGTTGCCATTGGCTCAACGCCATTGACTGGAGTTCCTCTCAGGCTATAGCCCAGAATAGTGCTGGTCACGTGTGTGCCGTGTGAGTTCTGGTCATGCTCCCACATATTGGTCGGTTCAGAGACATTGCCATTCTCCACCCCGCCGCCGCGGAAGGCTTTGGCGAATT
>JACQYE010000147.1 GCA_016208355.1 Chloroflexota bacterium | reverse complement strand
TCGCGGCGGGCCACCAAAGCCCCGATGCCGGTGGGATAGCCGAAGACCTTGTAAAACGAGAGCGGGACGAAATCCGGTTTCCAGCGCGAGAGGTCGAGGCGACTGGTGGGGGCGAAGGCGGCCGCGTCCAGCAGCACGTCCCAGCCTTTGGCGTGGGCTTTTTCGATCCACTCCAGCGGGTGCTGGACTGAGGAGAAGTTGGATTGGGCGGGGTAGGCAAACAGGTCCCCCACGCCTCCGCTCGGGGCAGGCGCGCAGCCGCCGGTGCCCCGGTCGAGGTAAGAGTCGAGCATGGCCTCGTCCACACGCAGGTCCGGCAGCGTCAAAGGAACATAAGTCACATCTGCGCCCTTGACGTGGGCATATTCGCGAATGCCATTGACCGAGTTGTGGTTGTCAAAGGTCAGCAGGTAGTGGCAGCCCTTGCCGAAGGGATACGCTTCTCCGACAAGCTTCAACGCCCCGCTGGCATTCTGGGTGAAAATGCAGACATACTCCTCCGGCGAGGCGTTGAAAAATTTCAACACGGAGGCGCGAGCAGATTCGATCAGCCGGGTGGCGGCCAGCGAGGTGGGATTGCTCGAATGCGGGTTGCCGAAGACGCTGCTGGTGAGAAGTTCCTGGTGGGCGCGCACCTGGGAATCGGCGTACAGGCCGCCGCCGGTGTAATCCAGGTAGACCTGGCCCAGCCGGCCGAGGCGACTGTACTCGCGGTCGCGAAGCTCGTCCAGGTTGTGGGTCTTGTCGTACAAGGGAAATTGTTGAACAAAATCGGCGTAAGTGCGCATGCAGGTTCCTCGCTGCGGCAGCCTAGTGCGGGGGCCAGAAGATTTTCTCGAATGGAGTATAACCCTTCTTTACGACCGTGGCGATGCGGGCGCTGGAAGGTTCGGCGCAGCCAGCCTCGTCCGTGATTTGAACGGTGATTGGGGCAACGTTTTCCTCATAGGTGGGGCTGACGCCGACCGGAAGGAAGACAAGCTGCCCGTCCTGGCAGACCCACGCTTCGATCAGGTAACCGCGTAATTCATCCACGGACATCCAGATCGCCTCCCATGACACCGTCACCTCATCTCCATTCCGAACTGCTTTTGCCGTTGGAGAACTATATTCATATCTTGCAAGGGGCAGGGAGGTGTAGACAAATGGCAGGTCAGCAGCGCTGCCGCTGTCGAGTTCTGCCTGGTTTGCCGGGATCCAGCAGGCATTCCAGCCATGGATTTCCTGCACATTGATCCACAGGCTGTCCCAACTGCGCCCCACCGCCTCCATCCGGCTCCCGGCGGCGTAACTGGTTTTATAAAGATAGAACTCTCCCGGGCCGTAAAGGCAATTGGTATCTTCCAGGATCGTGAGCACCGGCAGTTCAGGTGTGGGTGTGATCGTCGGGGTGCTGGTGTTGGTGGGAGTGAGCGATGGTGTGTAGGTGAACTCCAGCGTAGCCGAGGGCGTTACCGTCACAGGCACCTCGATCACCCGGGTCACTTCCTGGGTGACATCCCGGGTCACCAATTGGGTGATCTCGAGAGTTTGAATAGCGGGGATATTCGCAGCCTGCGACAGGGAGGGTGAGCAGGAGCTGCTGGTAAGGAGGACCAACACAGCCATCGTGAAGGCCAGGCAGGTTCTAGCAAGAGGGTGGGGGCTGTTCATAATTTCTCGGTGTTGGCACGAAGGTTGAAGGTTCCGGGGAATTAAGGGGTCGGGGTCGTCGTAGGCGCGGCGGTGGTTTCATAGGGTGGCCAGGGGATCATGCGGTAATTGGTGTAACCGTGTTTCTCAACCGAGTAGATGCGGGCAGTGGAAGGAATGTCGCAGCCCGGTTCATCAATGATCTTGACTGAAAACATACCGATGTTCTCCCATACCGAGGGCATGGGGAGCGGGGCGGGATGACCAATGGGCAGAAAAACCTGGGTTCCTCCCTGGCAGACCCACGCTTCGATCAGGTAACCGCGGTAATCATCCTCCGTCATCCAGACCGCCTCCCAGAAGATGGTTACCTCGTTCCCCACCCGGTTGGCATTGACCGCCACCGGGGGCTGGTAAAGAACAGAACCGGGTAGCCCCATCCAGTAGACCGGCACGTCGCTGACAGCCCCCGAGAGGAACTCAACCTTCGTGGTCTCGATCCAGCATCCGTTCCAATCAGGGTCGTTGGCAGCCTTGACGAACAGCCAGGTGCCGTCCGAATTGCGCCCGATCACCCTCATCCAGACGGTGGCAGCCAGCCCGTATTTATACAGGTAAGCCCACCCCGGTCCGTAGAGGCAGGCGGAATGGGCGATGATGCTCACCTTGGGCGGGTCCCACGTCGGCGTTGCCGAAGGGATGCGGGTCTTGCTGGGAGTAAGTGTTGGGGCGGCGGTCTGTATCAGGGTGGGTATTGGCGTACTGGTGACAGGCACGTCCACCAATCTCGTCACCTCGGATGTCACCTCGTGGGTCACTTCAACGGTATGGATGACCGTGGCGATCTCGATGACCGGTGTGGACGCGGGGGCGCAGGCTGCAGCGACAAGCGTGACCAGGATGACACCCAAAGAAACTCGTGGGTCACTTCAACGGTATGGATGACCGTGGCGATCTCGATGACCGGTGTGGACGCGGGGGCGCAGGCTGCAGCGACAAGTGCGACCAGGATGACACCCAAAGAAACGAAAGCAGTGGTGATAGTCTTGTTTGTTCCCATAATGTTCTCTATGGAATAATTTTACTCCATCAGCCAGCATAACAATAAAATCAAGCCCTTTCCAAAAATGCAAAGGGCTTGACGATTTTTACATCAGTTTTTTATTCCTTCCCGTTCAATTCTTCCTGTTTCTTGAACTGGCTCATATACAGGCCGTAATAGTTCCCTTTTTTCTTGAGCAGTTCTTCGTGCCTGCCGCGTTCGACGATCTCGCCGTCGCTGATGACCAGGATCACCTCCGCGTTGCGGATGGTGGACAGGCGGTGGGCGATGACAAAAGCAGTGCGCCCTTCGAGCAATTTGTCGAAGGCTTTTTGAATGAGACGTTCGGTGCGGGTATCAACCGAGGAAGTGGCCTCGTCCAGGATGAGGATGCGCGGGTCGGCCAGGGCAGCGCGGGCAATGGAGAGCAGTTGCCGCTGTCCCTGACTGAGGCCGGAGCCGCGTTCGCCCAGCACGGTGTTGTATTTCTCCGGCAGGCGCTCGATGAAACTGTCAGCGTGGGCAATTTTGGCAGCGGCGATGACCTCCCCGTCGGAAGCGCCGGGACGCCCAAAGCGGATGTTATCCATCACGCTCTGGCTGAACAGGAAGGTATCCTGCAAAACAATGCCAATCTGTTTGCGCAGGGACTCGGCGGTCACATCGCGTACATCCACCCCGTCAATCCGGACGGCGCCTTCGGTCACATCGTAGAATCGAGGCACCAGGTTAATAATTGTGGTCTTCCCCGCGCCGGTCGGCCCAACGATGGCGACCGTCTGCCCCGGCCTGGCCTCGAAGGAGACATCTTTCAGCACCGGGACGTCATCTTCGTAGGCGTGGGAGACGCGGTCGAATTCGACCCGTCCCTGAATGGGAGGCATCGGTTTGGCGTCTGGCTTGTCCTGGACAGCGGGGGCTTCGTCCAGGAGATCAAAGATGCGTTCGCCTCCGGCAATGGCGTTCTGGATGTTCGTCCACAGCATGGCAATCTGCTGGATGGGTTGGTTGAAGCGTTGGACATAGCCAAGGAAAGTGATGACCAGGCCGAGGGTCACGACCGTGCCGAACAGGGGCTGGTCCTTGAGCAGGTACCAGCCGCCCAGTCCGGTCACGACCGCCAGGGCGATGTAGGTCAAGGCTTCCAGAGTCGGGCTCAGGGCGGCGGTAAAGGAGACGGCGCGCACGTTGGCGTCCCGGTTGGCGGCATTAACTTCTTTGAACTGTTCCATGTTCTCATCGGCGCGATTGAAAGCCTGCACTTCCCGGACCGAGGAAATTGTTTCCTGCAATTCGGCATTGACGTTGCCGATTTCCTTGCGCGAGCGGCGGAAAGCCTTGCGCGCCTGGGCCGAGAACCATAGTGTGGCGACCAGCATGAAGGGGGAGACAACCAACGACAGGAGCGCAAACGGGACGCTGGTTGTGAACATATTGTACGCCGTCCAGACCAGCATGAGCGCGCCGCTGAAGACCTGAACCAGGGCAAAGCCAAAAGCCTGCTGTATGGCGGATGTATCATTGGTGATGCGGCTCATCAAGTCGCCGGCTTCATGCTGGGCATAATAACTGAGCGAGAGGCGGTGCAGCTGCTCGAAGACCCTGACGCGCAGGCTCCGCAATACGTGTTCTCCGGCCCAGTTGACGAAGAAAAAGGTAAGACCGGTGAAAACGGACGAGGCTACGTACAGCCCGACCAGGATGAGGATAAGGCGTGCCAGCCCGGCGACACGTTCATCGGTGGACATGGTGAGCGGGTCCGGGGTGGGAAAATCGCCCAGAGTATAGAGGCTTGAGACGATTCGATGGGTACCAGTGAGAGTATCCGGGTCGGAGGCCAGCCAGCAGCCGGAAGCAGGCTGCGAGTCCGCGCCCGTATCAGCCGTGGGGTCCAGCGAGGAGAACTGGCTGGCGGCGGTGGAGGTCAGGTAGCAGTCAACGGCCTGACCGGTCAGATCGGGGGTGGTAACGCTGGCCCAGGTCGCCAGGACGACCAGTACCAGGGCAAAAAGCAGGGCCGGCCAGAAAGGCTTGAAATAGACGACGAGACGGGCGAGGGTCTTGCCGACGTCCTGCGGTTTGTGGACTTCATGCGCCATCATGCGGGCGTGCCCGCCGGGTCCCATCATTGGCGGCCTCCTTCGGCGGCGAGTGCATCGGTTTCGTTGAGCAGTTGGGAGTTGCAGATCTCTGCGTAGATGGGTTCGTTTTCCATGAGGTCCTTGTGCTTGCCGCGGGCCACGATCTCCCCTTTATCGAGGACGAGAATCTGGTCGGCATTCATGACGGTGCTGATGCGCTGGGCGATGACAAAGGATGTCCGCCCTTGCATGAGTTTGTTGAGAGCCTCCTGGAGGTGGGATTCGGTCGTCAGGTCCACGCTGGAGGTGGAGTCGTCGAGGATGAGAATGCGCGGGTTGAGCAGGAGCGCGCGGGCGATGGCGACGCGCTGTTTTTGTCCGCCGCTCAGGGTAACACCGCGTTCGCCCACGTGCGTTTCGTAGCCGTCTGGAAAGGCAATAATGAAATCGTGTGCCTGGGCGGCTTTGGCAGCGGCGATGACTTCGTCCAGGCTGGCATCGGGTTTGCCATAGGCAATGTTCTCTTTGATGGTGCCGCTGAAGAGCATAATTTCCTGGAGGACGATGCCGATCTGGGCGCGCAGCGACTCGATGGTCACATCGCGCAGGTCGCGGCCATCCATGCGGATGCTGCCTTCGGTCGGGTCATAGAAGCGCGGCAGGAGATTGATGATGGTGCTCTTGCCGGAACCAGTGGCGCCGAGCAGGGCAATGGTCTCGCCCGGCCGAGCGTCGAAGGAGACATTCTTGAGCACCGGCTCCCCGCCTCCAAAGTAGCGGAAGGTGACATTCTCGAACTTGATGCTGCCTTTCACAGGGGGGAGAACGATGGCATCCGGCTTGTCCACAATGTCGGATTTGGCATCCAGGATCTCGAAAATGCGGTCAGCGGAGGCGGCAGCCTGCCCCATCTGGGTGATGATGAAACCGAACTGGGCAATGGGCATGAACAAGTAAATGAGATAGAGCGAGAATTCCTGCCACTCGCCAATGGAAAGCGTGGCAGTGATGATCTGCTTGCCTCCCAGGTAGAGGATGGCGGACTGGCCGAGGTTGGCGACCAGGAAAACCAGCGGGAACATGAACATGAACAAGCGGGCGATGGCAATGGATTGGGTCATCAGGTTGTCTGCGGCGACGCGGAAGGCGGACTGCTGTTCCTTTTCGCGGCTGAAAGACTTGACGACCTTGATGCCCGCCAGGTTCTCCTGGAGCAGGGTATTCAAGGTGGATAGTTTTTGCTGGACTTTCGTGAACATCGGGCGGCTGGCGCCGCTGAAAAAGACGAACAATACCATCGCAATCGGCATGATCGGTAAGGTGGCGAGAGCCAGTTCCACATTGGTTGTGAATAGAATGATGAGCGTACCGGTGAGCAGGATCAACGCGCCCACCAGTTGCAAAAGCCCCTGCCCGAGGAACAGGCGGACTTTTTCCACATCGTCGGTGGCGCGGATCATCAATTGACCGGTCTGATTCTTGTCGTGGTAGGAAAAGGAGAGTTTTTGGATCTTGCCGTACAGGTCATTGCGCAGGTCGTAAGCAATAGACTGTGAGTTTTTCTCAGCCCAGTAGGATTGCAGGAAAGCGAATAACCCGCGCAGGGTGGCGAAGACCAGGATTGCCACCAACGCCGTGACAAGCGCCTGCGGAGCATCGGCTTGATCGGTAGTCAACTGACTGGTCAACTGCTCAAAAGTCCAATCGGCAGGGTAGTTGAGCGCCTCCAGGATGGTAGGAAGGAGCTGACCGAGCATCGGCCGCATGGCTTCCGGCACCTGGTCGAGTGCAGTCAATACCTGGCTGGCGACAGAACCAGTCGTAACCGCGTCAATAACGTTACGGATCATGCGCGGCACAGCCAGTTGGGAGAGCGTGGCGACGATGAGGAAAAGGTAAGGCAGGAGCGCCTGGCGCCCGTGGTTACGCAGGTAACTACCAGAGCGCCGCAGGGATTTCAGCGACAGGCGACGCATCCCGCCGGGGCGGGAGTGAGGGGAACGTTTTTCCAAAGCAAATTTCCTTTCTGGGATTATTTCTCTTGAAGGCCGCGGGCAGTCTCAACCAGCATCGGCAAAACCCTTAGCACCTCGGCGCGTTGTTCTTCAGATAGCGTGGAGACGAGTCGCTTGACCCACTTGTAGCGCTCGTCAATGCCTCTCTCGATGACCTCCCGCCCGCTTTCGGTGAGAGTCAACTGCCTGGCGCGGCGGTCATGCGGGTCTTCCGCACGCCGGACGAGTCCGCTCTGCACCAACCGTTCCACCAACTGGCTGGCGCCCGCGGCGGTGATTTCCATTCTTTCGCTCATGTCGGCGATACCGCACTGCCCATGATAATACAGCCTCATCAGAATGCTGAACTGCGGCATGGACAAATTGACAGCCTTCACGTAGCGCCACGAATCGTGCATCGAACGGGTGGTAAAGAGTTCCATCCATTCGCGGATCAATTGGGTGGTTGCTTGAGAGTTGTCATTCATAAGTTAAGCCCGCTTTCTAGTTAAGCGGGCTTAACTTTATACCCGACTGAAATAAATGTCAAGGCATGGCAGATAAAAAATTCGTTAGCGTTACCCTGTCCCCCGTAAGAGCGCTTCCAGTTCAGGGAGAATTGCCCGTGAGGTCATATCCAGGCTAAGCGGCGTGACCGAGACTTGGCGCTTCACCCGCAGGGCATATACGTCACTGTCAGGTTCGCAATCGAGGTCGGCGTTCAGGCGGTAGCTCACCCGTCCGGGCTGGTCCCAGGAGGAACGTTCCGGCGGGATGGGTGTGAAATAATGCTGGTGCGCCAGGCGCGTCACCTGCCAGGGCGTCCGGGGGGTGGCGTCGGAGGGCACGTCCACTTTGAGCAGGTCCACATCAGGAGGCATGGTTTTCTCCAGCAGGAGGCGTGCAAAGAAAGCAGTAAAGTATGCCGCAGCGGAAAAATCAATTTCCCGCGAATAGGAATGATGATGTTCCACTCCCGTCTCGAGCGACATGGCCAAGGAGCGGACGCCCATCCCGGCCGCCTCCAACGCTGCGCCCACCGTCCCGGAGATGGTGATGCCGGTGGCTACGTTCTCGCCATAGTTGATGCCCGAAACAACCAGGTCGGGCTTATGTGGCATGATCTCCAGCATCCCATGCAGGACAGCCTGGGCCGGCGACCCGCCGACCGAGTAGACTGTCCAATCCTTGCCGCGCACGTTCAGTACCTGTGACCGGATGACGCCATCCGAGGTGGATGGCAGGCTGCGGCCCATGCCCGAGGACTGGTCACGCGGCGCGGCCACGGTGACATACCCAAGGTCCGAGAGCGCCTCGGCCGCGGCCCACAGGCCGGGCGACTGGATGCCGTCGTCATTTGTCAGCAAAATCTGGCATTTTTCCATAACATTACTCCCGGAAACAAAAGAAGCGGGCAACCCGCTTCTGCATGGCGCCCCTTGCGCGACTCGAACGCGCGGCCTTTTGGTCCGCAACCAAACGCTCTAATCCACTGAGCTAAAGGGGCACTGTTTTAAGCGGGGGGATTTTACTCCAGAACCGGAAGCTGGTCAAGCGCGGCAAAAACGTTTTCAACTCATCCTGCTTCCTTCTCTGTCAGGTATAATACTCGTGATGATCGAACTGGACATCCCCGGCCGCGCCCAGTTGCAACTCCGGCACCTCGTTCTCGACGTGAACGGCACCCTGGCTGTGGACGGGGTTCTGCTCGACAGTGTAGCCAAACGGCTTTCGTCTTTGCGTGACAGGCTCGAGGTCCATCTCGTGACCGCCGACACGCACGGACTCCAGGCTGTCATTGACCGCCAGTTGGACCTCCAGGCGGTGCGCGTCGGACCCGGGAACGAATCTGCACAAAAGATGGACTTTGTCCAACGCCTGGGCGCGGACGCGGTCGCGGCCATCGGGCAGGGCGCCAACGACGCCGGGATGCTGCAAACCGCCGCCCTGGGCATCTGCGTCCTCTCCCCGGAAGGCGCGGCCGTGGAAGCCCTGCTGGCTGCCGACCTGGTAACACCCGATATTTTCGCCGCTCTCGACCTGTTCGAGAAGCCCCTGCGGATGATAGCGAGTTTGCGAAAATGACCCTCCCAGAAGAAAACCCCCAACCCGAAGAAACAAGTGGCCCGTCCGGCCAGGAGGCCATCCCGGCAGATGCCGAATTCCCCGAGGAAGCCATCCTGCCCGAGGATTTTACCCCCCTCATCCGCCCTGACGATCTGTCTTCGCCCTCGCGGGCGCGCCGCCGCAGGGCCCGGCGCACGCTCATTCCACCCGGCGACGACGAACGCGCCGCCCTGCTCGAAGACCTGGCGCGGCGCGCCTTCCCCTCCGTTGAGTTTTTCCTGTTTGCCATTTTGAGCGGCATCCTCCTGGGAGCAGGCTTCCTGCTCGATTCCGACGCCCTTCTCCTGCTCGGCGTGCTGCTCGCTCCTTTGCTCACTCCCTGGGTGGGGATGACGCTGGCAATTGTGACCGGAGGCTGGCGTTTCTTCCTCCAAACCCTGGGAAGCCTGTCCGTGGCTGTCCTGCTGGCCTTCCTCACCAGCGCGCTGGTTGGCTTGTTCAACCGCATCCTCGACTTCTCCAAATTCTACCGGGCCGCTGACCATGCCCAGCTCTGGTGGCCAGACTTGCTGATTGTGGCCGCTGGCGCAGTGTTACTTGCACTGGCTTTCGTGCGCGGCGAGCGCCGCCCGATCCTGCCGAGTATCATGCTTGCTTATGGGCTGTTCCTGCCAGTTGGCGCAGCAGGCTTTGGTCTGGGGGCTGGCCTGCCGGAGATCTGGCCGAACGGTACCTTTATCCTCCTTACCCACCTGGCGTTAGCCATTCTTGCCGGGAGCATTGTCCTGGCTGCCCTGCGTTTCAAGCCGCTGACAACCTCCGGTTATCTCCTGCCCGCTTTGATCGGACTGTTGTGCATTGCTGCGCTGGTTGTCTTCACCGGGCTGGCCGGATGGGTCATGAACCGGGCTGAACCACCTTCCCTGGACGTTACTCCCACGCCGCTTGGATTGGTCTCCCCAACTCCCGGCTTGCCTCCTTCGCCCACCCCCGGCGCTCCCACCCGGACCCTTACCCCGCTCTCGTCCGAAGAGCCGAGCGCGACGCCCACGAATACCCCCACGCCCTCCTACGCGGTCATTGTCGCTTCGACCGGCGGCGGGGCGCTTGTCCGCACCGAGCCGGGTGGGGGTACAGTCATCACCACGCTTATCAATGGAACACTGGTGGAAGTGCTGCCCGAGATACAGGCAGTTGGGACTGTCCAGTGGGTGCACATCCGCACGGTGGAGGGGCTGGAAGGCTGGGTTCTCCAGAATGTCCTGGTCGCCGCCACGCCTGCTCCCACGGCAACTGTCACCCGGACGCCCACCCCAACCCCATAGCCCCCTTTTCTGGAGTTCCTGCATGACCATCCATTTTGGCACTGACGGCTGGCGCGCCGTTATCTCAGACACTTTCACCTTTGGCAACTTGCGCATGCTTGCCCAGGCCATCGCCGACGCGGTGGCTTCCGAACATTGGGACAAATCCGGCAACGGCGGTCCGGCCCCCGATCCGAAAAAGGTTGTCATCGGTTTCGATACGCGTTTCCTCTCGGACCGTTACGCCAGCGAGGCGGCGCGCGTCCTGGCAGCCAACGGCTACACCGTCTATCTGGCGCAGGCCGATGCGCCCACGCCGGCCATTTCCTTCGCCGTCAAAGACTTGAATGCCATTGCGGGCATCATGATCACTGCCTCGCACAACGCTCCACGCTACAACGGGGTCAAGTTGAAAGCCGCTTACGGCGGGTCGGCTTTGCCGGAACAATGCCGCAGGGTGGAAGTCTATCTCAATGATAACGAGGAACGGTCGCGAGGTCCGAACCTGATGGACTTCGACTTGGCACGTGAACGCGGGCTGATCCAGAAATTCAATCCCCTGCCGCCCTACTTCGACCACCTGAGGACGCTCATCCGCACCGACGTGATCGCTGACAACCCCCAGCGGTTCGTGGTGGACTCGATGCATGGCTCCGGGCGCGGTGTCATTAAGTCATTCCTGCAAGGGACAGGCTGCGAGATCACCGAGATCCGCGGCGAGATGAACCCGGGCTTTGGCGGAATCCATCCTGAGCCGATTGCCAAGAACCTGGGCGCGCTGGCCGGGGCGATCGGCACCGGGATGGGTAATTTCGGCCTGACGACCGACGGCGACGCCGACCGCATCGGTGCGATGGATGAGCATGGCCTCTTTGTGGACCCGCACAAGATTATGGCGCTTTCACTACAGTACTTGGTGGAGAAACGCAATTGTAGCGGAGCGGTGGTGCGGACGGTTTCCACCACGCGCATGATAGACCGGTTATGCAAACGCTACGGCCTGAAACTCTACGAGACGCCAGTTGGGTTTAACCACATCTCCGATTACATGATGAGCGAAGATATCCTCATCGGCGGGGAGGAATCAGGCGGTATTTCTTTCAAAGGGCATATCCCCGAAGGCGACGGCCCGATCATGGGCTTGCTGATGGTGGAAATCATCGCCTCGGCGCACAAATCCTTGCACGATCTGGTGGAAGGCCTGCTCAATGATGTCGGCCCGGTTTTCTACGAGCGCACCGACATGCGCTTGAGCCGCCCGGTGGCCAAGGCCGAGATGACCGACTTCCTGACCCGGCAGGCCCCGGCGGAGATTGGCGGTCAGAAAGTGGCGGAGGTGAGCAGCCTGGATGGCGCGAAATATATCCTGGCGGACGATTCCTGGCTGTTGATCCGCCCCTCCGGCACCGAACCGGTGCTGCGCGTCTACGCTGAAGGCCGGACGAAAGAAATGGTGAAAGCGCTGCTGGGATATGGCGAAAAAGTGGCGGCGAGCGTGACATAAAAAACGTGGACTTGCAGGGGCAAGTCCACGGAGCAAAACCAATAGGGACAGGCGGTTGCCTGTCCCTGATCGTTTTATCTATCGGGGCGCTTTGCGCATCCGGCGGGCGACAAAGATGACCACCAGCAAAGCAAAGGTCAGCACAATCAGCAAGGGCAGGCCGACTTCGTCGAAGAAACCGGTTTGTGGAAGCGGGGACTCCCCGCCGATGGCGCGCGTCCCCTGGGCAACGGCGGCAGTCTGGGTCATCTGACCTGCCAGCTGTGTCTGCATGGCAGCCATGGTGGCCGGATCGGACACAGGGGATTCCAGAGGAGTGGCAACAACCACGACCAGCGTTTGCGTGCCAGCGGACGCTGTTGTTGTCCGCGTGTTGGTCGGGATGGGGCTGGTATGCACTGTCGGTGTAAACAGGGCCGCCTCGGCAGTGGCTGTCATCGCCTGGGCCTGCTCGAGTCTTTGCGCTTCCGCGGTGGCGTCCTGGGAAGCCTGGGTGGAAGCGAGGCGCGGGGCAATGACCAGGAAGTAAACAGCCATGCAGACCAGGGTCAGGAAAATCAAACCGGCAAAGATACCGCCGACGATCAGGAAGGTGCGGTTCCCGGTCTCCTCTGGCGGTTGAGGCGCCGGGGCGTCCATATTGAGGGCATTGCTTTCATCCAACATTGCTTCCTCCTCTTTGCTGTGCTCCAAGGCACATTATATCATCCAACAACTTCCAAATTGGCGAGCGGGACAGTTACCTGTTCGCCGGATTCAAGTTTCACATCGCCGGCAGGGACGCGCAGCCCGCTGGGCATCGCTGTCAGGCCGGGGGGCAAACGCAGGAGCGTCCCGACTGCCCCTGCAAAAGGACCCTGTGCCAGGCGAACCGACTGGTTGGGGGCAAAAGTCTCCGCTGCCCGCGGCGCGGGCGGTTCCTGTGTTACAGGGAGAGGAATATAGATTTCAGGGCGGATGCCATTATGCAGGTCGAGTGGTTCGGCGTTGAGTGTTACTTCCCGTTTGGCATTGGTCGTCAGCAATTTGTAGGCCATGCCATTGAGCGGCTTGCGCCCGAAACCATCCACCACGATGATCGGGAAACGCGCCTGCATGGCGTGTGGGATGAGCGTCGGCGACATGCTGCCAATGATGATGCCGCGCACAGGAAGTTCAGAAGCAGCCCGAAAAACGCCCCCGTCGCTGCAATATCCGCCAAGAATGATCGAACCGCGCAGGCTGACATCCATCTGCCTGGCTGTCAGCGGTTCATCCGCCGCCGAGAGCACGGGGAGCATCATCCCCAGGTCTGTGTAGCCGTTCCCCCAGGCCCCCTGCACCAGCGCCCCATTGAAGGCAATCTCCACCCCGCGTTCAGGGATGATTCGGGTGACAGTTCCGGGGATCTTGGCGCGCAGTTCGAAGGTCGGGTCGCCAGTCTCCAGGAGAATGCGCCCGCCCCCGCTCAGGACGACGCGTCCGGCCTGCGGGGCACGCAAGGTCTGGATTCGCAAGCCAGTACGTTGGGCGAGGATTTCATTCCCGGCAACTAAATCCCCGATCTTGACCCGGATCAGGGATTGGGCTGCCTCGGCCCGAATCCCGAACGCCTGGGCAACATCCAGCAGAAGATGCTGTTCACCGTAGTTGGCTTCGGCCACTACATCAACTGGCGTTACCCTCTGGTCTACCCGCGCAGTGACGCGCCCTTTTATCGGGAGGAGGCGTTCACGTCGGATGCTGGTCAGCGGGAGGATATGGGTAACAGGAGCAAGCATCGCGGTCAGCCTCCCAGGGTCCACAACCACTTCTTGATAAGCTCGCGCCGCCGGACGTGGTCTGCCGGGAAACGCAATGGACGGCCGCGGGCGTCAATCACCACACCAAGCACTGTACCGGAGACAGGGATTCCATCTTCTCGCGTGTGCCCGGGACCGAAGCCAATATCGGCGTGGTGCAACGGCTGGAGATAGAGCCGCCCCGCCTGGCCCGGTGAGAGCGGGAGGACTTCAAGCGCGCCTTGTTTTATCTCAATACGGGTCTCGTTGCCATTTTGGTAGACGAGCCGGGCCTGCAGGATGGGAGTCCCCGGCCGGGCAGTGACGTAGGGCGCAACCACCGTCGCCAGGTAGCGGAAGGCAAGCGATTCGAGTACCTGGACTGGCAGGATCGGGCTGCGGGCCGCAGCAGCCCCCAGCGCCGGGAGGATGTTATTCTGGTCCAGAATAACCGTTGTGATCCCCAATGGCTGGATGGCATCCAGCAACAAGAGCAGGCTTTGCCCCACGGTGGGAGCGCGCGTAATAACGCTGCCTCCAGCCAGGATCGGCTCAAAGTAAGGCGTCTGGCCGGGGGCAGGTCGCCTGGCGCCGGGCGGGAAATCTTTTACAACACTGCTGAAGGCAAGGAACAAAGCCTGGCGCGCCGCAGCCTGTTCGATAGCCAGGTCTTCAGGGGTGGCCGGGAGGCTGGCAGGGTAGAGCGATTTCTGGTAAAGATAATCACGCACCGCTTCGGCTGGGATGTCAAGCGGCAGCCATTTTATAATCTCTTCCAGGCTGGTATAACGCAGCAGGCCGGCTAGCGCCTCGCCCAGACCCAACTGCGGGTAAACACCCAGGGTGAGATTGCCATTGAACCCGGCAGCCACCGTGGTGTGACCAGCACCCACGTCCACGCCAAGCAGTCCTTTGCTGGAATCCTGGCTCAGGAAGCGGATGATGCGCGCCATGGCATAGGCCGTAGGGACGAGTGTGCCGGATGACCAGGTATTGAGTTCGTCCACACCGAGCATTTGCGTACAGCGGATCTGGGTATGGAGTTCGGTCAGGGCGTGTTGGGCCGGCCCCAGGTCCTCGGCTTCGATCGTCGGGCGGAGGTTAGGGCTGATGCTCAGGGAAGAGGCCAGGGGTTGAAATTTGTTCCTAACCAGGCTTGCCAGTTTCTGATTGCCGGCGAAGAGCACCGCCGGGCGTTTCTCCTCAGGGAGCAGGTGGCAGACCAAACTGACGGTTTCCACCAGCCTCTGAGTAGACCGGGTGGCCCCGTCCTCGGTTCCTCCGGCGATCAGGAAGAGGTCCGGGTATAGTCGCAGGATGCTGTCAATTTGCTCATGGGGTTTGCGCCGGTCGTTCAGCGTGATTGTGTCCACCACACGGGCATAGGTGCTACGCGCCAACCGCTGGACGCTTTCCGCGGAAACGTCACCGAGCAGGCCAACCACGACCGTCTTGATGGCAGGACCAGCGGAGAGCGACACGGCGAACGAGTCCACACCCTGCCCGTCCTGGGTGGGCATAATGAGACGCTGATCGTCGCCGAGGAATTTTCGGCCAGTAGTGTTTTGCAAGTTTTCGACAGCCTGGCGTACCCCCTCCCGTACATCCTTGAACGGTGCGGCGGCCGTGGTGGACGCCTGACCGGTTGCCACAAAACGATAGTGGCCTTCCACAACGTCAAATAGTACGACGCGGGTAGTGATGGCGCCCACGTCTACAGCCAGGAGGGAATCAGAGTCGACTACCGAGGATGGCATAAGAAGTTAGAGGAATTGACTCACAAAGTTGAGCAGGAAATTCATCCGTTCAATCAGGGCTGTCATGGTAGCAGCAAGCGCGCCGGCGAAGAGCACGCCAAACGTGATGGCAACAAAAACCTGCCCCACCCAGCCCAGGAGGTTGACAATTTTTCCACGCTGGGGGCCTCCAGGGGTGTTCCTGGCGCTGAATTGAAAATAGACCAGCGTGCCGACCGTGCCTAGCAGCATAAGGGCGGCCTCGCCCAAGGTTCCAAGGACTTTGTCCCAACCGGCGCTGATGGCGGGCAGGTCGAAATCATTAACCACTGCCTGGATCTGGGGAAAAAGCGTCCCAAGCACCGCACCGCCGACCGCCACCGCCGCGCCCACACCAACAATGAGCGCCAGAGATGGGTTGCCCAAGCGGGCCGTGCGCGGTGATAGTTTCATAAACATCTACAAGCCAAGGAATAACGGCACAATCAGAAGAAGGTTCGTCCAGCCGCCCTCCGCAATAGGCAGGAACAACCGGGGCATAAGCACCTGGTTCCAGGCCACCGCCGCGGCATAACCCGCCGAGACGCCGATGAAAAGATAGATTGCCACCCGGAAAGCCGGATTATCCCCGATGAGATAACTCAGCACCATCAGGGTGAGCAGGAAACTGAACAGGCCAGTCACAAGGTCCCACGAAAGGGTTATGGGCATGGTCAGGCCTCTTCCCCCGCCTGCTTGCGGGCGCGCCAGGCCATGATCGCTCCCAAAACACCGCCCACCGCAATCATGATCTCTGCTGCCAGAGCGCCAAGCCCGAAAGAATCCCAGTATCGACGCGCCAGGCCAGGGGCGGCATAACTTTGTTCGTAGGTCTTTCCTCCCACAAGCCCGGTAACCATCCCTTGGATCTGCCCGGAGTCGTCATAAGGCCGGATCATCGGCTCGGCTTGCGCAGAAATAATCATCAGGATGGGTGTCTCGCCGATGAAGGCCCGGGTCTGCTCGATCCATATCCGCCCGTTGTCGGCATTGTCGGTCAGGATGATGACTGCGGCAAAATCGCTCAACTTGCTCACTCCCTGCAGGGCGGTTGTTTCCCAGGCCGGGTCGCCGTCCACTGTCAGCCGCGCCGCAGCGACGGGGTCGGTGGCGAAAGACAGGATGCCAGCCGGACCTCCAGCCAGGTAGCCCAGATTGGTATACTGCAACCCCGTCTCAAGATGG
Source organism: Chloroflexota bacterium (assembly GCA_016208355.1). Lineage (GTDB taxonomy): Bacteria > Chloroflexota > Anaerolineae > Anaerolineales > Villigracilaceae > UBA877. Next base: position 4,509 of record JACQYE010000147.1, on the reverse strand, counting down.
TACGGCTGCGTGGATTCCAGGAATTGCTCGGCCAATGCCGGGCCGGTGGGGGCAGTGGAGACCAATCCCAGGCGGGCGCCTAGAAAAAGCACGTGGTCAATCACCGGAGCCGCTGAAGCCTCCAATTCACCCGAAAGCGCCGGGTCATAATCGAAGACCAGCAAAATGGGGGCATCTGCGGGGAATTCATTCAGCACCGTGCTTGTATTCGACCATTCAGAGGGAAGCAATTTCATATCCGGCGTGAATTGCCTCCCGGAGACCAGCGGGAGCAGGACTGCCGCGATCAGGATGATTGAAATGATCCAGCGCCAGACCCGGTTCGATGTCAGGCGCGCCGGTGTCAGACCTCGAGCCCGGCCCTCTTCCAGGACCATTTTCTCCAGATGGGCAGCATAGCGCTGCTGGTTATCGCTCACCTGTAATTTGATGGCATAGGCTGGCGGCTTGCGCATCGTGCCCAGCCCCGGATTGGACGGCAGGACGCCGCGCAGACCGGCCAGCGGTCCGCTGTCCTCCGTCGCGCCGGCGTCATCGGGCGCAGACGGCCCGGTTTCGGAGATGACCGATTCCACCGGGCGCATGGCCTGCACCCAGGAGGGCAAATCGGCCGTTTCCAGGTTTTCCGGCTCGGCCTCCTCCTCAGGGGAACCCTGCGTTTCCGCGCTCCGATCCGGGCGCAGTTTGGAAAGCCAGTCGGGTGTTTCCAGCGAGAACGCCGCCTGGCTCGGTTCGACGGGGGATTCGCCTTCGTCCGACATCACCAGAGCCGGGGCGGAGGCCGCGGGAGGAGCTGTCTGGTCGACTCTGGAAAGCCAGTCCGGGATCGGTTCCCCGGATTTATCTGCGGGGAACGGCCCGGCTGCTGGTTCGAATTCTTCGGCTTGTTCTTCCGCATCGGAAGCCGCCCTGACGTCGGACTGGAGTTGCGAGAGCCAATCGGGGACCTCGGTGGGAGCGTCGCGCGCGGGCGGGGGTTCGCTGGTGAACACGGGCGCAGCCGCCGCGTCGGTTTCTGCCGGGGCGACTGGCGTGCCGGAGAGCCAATCCGGCAGGTCGTTCCCGCTGCCGGGAGATGGTTCTTCCGAGACGGTGGATTTGGATTTCAAAGCATCCAGCCAGTCAGGCAGGTTTTCTTCTGGCGCGGCTGGCTCTTCTTGCGGTTCCCCTGCCGGGGCTTCGGCTGTTTCGGCAGGCTGGGGCTTTTCTGCCTCCTGGCTGAGACGAGACAACCAGTCAGGCGCGGATTCGACGGTTTGTTCCGGGGAATCGGCTGGAGGCTGCCCTGCTTCGCCGCCCAGACGGCTCATCCAGTCCTGTTCGGGCTGGGCCTGCTCCGGTTCCGCTGGGGTTGGCGCTTCCGGTTCGAGCCCAGGCGCCGACGCCCCACGCAGTCCAGCCATCCAGTCCGGGACTTCCTCCTCATCTTCGGCCGCAGCGGAGCCTAGACCAGCCAGCCAATCGAGCGATTCAGCAGAAGATTCGGCGGATGGAGTTGGCTGGGATTCTGCAGGCAGGTTCAGGTCGGGGGAAGCGTCCGCCGGGGATTCGGCCTGGGGTGGCTCCTCCCCTTTTCGCAGGGATTTCAGCCATGAGGGGAGGGAACGTTCCAATTCCCCGGTATTTTTCCGCGTGGGCTCCTCGCCAGCGTGAATGGGGCCTTCGTCAGCGGGCTTGACCTTCTCGAACTCGGAAGTGGGCCGCTTGGTCGGTTTCTCCCCGGCGCGGATGGGCTGGGAATCAACCGGGGTCGCACCCGTCAGGGGTTTCAGGCGCGCTCCGCAGAACTGGCAAGAATCCTGTTCTTCGGGGTTGGGCTTTCCGCACATGGGACAGTGCACGTCAGCCATTATTTACCCCCATATGGCCGGTCGGCGCCAAAAAGGACGCGCAGACCGGTGGCGAGCGCACCAAGCGCCACGCCGATGAGGATGCCGCGCGCTCCACTGGCAGCGAGGACCTGGGCAATGGTGGGACGCAGGGTGTCGCTCACCAGTGGGGTATCGCCGAGGAATGGCAAAGGCGCAGTACCAAGCAGGACAAGCAATCCAGTGATAATGAAGATGACGGAAAATACACTCAAGCGGCGGCGAGGGAGGCGGATGCTGGCATACGTCAACGTGACAGCCAGGAGCGCCATCAGACTGGCCTCGACCGGAAGTTGGACGGCGCGGAAAGCAAAGTCAAAGGCGGGAGAGGCCGGCGGGAAATGGGGAGCCAGCAGGCCAATGGCAAAAGTCGCCAGCATGGCAAAGATAAGGATGATGCTGTAGAAACCACCCTTCTGTTTGCGGGTGATTTTTCCAACGTGAACGATGAGTAAATTGATAATACCAAGAAGGATGGCAAACGCCGTCAGGAGGATCGCCCATGTGATGAGGGTATTGCTGGCGTTCACGAGGATATCCAACCGGACAAAATATCCTGCAAGCACCACCAACCCACACAGGACGGCAACCGCTGTGGAGAAGAGACCCTTCAGCTTCACAGGATACCTGCCGCTTTCAGCAATGCCCCGCCCAGCATGACTGCGATGGCCAGCCAGCGTAGGATGTCCTGGACGGTGAGACTGGAGGCATGGAAGGGACCCGAGTCAGCGTAGGCCCCGGCAGCAAAAAGTTCCTCGCCGATGAGCGTCTCCTGCGCGGTTGCATACATAACAGCCTGAGCGGCCAGGTTGTCACTACTGGCCAATGAGAAGGTATTGGATCGGTTGGCAACGTCGGTAATCAGGGCGGCTTCGATGCCAAAGTTGCCCATCAACACAGTGGCCGAGACATTCTCGTCGCGGATGGGCGGGATGGCGCCAGCCGCGTAGGAGAAGGGCGTCAGCCCGGTCAGCCGCCCGGCGGAGGGATCGTAATCCAACTGGCCGGAATTCTCCGCCGCCTCCTGAAGTGTAGCCTGGGAGAGAAGGGCCAGGGCCGCGTCGCCGGAGGTGGCAATCGGCGGTTTATCGCCGGCGGAGGTCAGGTCTGCCAGGCGGCGGAGGATGGAGAGTCCCGCCAGGGCTGAGGCGCCTTGAGGCGTGACGAGTCCACCGCGCCCGAGCGAGACGTGCAGACGCGAACCATCTTCCACCACGCGGCCGACGGCGCGGCGCAGGCGGTCAAAAGCAGGGAGGCTGCGGAAAGAAGGGGGATTTTTTGCGCGCAGGATGGAGAGTGCCAGCATGAGTCCGGCGCTTAGGAATACGACGCCGAAGGCAACCAGTCCCAGGATAATCTCGTTACCAATCACGGGGAGGCTTCCTCTCGCAGGAAAGCAGCAAATGCACGGGTCTCTGCGGGGTCTTCCAGCAGGCTGGCAAGGGACTCCACCTGCGCAGCGGAAAGCGCCGGGCGCAGGAGCGGGGAACCGAAATGAAGAGCTTGTGCGCCGAGCACTGTCAGAGGGCCGAGGGCTTCAATTGCCCACGAGGCCAAGGATTCCAGCCTGCGGTGGCGCAGGAATTCGACCCACTGAGGCCAGGAGGAACGCGTGCCGGAGAGAGTTTCGGTCTGCATTCTGTATGAGTATAGCACAAGTTGTGAAACATTAAAACGACTGAACGTTGATAAGATTGTAAGTCCTCCCGCGCGGGAGGTCAAGGATAGTATAATCCCAATAACATACATATAAAGGAGATGCTATGATCTATGGCAAACGCATCCGCCTGCGGCGTGATGAGCGCACCGACTTGCCAAAATTCGTCGAGTGGTTGAACGACCCCGAAGTGCGTCGTTTTATCTCGATGAACCTGCCGATTTCGCAGGCCAACGAAGAGGGTTGGTTCGAGAATATGCTCAAACGCCCGCCGGAGGAACAGCCCTTTGCCATCGAGATCAAGGAAGGCGATGGCTGGCGTCTCATCGGCAACTGTGGATTCTTCGAGATTGATCGGCGCACCCACAGCACCGAGGTGGGGATTCTGATTGGGGAAAAATCCTGCTGGAACAAAGGCTACGGGACCGAGGTGATGAGTCTCCTGCTGCGTTTCGGGTTCGGGACCTTGAACCTGAATCGCATTTTCCTGCGCGTCGACGCGGCGAACAAGGGCGGCATCCGGGCTTACGAGAAGGCCGGGTTCGTCCATGAAGGATGTTTCCGCCAGGGAACGTACCGGGACGGGCAATACGAAGATATGCTCTTCATGAGCGTCCTGCGCTCGGAATGGGAACCAGAAGAGGAAAGAGAATAGCTATGTCGCAATCCCATGAAATGAAAGTTTACGGCGGAATCAAACTTTACGCTGGCACTGCTTCACCTGAGCTGGCGCAAAAAGTGGCGGATTATCTGGGCGAAACCCTCTGCGGGCGAGACATCGTCGAATTCCCGAATGACAACCTGTTTGTGAAACTGCATAGCAGCGTGCGCGGCCAGGACGTGTACTTGATCCAGCACACCGCCTCGCCAGTCCACCGCAACCTGATGGAATTATTGATCCTGCTCCAGACCCTGCGCCTGGACTCGGCCGCCCGCGTCACCGCCGTCGTTCCATACCTGTGTTACGGACGCTCCGACAAGAAG
>JACQYE010000146.1 GCA_016208355.1 Chloroflexota bacterium | reverse complement strand
TTCTTGCCGCAACTGGCGCAGTGGTTCCAGCCCGCTTGTACGGGCTGCCCGCACTTGGGGCAGGCTGCGGAAGGCGCCAGCGGAGCCGGGGGCGGCGCGACAGGCGGCGGGGTTCGCTTGCCGAGGTAGTACGCGCCGTAGGCCAGCAGTCCGACCAGAGCCAGCGGGACCAGCCAGCCAAGCATCATAAAGCCGCCGCCGAAGGACATCATACCCCCGAAGGGGCTGAAGCCGCGTCCACCCATCATCGGGTGCTGGAAGCCGTAATAGCCATCTGCCGCGGCCGGATAGAGATTCGCCATCAACAGGCGGGCGCCGATCCCCAGGCCGAACAGGATTACCAATACGATCACGATCCCAAGGATCCTTTTCCAGAAATATTTCATGGGAGTTATCCTTTTCTTGAAAATATGATAGCGCACAAATGTAAAGATACCATGAAGGATTGTATAAGGTATGGTAAGAGCCGGCGCTGGAACAAAACCGGACAAAATGCACTCTATGGAAATATAATTACCCGATATAATCCCCTTGACGTGGAGGTTGCCATGTTGAAAACCCTGTCTGCCCTGCTTGCCCTGACCCTCTCCGCCGCGCTCCTGTCCGCGTGCGCCCCGGACTCCACTTCCGTCCCCACCCCGGCGGAGGCCGAACTCCAGGTCGAGGAACAAGCCGTATATGCGGCTGTGTTCGACGAAATTTTCGGCGAGCCGCGCATATATGTGCTTGTGGCGGAGACATCGCCCGGCATGGAGGGCGTGGAAGGGCTGGACTCGACCATCAACTCCATCCTGACCCAGATGACCGGCCTGGACGAGGAAACGGCAGGCAGTTTCCGGGTCCGCAACGAGACGGCTTGTCCCGTCCGCCCGGACATGGACCTCGGCCTGCCCTACGTCCTGCTGACCGACGCCGAATTCGACGAGATCTTTGCGATCAACACCAGCGGCTGGGATGTGTTCTATACCCGCTACCCCAATTCGCCCGGCATGACCACCGTCTCGCAGGTGGGGTTCAACGATGACTACACCCAGGCGCTGGTCTACGTCGGGACGATGTCGCACTGGCTGGCGGGAGCGGGCTATTACATACTGCTGGAGAAATCGTTTGGCGCCTGGCAGATTGACCAGCAAGTGATGGCCTGGATTTCGTAAATGAATTGGCTAAAATCCCCCTTCTTTTGGTTCCTGCTCGCCGTGCTGACCACCGCCGGGCTGACCGCCATCGGCCCCGAGGAGAAAACGCTCGGTGAGAACGTGCGCATTGTCTACCTGCACGGCGCGTGGGTGCTGACAGCGGAGGCGGCCCTGGCACTGGCGGGATTTTTCGGCCTGCTCGGCATCCTTTTCCGCCGTGAGCGCCTTCACCGCTGGTCCGCCGCGCTGGGGCGGACAGGCATCGTCTTCTGGGTAATCTACCTGCCGCTCTCGCTGTGGGCCATGCAAGCCAACTGGAACGGATTGTTCCTGAGTGAGCCGCGTTTCCGCATCGCCTTTATCTTTGCGGTGACGGGGGTCCTGCTCCAGATGGGGCTGGCCTTCCTGGCTCGGCCGGTGTTCACTTCGCTCGCCAATGTGCTTTTTTTCGCCGCCCTGTGGATTACCCTTCGCCAGGCCGATTATGTGCTGCACCCGCCGCCTTCCCCAATTTTCAGTTCGGGCATCCTGTCCCTGCAACTGTTCTTCGTTGGCGTAATCTTCCTGACCATGGCTGCCGCCTACTTTCTCACCCGCTGGTGGCTGCAAAAACAATCCTGAACCGCTGGTGTAGGAATTGGTGCGGACCTCGAATCTGACCTCCCGACTGATCGCTTTCACCTTCATCCGGACAACGCTCAACACTGCCCACCGGATGGTCTATCCGTTCCTGGCGGCCTTTGCGCGCGGTCTGGGCGTGGACTTGTCGGTATTGTCCTATGTGATGACCGCCCGCGCTCTCGCCGGGATGTTCGGTCCGCTCGCCGCAGCCCTGACGGACAAGCGCGGCCGCAAGGTCGGCATCCTGGTCGGAGTGGGGCTATTCAGCCTCGGCGCGGCGCTGGTCGTTGCGTGGCCCACTTTCCCGGTCTTCGCCGCCGCCCTGCTCCTGATGACGCTGGGAAAATACGTTTTCGACATCTCCCTGGTCTCCTGGCTGGGCGACCGCGTCCCCTACGAGCGCCGCGGGCGGGTGCTGGCCGTGACCGAATTCGGCTGGTCGCTGGCTTTCATCCTCGGCGTACCGCTGGTCGGCTTTTTGATCGCCCGTCGGGGCTGGGACTCCCCCTTCCTGGCGTTCGCCAGCCTGGGAGCGCTCGCGTTTCTCATCCTGGCCTTTATCATCCCCAAGGACGCGCCCACGGTTATTGCCGGTTCCCCGGCTCCCGAAAACCATTCCCTGTTGTCCATCCTCCGCTCCCCGGCGTTCCTCCCCATCCTTGCCAGCCTGTCTTTGGGACTCTTCTCCAGCGCGGCCAACGAAACGGTCAACCTCCTCTTCGGCGTCTGGCTGGAGGATGCCTTCGGCCTGCAAATTGCCGCCCTGGGCGCGGCCTCGGCGGTTATTGGCCTCTCGGAACTGGGAGGGGAGGGGCTGGTGGCTGCCTTTGTGGACAGGCTCGGCAAGCCGCGCGCTGTGGCTTTCGGGCTGGCGGCCAACTCGCTTGCCGCGCTGGCCCTCCCGGTGCTGGGCAAGTCTGAGGCCGGAGCGTTAATCGGCCTGTTCTTTTTCTACATCTCGTTCGAGTTCACCATCGTTAGTGCCATCCCATTAATGACCGAAATCCTGCCATCGGCGCGCGCCACAGTCCTGGCGCTGAATGTCTCCGGACTGTCGCTCGGGCGGGCGCTCGGCGCGTTTGCCAGCCCCAGGCTATACGGTCTGGGTTTCGGGGCGGTGGCAGCCGGCGCGGTCGTGTTCAACCTGCTGGCGTTCCTGGCGCTATGGCGGATGAAGAAAACCAGGTAGTCTTCACAGTCTCTTCCTGTTCCTTTGCCGCCGACAGAGCGACCTTTTTTATCCTGTATCTGTGTTCATCCTTTTCATCTGTGGTTTAATAAGCCTATGCTCATCCATTCAGCCTCCCAACTCCTGACCCTCTCCGGCGGTCCACAACGCGGACGCACCCTTGGCACGCTCAATATCATCGAAGATGGCGCAGTGCTCATCAAGGGGAACAAAATCGCCGCGACAGGCCGGACCTCGGACCTGATCGCCGCGCACCCGTCCAAACCCCGCCTCGACGC
>JACQYE010000145.1 GCA_016208355.1 Chloroflexota bacterium | reverse complement strand
TTTGTTGTGCCGCACTCAACCGCATGACCCATCTTGGTATGCCAGATAGCTATCGAGTGCCTGTTCCCGGGGAAGCCGCCTGACTTTCCCGATGATCCATGGCTGCACCTTGCCTGCTCATCGATTTATGCACCAAAGCCATTGAATTATATAAATGCTGAAGAAGTGGCAAATCTTGAAAATTCTTTTTTTGTATTTATTTGCGGCTCAGTTGATCGCTCTCTAATTTTCCCTTCCTCGTTTTTAATCGAAAAATTGCCTTTTATAAGCCATGATAGGAATGGCGAATACAAAATTAATATTGACGCAGATTTGCAACTCATTCTAAATGGGAGAAACAACCGCATAGAATGTGACGAGTACACTAATGCTTTGAGTTTATTAAGTTCACCGACTAAAACTGTAAAAACTACCGCGGAAGAAAGTTATCATTCAGTGTTGCAAGGTCGTTTGCTCGAAATAGGAAACATCCGCGGCTACCAAACCTTTTGCCCGAACAAATCTAAGTTATTCAATGGAAAGCAGTTAAGTCAAATTGCCACACTAAATGCTTGTCCCGATCTTCAATTCTCAGACTACAATCTTCTCAGACAAATTGATGTTCTTTGGTTTCGAGAAAAAGCAGAGAAATATATTCCTGAATATGCATTTGAAGTTGAACTTTCTACTGGAACATGGTCAGGAGTTGGTCGTTTAGCAACGCTGCTCGATTATGCCAACACGAACCTATATGTTATCTCTGATGAATCTCAAAAATTTAATCAAGTTGTCCGTTCCCTCTCTGATTATAAGAGTCGGTATAAGCATATTGCAACCTATTTGATTGGTGACCTTTATGCTGCAGAACGAAACTTGAGAGAACTCAGATTTGAAATTGGCTTGTGACTCTTGGTATATCCATCAAAAAATGCCCGGTAAGTCGATCAGCCGGGCATTTACTACTCAAGAAGCATCGTCCACATAACCGCAACAAACATCGGATAAATTATAACAATCTGTCCCCCCCATCCACACTATCCACCCGGTAATGACAGCCGCGCGACTGCCGGTTGTGGCGCGCCGCCTGGGCGACGATCAGCGCCACTTCGACGGCGTTGCGCAGGCCGATGAGTCCGTCGCTCAACTTGGTCTTACGGTAGAAAGTCTCGATCTCGTTCTGCAGGTGGCGCAGTTCGCGGATGGCACGCGAAAGCCGGTCGCCGGAGCGGACGAGTCCCACGTAATGCCACATGATGTTCTGGATATTCTGCATGTCGCCCTGGATGAGCGCCGGGTCTGAGTCCTGCGTCAGGTTGGACTCGTCCCAGGCGGGGACATCGTCGCGGGTGGGGATGGCAGGAGATGGGTGGGAAGCGAAGCGGACCTCGATATCGCGCGCCGCACGTGTGCCCCAGACCAGTCCTTCCAGGAGCGAGGTGGAAGCCAGCCGGTTCGCCCCGTGCAGCCCGGTGCAGGAGACTTCGCCCACCGCGTACAGGTTCCGGATACCGGTGCGGCCCCACTCGTCCACAGCCACGCCGCCGCAGAAGTAGTGCGCCGCCGGGACGACCGGGATGGGTTCGCGGGTGATGTCTATGCCGACGCGCTTGCATTCCGCATAGATGTTCGGGAAGCGTTCCTTGATCTTCGCCGCGGACAGGTGCGAGGCAATATCGAGCATCACATGGGAATAGCCATGGTCTTCCATCTCGGTGTGGATGGCGCGCGCCACCACGTCGCGCGGGGCCAGGTCCTTCCATTCCGGCGAATACTTTTCCATGAACGGCTGGCCTTCCGGCGTGAGCAGGATGCCGCCCTCGCCGCGCACGGCTTCGCTGATCAGGAAGCCCTCCGCTCCCGGCGCGGAGAGCGCCGTGGGGTGGAACTGGACATATTCGGCGTTGACGATGCGCGCCCCGGCGCGCGAGGCCATCGCCAGCCCGTCGCCGCGCGCCCCGGGCGGGTTGGTCGTGTTGCGGAAGATGCGTCCCAGCCCGCCGGTTGCCAGGATGGTGGTTGCCGCCAGCGTGCGGTGGACGGCGCGTCCTTTGCGGTCGAAAACATACGCGCCGTGGCAGGCGACGGGCCCGTAAGCGGCCAACGGGTCACGCGAGTGGTGGGGGTAGGTGATGAGGTCCACAGCGGTGGCATCGGTCAATAGTTCCACGTTGGGCATGCGCTGGACAGCCGCCATCAAGCCTTCGATGATGGCTTTCCCCGTCCCATCGCCAACGTGCAGGATGCGCCGCCGCGAGTGCGCTGCTTCCTGGCCGTACTCCGGGTTGCCGTCCGATTTGCGGTCGAATTCAATCCCTGCCATCTTGACCAGGGTCTCCTGCAACAGCCCCGGCCCTTCCTCTGCCAGGATACGCGCCGCGCCGGGCAGGGAAGCGCCCGCCCCGGCTTCCAGGATATCTTCCACCAGCAGGTCGGCGCTGTCGTCCTTCCCCCGGCTGATGATCCCACCCTGGGCATAGCGGGTGTTGGACTCGCGCGGGTCCGGTTCACGGCTGATGAGGATGATGCGCCGCGCCGGGTTTTGCGCCAGCCGCAGGGCGGCGGTTGCCCCGGCAATGCCGGAGCCGAGGATGAGGACGTCGGTTGTTTTCAAAATAATCCTTATATTGTGAGGTCGGGCTCCCATGCCCGACGGCGTGGGAGCCGTCTCTACAATTGTGGTGAATTATCCAATTTTTATCATGCGTTCCACGGCCCGATACGCCTTCACCCGGATCTCCTCCGGCACTTCGATGACGTAGCGGTTGAATTTGAGCGCGTCGCGCGTGTCTTCCATCGTGATCATGTTCATGTGGGGGCAGCGCACCATGCACAGCCGCAGCATGTCCTTCTCCGGGTTGGCGGCGGCGACGTTATCGCCCATGGCGCACTCGGTCAGCAGGAGGTAATGCGGGGCTTTCGACTCCTTGACATAACGGATCATGGCATTGGTCGAGCCGGAAAAGTCCGCTGCGGCCGTGACCTCGGGACTGCATTCCGGGTGCGCCAGGATGAGCACGTCCGGGAACTGGAGGCGCACGGTCTCGATGTCTTTCAGCGTAAACTTCTCATGGACCTCGCACCTGCCGCGCCAGCCGATCAACCCCCCTCCCGGTCCCCCCATCCCGACTTTCTCAATCTCGACGTCTTCCGCATGCGTCCCTGTGTCGGGATGGGGGGATGCAAGGGGGGTCGGAAAAATAATATGCTTCCCGGTCTCGCGCGCCACGTTCTTCGCCAGGTACTCGTCCGGCAGGAAGATGACCGTCTCGGCGTGGAGCGACTCGACCACTGCCGCAGCGTTGGACGAGGTGCAGCAGACATCCGACTCGGCTTTCACGTCCGCGTAGGTGTTGACGTAGGTCACCACAGGCACGCCTGGGAATTTGGCCTTGAGGGCGCGCACGTCGTCGGCGGTGATGGAGGCGGCCAGCGAGCAACCGGCCTTCTCCGCCGGCAGGAGCACCGTCTTGGAGGGATTCAATATCTTGGCCGTCTCGGCCATGAATTTGACGCCGCAGAAGACGATCACGTCCTTGTCCGTCTGGGCGGCCTTGCGCGAAAGGTCGAGCGAGTCGCCGGTAAAGTCAGGGATGGAATGGAACAGCGCCGGTTCCATGTAGTTGTGGCCTAAAATCACGGCATTACGTTGTTTCTTGAGTTCGTTGATTTCTACCGCAATCCCGGCCTTGTAGCGCAGTTCCACGTCCGGGACGATGCGGCCGAGTTTGGATTTCATGGATTCGTACATTTCAGTGGCATTCATTCAATATGCTCCTAAAATCCGGAGTGCGGACTTCGCGAAGCACCCTTTAGGGTTAGTCCGCATTGCAGGCTGAAGCCTGCACTCCAGTGCAAACGATTATGTTAAGTAATCGAACGATACATCGAACACCTTCGCCGAATGGGTCAACGCCCCGGACGAGATGAAATCCACGCCCGTCTCGGCGATGGCGCGGACGGTCTCCAGCGTGACATTGCCGGAGGCCTCCAATTTGGCGCGGCCCGCCGTGATGCGGACAGCCTCTGCCATCCACTCCAGCGACATGTTGTCGAGCAGGATGCGTTCCACGCCCAGGCCGAGGGACTCGCGCACATCCTCCAGCGTGCGCGCCTCCACCTCGACCTCCAGCCCGGTCTGCGCGGAGCGGGCGCGGGTTACCGCTTCGGTAATAGATCCGGCGTAGTCAATGTGGTTATCTTTGATGAGGATCATGTCGTACAGGCCGATGCGGTGGTTATGCCCGCCGCCGCGCTTCACGGCCAGTTTATCAACCATGCGCAGGCCGGGGGCGGTCTTGCGCGTGTCGAGGATGACGGCCTTCGTCCCGGCGACGGCATCCACGAACTGGCGCGGCAGCGTGGCGATGCCGGACATCCGCCCGAGGAAGTTGAGCGCGGTCCGTTCGGCGGTCAGCAGGCTGCGGGTCCGCCCGGAGACGAGCGCCAGCACCTGGCTGCGGGTCACACGCGCACCTTCCTCCGCCTGCGGATGGAAGTCAACCACCTTGTCCACCATCTCGTAGACAGCCTGCGCCACGTCCAGCCCGGCAACCACGCCGTCCTGTTTGGCGATGACCTGGCCGCGCATGGCCGCCTCGGCGGGGACAATGCTGTCCGTCGTCACATCGCCAGGGCCGATGTCTTCGGCCAGGGCACGCCGGATGGCTTCGAGAATGTCAGGATGCAGATTTAGTGTCATTTTTACACTTATTGGCGTAAAATAAAAATAGGCTTGCGCCGTGAATATTCTACCTCCCCCGGTACTTTTGTCAAGGCTTGCTGGTTGGGCGGATTCAGGTATACTGGCCGAAACCTTCTACTGCTTCTTGCAGAAATATCTGAACTTGCCTGTTTCGAAAGGCTTGAAAATAACAGGATTTCGGTTCGTTTATTTGCGCAGTACCCTGTAACTTGGAGAGGAACCATGAATAAAAAACTGATACTCCCTCTGGCAATTCTGGTGCTGGCCACCCTGGCCTGCACACTGCCCAGCCTGCCCGGTGCCGATCCCGACGGCGATCCGAACACGCTGTTTACAGACGATTTCTCGGATACCGGTTCCGGCTGGGACGTGTACAGCGACTCGAGTGGCAGCGTTGATTATGCCGGAGACGGTTACCGAATCCTCGTCACTGCAACCGATTTGTTGCTCTGGGGTAACCCCTACCAGGATTTCCAGAACGACTTGCGAATCGCAGTGGACGCCACCAAGTCCGGCGGGCCGGACGACAATGCGCTGGGCGTCATCTGCCGCTACCAGGACGTGGATAATTTCTACTTGTTCATCATCAGCAGTGACGGGTATGCCGGCATTGCCATGTACAAGAACAACGAGTTTTCCCTGCTCTCCGGAGAGTTCATGGATCTATCCGACGCCGTCAACCAGGGCGCGACGACCAACCACATCGAAGCCACCTGCATCGGATCCACACTGACCTTGCTGGTCAACGGGACGCAGGCCGCCACCGCCACGGATGCTTCGTTCTCCGGCGGCGATGTGGGTCTGTTCGCCAAGTCCTTCTCCGAAGGCAATGTGGATATCCTGTTCGATAACCTGGTGGTATCGAAGCCATAGACCGCAGATAGTCCCTCCCGCAGAAACTCTGCGGGAGGTTTTTTTATTTCAGGATATTCCGCCTACCATTCCTGCGCGCTTTGTTACTCGAATTTTAGATGTTTCGGAGTATGATAGAAAACGTCAACCATCACAGGAGGACCTATGCGAGACCTGACCAATGAAATCCTTGAACTGATCCGGCGCACCTCCT
>JACQYE010000034.1:4896-6756 GCA_016208355.1 Chloroflexota bacterium | reverse complement strand
GCTTCAACCTGCAAACGAAATGTCCCTCTCCTGCCACACGCTGAGGAAACAGGCGCACTGCACCCTTTAGCGAGTCTTTTTCTTTTTGTTTTTTGTTTTTCTCTCCCACCCATTCCGGTTTCCCGGGCATGAAACCAGGCAACTGCGGCAACGCGTCCACCTCGAAATCGGGATGGTCATCCAAGAACCGCATCATCACACCCTCGTTTTCCTCCGGCGCGAACGTGCAGGTCGAGTACATCAAATACCCGCCCGGACTCACCAGTTTGGCCGCCACGCGCAGGATGTTTCCCTGCCGTACGGCGCAGCCTGCCACCATCTCCAGCGACCAGTCGAGGCGCGCACCCATATCCTTGCGGAACATCCCCTCGCCGGAGCAGGGCGCGTCCACCAGCACCCGGTCAAAGAACGGGCCGAAGTGGTCGGCCAGCCGTTCCGGTGTCTCGTTTGTGATGACCACATTTCCGGCTCCCCAGCGCTCCAAGTTCATCGCCAGATGACCAACGCGTTTATCCTTGATCTCGTTTGCCACCAGCAGACCGCGTCCGCTCATGAGCGCAGCCAGATGGGTCGTCTTTCCACCGGGGGCGGCGGCAAGGTCGAGGACGCGCTCACCGGGCTGAGGGCCCAGCAACATGGCGGCTGACATGGCAGACGGGTCCTGGATGTAATACAACCCGGCCAGGTGGTAGGGATGGGAGCCTGGTGAGACGTTGGGAGATGGAAGGAGAAAGGCGGAAGAAGCCCAGGGCACATTCTCTCCCAGTGGAATCGGGGACATGCGCCGGAAGTCTTCCGCGGAAAGTTTCAAGGTATTGACCCGCAACCCGCTGACTGGCTCTTCCCTCAGCGCCGCGGCAAAGGCCGGATATTCCTGCCCAAGGAAGCGGGACATGCGATCCAGGAACAGGGCGGGGATGGCTACGGGTGCAGTCATACTCCAATTATATCGTTGACCACTTCCCACGACGCGGCTAAAATTCGACCTGAGGTGACCCATGCTCTTCAGTCTCAATTGTCCCAACTGCGGTGCGAGTCTGCCGTCTGCTTCCAGGCTTTCCGGCGTGGTGCGGTGCGACTACTGTGGCACCAGTTTCCGGGTCCCGGAAACACTCAGCCCTGAACCGGATATGGGCGACCTGCTGCTCGGTGCGGATTTCAGCCGGAAACCCATCCCCAGTTGGCAATTCCAGAATGAAGAGAAGATTACCCTCGTCCCCGGCCCGACCCCGGAGCTGCGCGTTCGTTTTGAGAAATCCAACCTGGTCCACTACGTTCTGTTCTCGTCTGGGGTGTTCGATAACGTTGACGCCAGTGTCACCCTGCGCTACCTCTCTGGAGACCCCAAATGGATCCGCGCCGGGCTGTTCCTACGCTATACTCCCAGCATGGGCGGCTATGGTTTCTTTGTCTCGGCCCAAGCCACCTACATGTTTGGCTATTACACCAAGCCCGCCAACGCCGACCTGGTCTGGACGACCGGCATGGATTGGGCAGCGAATGCCAGCCTGCGGGCTGGCCCGGGGCAGTCCAACCGCCTGCGCGTGCTTCTGAAGGGAAACCGCATCCAGGTTTATCTGAACGGGGTGCTGACCTCCTCGTTCACAGACGGGCGCTTCGATGTGGGTCAGGTACGACTGGCCGTGGAGCCGAGTGAGAATTCAGATGTCGAAGTTGCGTTCAATGATTTACAGATTCGGGCGGTGAAATAATCGTTCATTCGATTTCTAGAAGAGGAGGATAAGATGAAGAAAATAAAATTAAGTTTCGTAATAATTTGCCTGGCACTTCTGATGGTTCCATCCAATCCTGTCAGTGCGGATGCCGCGCCGCCGGAAGACCCGGCTACGGCAGGCATTT
>JACQYE010000034.1:0-4846 GCA_016208355.1 Chloroflexota bacterium | reverse complement strand
TGGTATCGGAAAATGTTGTAATGACGATGGGTACCGAAAGTCAAATTGATCCGCAGCCATACGATGCATACCCGGCTTGGGAAATATACACATACAATATGCTATATGTCACCGCAGAATTCACGATGCGAAACCTCGGCTCCTCTGACGAGATCATGAAAGTCATGTTCCCGCTAAGCGCGCTGTCTTGCTATGAAAGTTTTGTATATTATCAAGTTGTTCCAGAATCTTTTGCCGTTTCAATTGATGGGCAAAAACCGGCAGTAGAGGAAATTACAACTGATAATCCCAATCCTCATTGTGATCCAGTTCGTTGGGCAACATTCGAAGTCGTTTTCCCGGTCAATACAACTGTTCATATCTCAATTGCCTATAAGATGCAAGGTTATCAAGATGGGTACGGGCCAGAAGTAACAACTTTCTGGTACCTGCTCGAATCAGGAGCAGCATGGAGAGATACGATTGGAAGCGTGGATATCACTTTTGTAGCTCCTTACTCACTCACCCAAGAATCCGCCTGGGGGCGACCCACTAGTTACCAGTACGACGGAAACCAAATGCAGTGGCATTGGGAAAATCTTGAACCAACCAGTGCTAATAACATCCAAATAAACATTATCAACAAGTTTGTTTGGGAAGTCATCATAGAACAAAGGAATAAGGTTGCCCAAAATCCAGAGGATGATGAGGCTTGGTTTACGTTGGCTCAGATATACTCTTGGATGACTGTTACTAAACACGGCGTTGGAATCGAAAATCTTCATCTTGCCAACCTTGCAGAAGAGGCATTTCAAAAGGCTACCCAGTTAGAGCCCGATTCTGCTGAATATCACCGGCAATTCGCTTATTTCCTGGCCTCACGCTGCATGGCTCAAGCAGGCGAGGCAAACATCTTCCCACCGACAACAGAATTCGTCTATTGTGCAGCTGCCGCCTATGAAGCAGATATCGCATTGGCCTTGGAGCCCGATAACCACGATATATGCAAGTTTGGATGGGTCGGGGCAATCTTAGGGGACGAAAACCCATGTTCCCGTATATATTTACTTACGCCTTCCCGCTCTTCCACACAAATACCAACGATTACACCAACAAAACGACCAATCATCTCGACCATCGACCCAATGCTTATAACTCCAATCAATACGCCAACAAAGCCTACAAAAATTCCCATTGTTTTACCCGTCTATTCTCCTACACCAGAAAGTGGCGTGGATTTACAAACTTTTTCTTCAAATTGGATCCTATCAGTAATTGGTATTTTCACTCTAGCAGGAATAACAATAGTATACTTCTTCCGAACCTCTATATTCCGGAAGAAAGGCTAACCCATGCGCATCGAAGACCTGAACTGGATGGAATGCGCATCGAAGACCTGAACTGGATGGATGTGGAAGAATATCTCAAGCACGATGACCGGTTGATTCTGGTCATCGGGGCCTGCGAGCAGCACGGGTATCTTTCGCTGATGGCCGACGTTAAAATCCCTCTGGCGCTCGCCGATGCCGCCTCCACCCGCACCGGCGTGCTGGTTGCCCCGCCCCTGAATTTCGGCTCCAGTCCCTACTTCCTCACCTACCCGGGTACAATCAGCCTGCGTCTTTCCACCCTGGTGGATGCGGTCGAGGACATCGTCCGTTCGGCTTATGGACAAGGCTTCAAGCGCATTCTCGTTTTGAACGGCCATGGCGGGAATGGCGGGGTGAAAGCGCGCCTGATCGAACTTGCCAACGAACTGGCGGGACTGAAAATGCAGTGGTTTGCCTGGTGGATGGCGCATAGTGTGGAAGAAGTTGCCATTCGGCACAACATCAAGCCCAACCATGCCAATTGGCTGGAGGCGTTCCCGTTCACCATCGTAGCCGATCTGCCTGAAGGTGAGAAAACCCCGCCGGTTGTCCCCTCGGACCTGATGGATGCGCGCACCGCCCGGGAAGTTTACGGCGACGGGTCTTTCGGCGGCCCGTACCGGGTCCAGGACGAAATCATGCAGGAAATCTTCGACGCCGCGCTGAAAGATGTCCTGCAATTGCTGAAATTCGAGTCTTGACCAATCCGAGGCGAGCCGATATAATCAGCGTCCATTGATTATAGAGAAAACTGCGACATAACCAGCGAGCGCTTGGACGGAACGTCCGAAGCGCTTGCTTTTGTGCGTCTCTGATATGGGCGGAAGTCGCAGCCTTATTTGGATGACAGGAGCGGAACAGTGGAAACCAAGGGACTCGTTTCATTACGCATCAGCCTTGCATCGCCAGACACCATCCTTTCGTGGTCGTATGGCGAAGTCCTTAAACCGGAGACGATCAACTACCGTAGACTCAGGCCCGAAAAAGATGGGTTATTCTGCGAAGCCATTTTCGGCCCAACGCGCGACTGGCAATGCTATTGCGGCAAGTACAAGAATCCCCGCTACAAAGGCATCACCTGCGACAAATGCGGCGTGGAAGTAACCCGCTCGGCCGTGCGCCGCGAACGCATGGGGCACATCAGCCTGGCAACGCCGGTGGCTCACATTTGGTACACGCGGCGCATTCCCTCGTACCTGGGTATGCTGCTGGATATCTCGCGCCGCAACCTCGACCGGGTGCTTTATTTCGCTCAGTACATCGTTACCTACGTAGACGAGGAAGCCCGCCAAAAGGCGCTCAAACGCCTCCAGGAGGAAATCTCCGTTTCCGAACGCGAACAGGCGGCAGTCATCAACGCCCAGATCGCAGAGATCAAGACCGCCCGTGACAAGAAACTGGCTGAACTCAACCAGCGCAAAGCAGAACTCGAACGACAATCGGACGAGCAAATCGCCACGCGGCTGGAACCCGTGATCCAGGAAGGCCAGAGACTGGAAAGCCTCCTGCAAGAAAAAAAGGGCCAGGTTCTGACAGACACGGTTGTCTTTGGCAATACTGGCGTGGTCATCGCGGAAAAGGGCGTCAAGGCCGCCGCCTCGCATATCACGAAAGTGCAAAAATTTGTCCAGGAACGGTTGGGAGTCATCGAGAACGAGTTCAAAGATGAGCAGCAGCACAGTCTGGACGAAAATAAGATGGAAGCCGTTCGCTTCAAAGCCGAAGCGGACGAGCAAATGAATACCCTGCGCTCCCAATTGGAGGATCAGACCTCCTCCAGCCAGGACCTGAACGCACGCCAGCGCGACGAACTGATGGAACTGCATCCCTTCACTTTCCTGGGAGAGACGCGCTACCGCGAACTGAAATCGCGTTGGGGACAGGTCTTCCGCGCCGATATGGGCGCCGAAGCCTTCTACGACATCCTGCGCCGTCTCGACTTGGACAGACTGTCGCAAGAACTCTGGCACGAGGTCAAGACGACCAAGTCCAAGCAAAAACGCAAGAAAGCCACCTCCCGCCTGAAAGTAGTGGAAGCCTTCCGCCGTTCGGGCAACCGCCCGGAGTGGATGATCCTGACCATTCTGCCGGTCATCCCGCCCGACCTGCGCCCGATGGTGCAACTGGATGGCGGACGCTTCGCCACTTCCGACCTGAATGACCTCTATCGCCGCGTCATCAATCGCAACAACCGCCTCAAGCGCCTGCTCGAACTCGGCGCGCCGGACGTCATCGTCCGCAATGAAAAGCGCATGTTGCAGGAAGCGGTAGATTCGCTGATTGACAACTCCCAGCGCGGCAAAGCGCTCTCCCGCCGCGGGCGGCGCGAACTGCGTTCGCTGAGCGACATGCTCAAGGGCAAGAAAGGCCGCTTCCGTCGCAACCTGCTTGGCAAGCGCGTGGACTATTCCGGCCGGTCGGTGATCGTGGTCGGTCCGCAGTTGAAACTCTTCCAGTGTGGCCTGCCCAAGGCCATGGCGCTGGAACTCTACCGCCCGTTCGTCATCGGTCGTCTGGTGACCCACAATTACGCCGCCAACGTCAAGGGGGCGCGCCGCTTCATCGAGCGCGGCCGGCCCGAGGTCTGGGAAGTGCTGGAGGAGGTCATCAAGGATCGCCCAGTGCTGTTGAACCGCGCGCCGACCCTGCACCGTCTCGGCATCCAGGCATTCGAACCGACCCTGATCGAAGGGTCAGCCATTCAACTGCATCCGCTGGTGTGTACCGCGTTCAACGCGGACTTCGACGGCGACCAAATGGCCGTCCATGTGCCGCTTTCGGACAAGGCCGTCCAGGAACCGCGCCGCCTGATGCTGGCCTCCAAGAACCTGCTCAAGCCTGCCGATGGCGAACCCATCATTGGCCCCTCCAAGGATATGGTGCTGGGCGTATTCTACATGACCATGTTGCACGTCAAAGCCCACCAGGGTGACGGGCGTGCCTTCGCCGATATTGACGAAGTAGAGATGGCGTATCAGTTAGGCCAGGTGGACATCCACACCGAGATCAAGGTGCGCGTCCAAACCTGGTACGATGACAAACATAACCGCTTGCCGGAACCCGAAACGCGCATGATTGATACCACTGTCGGCCGCGTTCTTTTTAACCGCGTCCTTCCTGATAAAGTCCAGTTTATTAACCGCCAACTGGAAAAAGGCGGCGTGAAGGATTTAATCGCCGAAGTGTACGAACTCTACGGCCAGGACGTGACCACTGAGGCCGCTGACGAGATCAAGCGCATCGGTTTCGAATACGCCATGCGCTCCGGCACGACCATCGCCGTCTCCGATATCACTGTCCCACCGCAAAAGCAGGAGATCATTGACAAGGCGCTCAAGGAAGTGGAACTTGTCCAGCGCGACTTCCGTCGCGGCCTGCTTACCGAGCAGGAACAGAATGAACGCATCATCCAGATCTGGCAACAGACGACCAATGACGTTGCCAAGGCAGTCAAGGGCCACCTCGACCCGGACGGAAACCTGGCAACCATGGCCAGT
>JACQYE010000144.1 GCA_016208355.1 Chloroflexota bacterium | reverse complement strand
GGTGAACGCGGCGTTGCCATGCCTTTCGCCACCCTTACGATCCTGCCCTGAGATGCCTGTGCAAAAAACGCGCCGACCCGCTGAAGTCAAAATCCTGGTTGTTTTTATCGTCTGGGTGGCTTTTTGGAACACCCTGCGCCTCATCCAGGCAATCCTTTTCTGGGACACACTGACCGGCTACCCAATGCGCGTCGAACCGTTATATCTTGCTGTCAGCGGCGGCGCCTGGGCGATGCTTGGCTTCCTCCTCGGCTGGGCGGCCTGGCAGCGGAAACCCTGGGCCTGGGGAGCGGCGCTCGGGGCCGCGGCAGGCTACGGGTCCTGGGTGTGGTTCGACCGGTTCGTTCTGCAGGAACGTCATGGCAACGAGCCTTTTGCTTTGACGGTAACCATCGCTGTGCTGGTATTCGTCCTCATACTCTTATTTTCAAGAAATATCAGAGACTTCTATCATGACCGATAACCCCAAAATTAACCGTTTGCTCGAATTGCGCGAAAAGTCCCGCCTGGGCGGCGGCCCGGAGAGGGTGGAAGCCCAACACAAGCGCGGCAAACTGACCGCCCGCGAACGCCTCGACCTGCTGCTCGACCGTGGCTCGTTCCGCGAGACTGATCCATTTGTCACCCATCGGACGCACGCTTTCGGCTTGGGAGAGCAAAAAGCGCTCGGCGATGGCGTCGTGACCGGCTGGGGCACCATAGAAGGCCGGATGGTGTACGTTTATTCCCAAGATTTCACCGTGCTGGGTGGCAGCCTGGGCGAAGCCCACGCAGAAAAGATCTGCAAAATCCTCGACCTGGCGCTCAAGAACGGTGCGCCGGTCATCGGGCTGAACGACTCGGGCGGGGCGCGCATCCAGGAAGGGGTATTCTCACTGGCCGGGTACGCGGAAATCTTCCTGCGTAACACGCTGGCCTCGGGCGTTGTCCCCCAGATTTCGGCTATTCTTGGACCCTGTGCCGGGGGCGCGGTATATTCCCCCGCTCTCACCGATTTCGTTTTCATGGCACGCGGCACATCGAACATGTTCGTCACCGGACCAGACGTGGTGAAGGCTGTGACCCACGAGCAGATCAGCGCCGAGGACCTGGGCGGCGCGGCCGTCCATGCCGAGAGGTCGGGCGTTTGCCATGTGGCGGCGGCCAGCGAAGCGGACGCGCTGTATCTCATCCGCAAACTGCTCGGCTACCTGCCGCAAAACAACATGGAAGACCCGCCTTTCCTGCCCACGGACGATGACCCCCTGCGCATGGACGAGGAGTTGGATTCGATTGTCCCTGAAGATCCCGGCAAACCTTACGACGTGAAGGATGTCATCCGCCATATTGTGGACGATAAGGGATTCTTCGAAGTCCACGAAGGGTTTGCCCCCAACATTGTCGTCGGCTTTGCCCGCCTGGGCGGACATGCAGTGGGCATCGTCGCCAACCAGCCGACTGTGCTGGCCGGCGTGCTGGACATTGACGCCAGCGAGAAGGCAGCGCGTTTCGTGCGCCTGTGCGACTGCTTCAATGCGCCGCTGGTGACTTTGGTGGACGTGCCCGGGTTCATGCCCGGCACCACGCAGGAACACGCCGGGATCATTCGCTCCGGAGCAAAACTGCTCTATGCCTACTGCGAAGCAACTGTCCCCAAACTGACCGTCATCCTGCGCAAGGCCTACGGCGGGGCTTACATTGTCATGTCCAGCAAGCACATGCGCGGCGACATCAACCTGGCCTGGCCGGGAGCGGAGATCGCCGTGATGGGCCCGGACGGGGCTGTAAATATCATCTTCCGCAAAGAGATGGAAAGCGCCCCCAACCCGGATGCCCGTAAATTGGAACTGACTGCTGAATACCGCGAAAAGTTCGCCAATCCCTATGTAGCCGCCGAACGCGGCTACCTGGACGACATCATCGAGCCGCGCCAGACGCGCCAACGTCTCATCAACGCCCTGGAGATGCTCCAGAACAAGCGCGATACAAACCCCCACAAGAAGCACGGAAATATTCCTCTGTAGAGAATTCGCCAAAGTTATCAAGGAGAATTATGACAACGCCGAACGAACGCATCGAAAAAATTGCGGCCTTCACCCGCCAGCACATGGAAAAGAGTTACAAGAAACGCAAAGACAAGGACAAATTGAAGCGTTTCCTTTCCGGCATTGAATACCGCTGGGCGCACACACAGCGCGTGGCTCAATTTGGCAAGGTTATCGCTGAAGCCGAGGGAGCCGACGTGGAAATGGTGGTGGCTGCCTGCATCCTGCACGATATCGCCTGGTTCGATGTGGCTGGGGAAGAGAGCCGCGAACATGGAAGCATCGGCGCTAACAGCGTGCGCCCTTTCCTGCAAAGCCTGGGATACACACCGGAGCAGGTGGAAAACATCTGCTATTCAATTGCTGCCCATGTCACCGTGGAGAACCCTGAAACTCTGGAGGCTAATATCGTCAGCGACGCGGATAACGTGGACCGCTTCGGCCCTTACCGCGTCCTGCAATGGTGTTTCTCGGACATTGACGACTACAATAAACTGGCCGATAAATTGGAAGAACGCATCCAGCGCCTGGAACGCTACCGCGAGAAGAATCCATTGGCAACCGAGACCGGCAAACAACTTTTCGCCGAACAATTGCACTTGCAAATCCTGTTCTTCAGTGAGTTTGTCGGCGAGAGGGGACTGACCAGCCTCCCTCAAATCTAAAGCATGTTCAAAAAGATCCTGATCGCCAACCGCGGCGAGATCGCCGTCCGCATCCAGCGCGCGTGCCGGGAACTCGGCATCGAAACAGTGGCCGTTTTCTCGGAAGCCGACCGGCAGGCGATGCACGTCCGCTTTGCGGATGAGGCTTACCTCCTTGGTCCCTCCCCCGCGCGTGACTCCTACCTGCGCGGCGAGAAGATCATAGACATCGCACGCAAGTGCGGCGCGGATGCCATCCATCCCGGCTACGGCTTCCTGGCAGAACGCGCAGATTTTGCCGCCGCCTGTGCCGATGCCCGCCTGGCCTTTATCGGCCCTAAACCCTCCTCCATCGCCGCCATGGGGGATAAAGCCGTGGCACGCGCCACGGTTGCCAGGGCAGGCGTGCCGGTTGTTCCCGGCACCGAGGGACAGGGAGCACTTGGAGACGATGAACTCCTTGCCTTGGCGCCTACAATCGGCTTCCCCCTGCTCATCAAAGCCATCTCGGGCGGCGGCGGAAAAGGGATGCGTGAAGTCAGCGGCCCGGAAGGGATGCCTGAACTGCTCCACTCGGCGCGGCGTGAGGCCGAAGCCTCCTTTGGCGATGGGAACGTCTACCTGGAAAAACTCATCGAAGGCGCGCACCATATCGAATTCCAAATCCTGGCCGACCAGCACGGCAACGCCATCCACCTTGGGGAACGCGAATGCTCCATCCAACGCCGCCACCAAAAACTAATTGAGGAATCCCCCTCCCCCCTGCTCGGCAAGGACGAGCCCATGCGCCGGCGCATGGGTGAGGTAGCCGTTCAGGCCGCCCGTTCGGTGGATTACGCCAACGCCGGGACAATCGAATTCCTTGTGGACAGGGAGCGCAATTTTTACTTCCTGGAGATGAACACCCGCCTCCAGGTGGAGCATCCCGTCACCGAGATGGTCACCGGGCTGGACATCGTCACTGAGCAGATTCGCATCGCCCACGGCTGGAAACTCAACCACCGCCAGGAAGACATCCGCTGGCGCGGCGCAGCCATCGAGTGCCGCATCAACACCGAAGACCCGTACAACAATTTCGTACCCTCGACGGGGCGCATCACGCTGACGCAACTGCCGACCGGGCCGGGGGTCCGGGTGGATACGGGGGTTTATATCGGCTTCGAGATTTCGCCCTACTATGACCCGCTCATCTCCAAATTGATCGTCTGGGGCGAGACACGCCCGCAAGCCATCGCCCGAGTCAGGCGCGCCCTGGAAGAGTACCGCATCGCCGGGGTGCGGACGAATATCCCCTTCCATCAAACGATGATGGCAACCTATCCCTTTATTTCCGGTGAATATGATACGCGTTTTGTTGAAGAGCAATTCGCCACGATAGACGCCGCAGAAAACCGGGAACTCTATCTCGATGTCGCCGCCTTGCTGGCAACAATGGTGACCCATTACCAGACGGAGCGCCGGTCCCAGGTCTATCCACGCTCCGGGCAAAAATCAGCCTGGAGATGGGCCGCCCGCCAGGAGGATTCTTGCCAGTGAAATACATCGCGGAAATTGACGGGATGGAATTTCCTGTGGAAATCATAGACGATCACCACGTCCGCTTCGGGGAAGAAATCATCGAGGTGGACCTGGCCGCCGTCAGCGGGCAGCCGCTCTATTCCTTGTTGATGAATGGCGAATCCTACGAAGGATACCTCTATCCCGACGAAGATGCCTGGCAGGTGCTCCTGCTCGGTCAATTCTTCTCGGTGCGGGTGATGGACGAACGCGAGCGGCGCTTGCGGACCTCGGGCCTGGCCGCGGCTGCCTCGGGCGAGTTCACCCTGAAAGCGCCCATGCCGGGGCTGATCATCTCGGTGCCGGTGGAAGAAGGCCAACAGGTGGACAAAGGCCAGATCCTGGTGATTTTGGAATCCATGAAGATGCAGAACGAACTCCGCTCCCCGCGCGCCGGGAAGGTTTCCCGCCTGCGCGTAAAGGCAGGGGAGAGCGTTGAGCAGAAGCAAATCATGCTCACCGTCGTTTAGATACGGCATTATCCACCCCAAAATCACAGGACAGCGCCTTGCGGCTGTCCTGTTCATTACAAAGCCAATTTACCTTCCAGCCAGCGCACTGCCCGCACCGGTCCGTTTTCTCCCAGAAATAATGGCAATAGTTTAGAAAAATCGTCCGCCAAGCCGCTGGTGAAGAACTCCAACGCGCCGCGCCCCGAATCTGCAACCTGCATCCCGAGGCTGGCCAACAAACGCGCCGTCTGACGCGCCACCGCAGGAGCCGGGTCTATCACCCGCACATCCGGGCCGGCGATTTCCTGGATTAACGGAATGACAAACGGATAGTGAGTGCACCCCAGGACGACAGTATCAATCCCCCGCTCCAGCATGGGGCGCAGGGCCTTTTCCAGGATGGCGCGGGTGGCTGGCGAATCCGGTTCGCCGCGTTCGATCTGTCCCACCAGCCCGGGGCAGGTATCCTGGAGCAGGGTCACGCCGCTGGCAAAGCGCTCCACCACCGAGGCGTACAGCGCGCCCTGGAAAGTAGCCGGGGTCGCCAGCACGCCCACCACTCCTGTCTGTGTCGACTCGGCCGCCGGTTTGACGGCGGGTTCCATGCCAACGAAAGGTGTCTCAGGGAATACCTGCCGGAGATATTGCAGCGCAGCCGCAGAGGCCGTGTTGCAGGCCACCACGATCACCCTGGCTCCCAGGCCGAGCAAAAAACGGGCGATCTCCTCTGAAAATTCCCGCACTTCCTCGACCGGCCGCGACCCATAAGGAACGTGTCCCTGATCGGCGAAGTAAAGCACCGGCCGGGAGGGAATCTGGGAGCGGATGGCTTTCAGCACTGAAAGCCCGCCAACGCCAGAATCGAAGATACCGAGGGGGATACCGGCTTTTGTCATGCCCTGATTGTAAACCGTTTTACGATACGCGTCTTACTTTCCAGCCGCCTCGACCAGCGCCCGGAAGAGCCTGCGCGCCGCGGGCTGGCTGACGAGCCACTCGGGGTGCCACTGGACAGCGACCCCAAAGGGGTGGCCGGGTAGTTCCAGCGCCTCCAGCAAGCCGTCGGGTGCATACCCGGCCGGTTCCAACCCCGGCGCCAGGTCCTTCACCCCCTGGTGATGCAGGCTGTTGACAGAGAGCCGGGGCTCGCCAAAAATATCCGCCAGGCGTGTCCCAGTCTCCATGACCACCTCATGGGCGAGGAGTTCGCGCTCGGTCCCGGAGTCGTAATTGTGCTTGATGGCATTGGAAACCTGGTCGGGAATGTGGGCGTAGAGCGTGCCGCCCAGGGCCACATTGATCGTCTGGAAACCACGGCAGATGCCCAGAAAGGGTTTGCCTGTTCCCGTGGCAGCCTTTACCAGGGGCAGTTCCACAGAATCGCGCGCCAGGTCCACTCCATCCAGGCGGGGATGAGGTTCGCCGTTGTAGGCATCCGGCGCGAGGTCCCCGCCGCCGGTGAAGAGCAATCCATCCAACCTGTCGAACAAACTATCCAGGGTCGCCCTGTTCAATCCGGACTGAATCAGCAGGGGCGCGCCGCCGGCATCGGTCACTGCGGTGATATATTGGTGCATCAGCGCGGCGATGGGAAAACCATATTTATTCGTCTGGTTGTAGGTGGTGAGGCCTATCAGCGGGATGCGCATGGACACTCCTTAACGCAAAAGGGCGCAGAACGCTCTGCACCCTTTCATTGCTATCACTGCGGGAACTACTCGAACTTCTGCTTGAGATGGGATTTCTTGCCCGTCAGCCCGCGCAGGAAGTACAACTGCGCCCGGCGGGTTTCCGAATGGCGTTCCACAACCACTTTGTCCACACGCGGAGAGAGCAACAGGAATGTGCGCTCCACGCCAATACCATTGGATGCCGTTCGGCGGACAGTGAAATTGGCATTGTTACCGCCTTTGCGCATACGAATGACGGTGCCCTTGAATTCCTGGATACGCTCACGCTCGCCTTCCTTGATGCGGACGTGCACGCTGACCTGGTCACCGGAGCGCAGGTCGGGAATATTCGGATTTTTGGTAGCATTGAAGGTTTTATTCAAGTCAATCATTATCACAATCCTTACTAGAATTCTTCCGCCTTGCGGCGCGGGGCGAGATTATAACATGCGTCCCAGATAGGTGCAAGGCCGGGTTATCGAGTATAATTTTGCCGCCTGCCCCTGTAGCTCAGCGGATAGAGTAATGGACTTCGAATCCAGTGGCCGTGAGTTCGAATCTCACCAGGGGCGCAGACAGGAGACCGTCAACCGGTCTCTTTTTTGTCCGCCGGAAGCCAGACTTCAAAGACCGCCCCCTGCCCGGAAACCTCCGGGACCTCGATCCTGCCGCCGTGCCGATCCACCACCTGCTTCACAATGGCCAATCCCAGTCCCGTGCCGGGCGCGCCGGAAGTATGTCCGGCCTTGCCGCGATAGAAGCGTTCAAAAAGGTGCTGTCGGTCCTCCTCCGCGATTCCCGGCCCGGTATCTTCCACAGCAAAACCGACCCAGTGTTCCCCATCCTTCACAACCGACATCGTCCGCACCCGGACCTCCCCGCCGCTGGGAGTATAGTTCAGGGCGTTCGTGAGCAGGTTGGAGACAGCCTGCACGATCATGGCTTCGTCTACACTGACAGGTTGCATATCCGATTGGAGATCCACAGAAAGGTTCAGACGACGTTCTTCGGCAAGAGAGCGGCGGTCTTCCACCAGGGAACGGATGATATTGTTAATATCATGAAACATTGGAATGAAATGTACTTGCCGAAGATCCAGGCGGGACAGGTTAAGCAGGTTCTCGATCAGACTGCGCAACCTTTGGAGTTCCCGCCCGATCACGTCCAGCCGCTCCTGGGTCTTGACAGACGGCTGGGCGCGCAACATCTGGTAATATAAAACCAGGTTGGTCAGGGGTGTGCGCAGTTCGTGGTTGATATTGGCGATGAATTCTGACTTCAACCGGTCAGCCTCCTGGGCTTTTCGCAACGCTTCGCTTAACTCGGTGGTACGG
Source organism: Chloroflexota bacterium (assembly GCA_016208355.1). Lineage (GTDB taxonomy): Bacteria > Chloroflexota > Anaerolineae > Anaerolineales > Villigracilaceae > UBA877. The sequence continues at coordinate 3,982 of JACQYE010000144.1, read as the reverse complement.
CTTGCTACACGTTCTTCGAGTTCAACAGCATGGCGACGTGTGCGCTCGTTCAATTGCATCCGGTGAATTGCATTCCCGGCCATATCGGCCAGGGTGACCAGCAAGCGGGCATTCTCCCCATCGAATTCCCGGGGTAATGGCGCAGATATGATGATAACGCCGATGGTCTCTTGTTCAGTGCGAACCGGGACACACACGCCGCTCCATCCCGGAGGCACGTGCTCGCGAGTCTGCGGCGGGGTGATGGGATCACTGAAAATTTCGTGCGAAAACAGGATGTCGCTGGTTGTGTACACAGTTCCAGGGATTCCAACACCCGGCTTACAACCCATGTGCCCTACGCGGGTGCACCAACCTCGCCCAACCAACTGGCGCAGGCTGCCCTGTTCATCATCGAACAACCAGATGCTGCCCGCTTCCGTGTCGAGCGTCTTCAGGGTTTCGTCAAGCAATTCCGAAAGCATGGTCTCAATGGACTGGGATAAACGCAAAGCCGTTGAGACACGATTCACAGCTTCGAGTTCCGTCAGCCGAATGCGGGTTTCGCTGAAAAGCCGGGCGCGATCGGCTGCAGCGCCCAACTCGCCCGCGATTGCTTCTATGAAAGTAACCTCATCGGACGACCAGTTCCGCGACTGAGGGCTTGTCACGGCAAGCCCGCCAATCCGCCGACCCTCTGCCATGAGCGGGCAAACAATTGCACCGTGAATGCCCAGCTGGGGCAGCATCCCGGAAAATGGATGCTCCTCATCCTCCCAATCGCTGACAACGATGGTTGAATTCAATGTAACTTCTCCCATCAACGCGGCGTTGGTCATCATCATACTCAAGGAGGGCGGGACGCCCCTGGCAGCCACCCTCTGGATACCACGCTGGGCAGTTGTCAGCCAGATTGCGCCCATATCCAGGCCAAACGCTTTGAGCGTCTGGTCCAGGGCGGTATTCAGCAGGCTTTCCAGGTCTGCTCCGGCGCGGGTGGCAGTCATGATGATCGTGTTCAGCGCCAATTGGCGGCCCGCCCGGCGGCGAGTTTCCTCAAATAAACGGGCATTCTCTATGGCCGCGGCGGCCTGGTTCGCCAGCGTGGTCAGCAGGCGTTCGTCGTGTTCACTGAACGCGTTCTTTTGCTCGCTTTCGACATTGATGCACCCGATGGACTTTCCGCCAGACTTCAGCGGCACGCACATCTCGGAAGAGACATTCAAATCGGAAAGGACATAATAAGGGTTTTTACTCACGTCCCCGGTCCGCAACGGCGCCCCGTTCCGGCAAACCCAGCCCACGATCCCATCGTCCAGCGTGCGGATCAGCCCCTTTACCCGTTCCGTCTCTTCCTTGTGCGCCTCCCCCGACAGGCCTTTGTTGCCATAGGCCAACAAAACCGGCTGGCGGTCTTCTATCACCCAGATGGATCCTTTCCAATCCATCAGGTGACCCAAAGTATCCACGATCCGCTGTGCAACTGCGTGCAGGCTGTGGATTTGCGAGGCCGCCAGGCTGGCCTGGTAAAGCAGTTCAATTTCCACCAGGCGTTGGCGCGCCTCCTCGAACAATCGGGCATTGTGTACTGCCCCGGCTGAGGTGGCCGCAAAAACTGCCAGCAAATCCACATCTGCCTGGGTATACTTCCTGATAGGGGCACCATCACCCTTATCCAGTTCCCACGCGGTCAAAACGCCAACCAGTTCCCCGCCATAAACCATCGGCACTTCGGCAACTGCCGTTACGGGTATCGAGGAATATTTCGGAGAACGTTTTTCCCAGGTCCGGTAGTCGTCAATGACCAGCGGCTCCAGCGACTCGGCCACCCGCCCGGCAACCCCCTCCCCCAGTTGAAGCCGTATACCGACAATTCCCGGCCAGCCGCGCGAAACCACCGCTTCCAGGTCGCGGCGTTCCGCGTCGAACAGGTAGATCGTACAGCCGGGCGAACCGAGCAGCGCCACCACCCGGTCTACTACCGTATTCAGCAAAGTATCCAGGTCGTGCTGCGACGCAAGATCGCGCGCGGTCTCATAAAGAGTGGATAATTCCTCAGCGCGGCGGCGGAAACGTTCCTCGCTCTCCCGCAGGGCTTCCTCCGCCCGTTTGCGCTGGATCGCCATCGCCACCTGCGAAGAAACGAATTCCAGCATCCGCTGCTCACGCACCCCATAAGCGGTCGGTTCGGAATAATCCTGGACAGCCATCACACCGATGACTTCGTTACCGAGGCAAAGTGGGACTCCCAGCCAGATGGGCGAGAGGGAACCCACCAGCACAACTTCCCCGCTTCCTTCCATGCTGTTTTGGGTCTCCAAATCAGAAAGGAGTGATTTGCCAGTATTCAATATCCACTCGGTGAGTCCTTTTCCTGGCTTGTGAGGCTGAGCAGGAGGGTCGAATTCGTCAACATAATAAGGATACGAGATAGTGTCCTCATCCTGACTCTTGAGGGCAATATAGAAATTCTTTGCCGTCATCACCTCGCCAATGATGGCGTGGATGGCCGGGAAAAGGTCCTCCAATCTCTTGGAACGATCGGCGGCCTGCGCAATGCGGTAGACGGCATCCTGCAACAGCTCGGCGCGCTTCCGGTCAGTAATGTCGAAGGCTGTGCCGATCATGGCAGGCTTGCCGGAATAATCAATGATGGAGGTGGTCAGATCAATCCAACATTCTTCCCCGCTCTTTTTGATCAGGCGCAATTCGCTATGCAATTCAGCGCCTGTCTCTTGCTGCAATTTCAACCCCAAACCTCGTAAGGTTTTACGCGCATCCGGCGGGAACAGGCTGGAAAAACTCATCCCTAGGAGCTCTTCACGGCTGTAGCCGGTCAAGTGTTCCACCGCAGGATTGGTGTATTTGAAACGCGTCCCCTGATAAATGAAAATAGCAGATGCCGTCGCCTCGGCCAGAATCTCGAATTTTCTATCATCGTCTTGAACAGTGGCTTTGGGGTGCATAATCATTGATTCACTCTATCCAAACATAGCCCTGAGACTTTGACCAAGTATAGCACGAGTGACCCCTGCCGTCATAAAAGTACCCGCCGCTGGGTGAGGGGGGCACCCAACGACAGGCAACTGTATTGTCGCGCAGATTCCCGGCAAAATCAAGTATTTTTCCAGGCCGATTCGGAATACAATGGGGGTTGGAGAGACCATGAACCGACTGATTGCCTTTTCGCTTGTTGCCATTCTTGCCGCCTGTAATGGGATCACTGTCCCGGCCCAGCGCCCGGCGGGGATTTCCTCCCCCTCACCCTCCCCTGCCATCCGCTCGCCTACGCTGCCCTTCGTGCCAAGCGCTACCTTTACCCCATTCGGGACCCTGCCGCCAACGGAGACCGAAACACCCACCCCAACATTCACCCTCTCCCCCACACCGGGCGGGACCTCGGGCTTGCTGCTCGAAATCTCCGGCTGCAACACCAGCCTCGACATAAGCCACGGCATGGGCGAGGTGACCAACGCCTACCCGCTGCTCAAGAATACCACCCCGACGGACCTGACGACCGTCTGCGCGACGCTCTCCGCCAGCGATGAGGACCGCGAACATCCCGATAAAACCGTCTGCGTGGACCTGCTCCCGGCCGCACACCAGGTGACCCTGAAACTGACCGTGGATACCGGCTTTCAGGAGGATACCTCCATCCAGGTGGATGTGACCACCCAGGAGGGGCTGACGGCAACCACCGAAGCGCTCAGTTGTCGCGATCTCGGCTTCCCCGGCTGGATACCGGCAGAGATCGGGGTTATAAAACCAATTCCATAGCTGCATTTCATTAAGGCCTTCATGACAAAAACCATTGACCGAAAATGGTGGGTACTCATTACAATCGGCACCGGCTCGTTTATGGCCGCACTGGACGGGAGCGTGGTCAACACCATCCTGCCCGTCGTGCGAGCTAATTTCCAGAGCGATGTGGCCGCTATCCAATGGGTGGTCACCATTTACCTGCTTGTCCTGAGCGGCCTGATGCTGTCCTTTGGCCGCCTGG
>JACQYE010000143.1 GCA_016208355.1 Chloroflexota bacterium | reverse complement strand
TGTAGGTCTGCAACTGCATCGCCAGGTTCATGTCCGGGACCAAGAAGGACAGCAGGCGGTCGGAGAAGAGTATCCACAGGCAGCCGAACAGGGCGTAGAGCAGGGCAACTCGCACATGAATGGGGATTTGGAACCGTTTCTGCTTCATGATAAACTCCCTCTGGTAAGCCAAGAAGGAAGGCCTATTCCGATGACCCCATTATAACGATTTTACCGAAGGTTTTCACTTTACAACATTTTTAACGAGAATCTCGATATGATGTGACAGTCACCTCCGCGAAGCGCCCCTGAATGGAGTAAGGTGACTGTCACGCCACAACAATCTTCCAGTGTACCTGACCCAGAATACAGTAGGGGCGCAGCGTTGCTGCGCCCCTACCCAATTATTACCTACACATAATTCGATTTAACACTCGCTATACCCGCACGAATAACATTTCCTGCACCCCTCTTCGTTCACCATCGAGGCCTCGCCGCACTCCGGGCACAGGTCGCCCATGCGCAGGGCCGACTGGCGCGCTGAGGCGTCAGCCGGCGCGGCGGAGGCAGGCGCCGGGTCCGGGGTGGATTCGGCCTGTTCCATCTTATGGGTCTTGCGCCCGGTCAGGTACTCGTCCAGGGCCTGTCCCACCCCATCCGGCAGGGAACGCACCCGGTTGGGGCCAAAGCCGAGCGTGCGGCTGCCGCCAATGCCGGAGAGTTGGCGCACCACCTCGTCCAGGCGCTCACGCGGCGCGATGGGCGACGCCAGGCGCAGGATGTAGGAAATCAGCCGCCCGATGGCCTCCGAGATGGCCGCGGTTTCCGAACCGGCTTTGGCCGTATTAATGAAAACCTCGAAGGGTTGTTGGCCGCCGTTCTCGTTGACCGTGACAAAAGCCTTGCCGAGCGGGGTCTCGACCCGGTAGGTGCTGCCGACCAGCAGGGGCGGGCGCGGCTTCTTGCTGGCGTGCCAGGCTGCCAGTTGGGTGGCGATCTCGGTTTCCGAGACCGGTTTCATATCACCCTTGTCGCCAAACGGCATGACGACCGTGCCATCGGTGGAAGCGGCCGGCTGTTTCCTCTCGGCAGTGGCCTTGGTCTCCAGCACCACTTTTTCACGCGAGCCGGTCACGTAAACAGTGATGCCCTTGCAGCCCAGTTCCCAGGCCAGCAGGTAGGCCCTGGCTACCTCTTCGATGGTCGCGCCGGGCGGGAAATTGACAGTCTTGGAAAGCGAGTTGTCCACAAAAGCCTGCAAGGCGGCCTGCATGTGAACGTGCTCCTCGGCGGATATATCCCCGGCGACGACAAAGACGTTGCGCAGTCCTTCCGGGACCTCGGGGATGTCCTGGCAGGTGCCGTGCTTCATCACCGCCTCGACGATCTCCTGGCGCGCTTCCCCGGCGATGCCGGCTTTCTCCAGTGCGGCGTCGAAGCGCGGGCTGGCGTAGGTCAGTTGCAGGTCCTTGCCCTTGTCATTGACGTGCCGGATGTAGGCCAGGGCAAAGACCGGTTCGCAGCCGTAGCCCTCGCACCCGGCCACGGTGGCAATCGTCCCGGTGGGGGCGACGGTGGTCTGGGCGGCGTTGCGGATGCCAAACTTCTGGATGCCGCCGGTAACCTCATCCCAATCCAGCGCGGGGCGGCCCCAGTCGCGGGTGTACGGCGCGATGGGCTGCGGCGGCTGCCATTTCATGTCTTCGAAATCGTAAATGCTGCCCTTGATGGCCGGGAACGCGCCGCGCTGGCGCGCCAGGTCCACGCTGGTGCGCATGGCGTGGTAACGGACGAACTCCATCACCTGCGCGCCGAACTCCTGTCCCTCCGGCGAGCCGTAGCGCACCCCGGCGTGATACATCAGGTCAGCCAGGCCCATGATGCCCAGCCCAATGCGGCGGGCTTTGTGGGCGGCTTCCCTCAACTGCGGCACCGCCGGAACATAGGCATTCACATCCACCACATTATCGAGGAAATGCGTCGAGAGTTCCACGCTGAGGCGCAGGGAGTCCCAGTCCACGCTGCCATCCGGGGCGCAGTGTTCAGCCAGGTTGACCGAGCCCAGGCAGCAGTTCTCGTGAGGACCTAACCATTGCTCGCCGCACGGATTTGTTGCCTCCAACTGATACAGGTGCGGCACGGGGTTGGCGCGGTTGGCCGCGTCCAGGAAAAGCACACCCGGCTCGCCGTTGTGGTGCGCCTGGCGGACGATTTTGTCGAACAGGTCGCGCGCCCGCACTTTTCGATAAACCCTGATCGGGATACCCGCTGCTTCCGCCTGCTCCAGCGTACCGCGGAACTTGCGGTAAGCAGGCGCGGTGACATCAGGGAAGCGCAGGTCCCATTCCGCATCTTCCATCACGGCCTTCATGAAGGCGTCGGTAATGCCGACTGAAATATTGAAATTGCTGACGCTGCCTTCCTTGTCCTTGCAGGTGACGAACTCTTCGACATCGGGATGGTCCACCCGCAGGACGGCCATGTTTGCGCCGCGCCTTGTCCCGCCCTGGGCAATCTCCCCGAAGGCGTGGTCGTACACCCTCAGGAACCCCACCGGACCTGTGGCCTGCCCGGCAGAAGACTTGACCAGCGCGCCCTGCGGCCTGAGCCGCGAGAACGAGAAACCGTTCCCGCCTCCGGTCTGCTGGATGAGAGCCGCGTCTCGCAGGGACTGGAAAATGCCGGCCGCGTCGCGGCCCATGTCATCGTTGATGGGCAATACGAAACATGCCGCCAGTTGGCCAAGCGGTGTTCCTGCACCGGTAAACGTGGGGGAGTTGGGAAAGAATTTCCGGGAGGTCAGTAAAATATAAAACTCGCGCGCCAGCGTCAGAACATCCCCACCCCAGGGCTCGTCGGCTGTGGCAATATGATACGCCACCCGCCAGAACATTTCCTCCGGCGACTCCACCGGTTCGCCATCATCGCCGCGCCGGACGTAGCGCCGCACCAGCACCTGGCGGGCGTTCTCGGTCAGGTCCACCGGCGGCAAGTCTGACGGCATGGGCGGGGTGGGGAGTAATCCCTTGCTGGTCTGTATGGACGTGGATGCCATTCTCAACTCCTGTAATGTGAAGTGTGTACCGTTCAAAGAGATACAGATACGCCGGCAGTCCGTTCCGGGAAAGGATGCGCGGCGTAACAGATGGATTTACTTTTCAATCAAAAGGCGGTCAATCTCACTACGTAACGCGTGCAAGTCAGACAAGCGCAGATACACGATGGCATAACGGATATATGCAATCTGGTCCAGTTCCTTCAACCCCTTGATAACCAGGTCGCCGACAACGCGCGAGGAAATCTCAGCCTTGCCCTGCTTTTGCAGGTCGGCTTCCACCTGCCCGATCAGGCGCTCAATATCCTCTGCTGAAACCGGGCGCTTGGCGCACGAGATACGGATGCCGCGCTCCAGTTTCTGGCGGTCGAACTCCTCACGAGTGCCATCCTGTTTGATGATGAGAGGCGTTGCCAGGATGGGGCGTTCGTAACTGCTGAAACGCTGTCCGCAACCAAGACATTCCCTCCGGCGGCGGATTCCCCCGTGGCTGTCGTGCGTCGTGTCAATCACTTTTGAGTCTTCGTGCTGACAATAGGGACAACGCATTCTCATCACTCCGTGAAAACTAGAACAAATGTAGCCGCCACATATGGTGGTTCGTGAAATTTATCCCCTAGATATGGGGTAAGTGTGCATAATTCTAACATATTTGCCATACGCAAACAAGAGGATGGAGGTGGAAAATATCTTAAATTTTCCTGTTTTGTGAATCGATTTCCCGTGCCAGATGCCCGCCAAGGAATTTCTCATCATCCTGTTGATTCTGCTCCTAAAATCGGTTATAGTAATAATGCACCGTTCTACTAGCGTCACAGTCGCTTCATCGGCAAGATCAGGTCATATTATTTTTTCAAGCAGTTGCAATGGCAAAGGTACCGATGAAGGTAGCAGAATTCATTTCCCGAATCAAACAGATTATGTCTCCGCCATTAATTGCAGAAGAAACAGACAAGCGTAAAGCGGCAACGATCACTTACCTTGTTCTCGTTTTGGTGGCGGCATCGTCCTTATTAATTGTTTCAGCAGTCTATCGGCGATTATTCGCCACCCTGGGCGCGGTCCTGGCGGGAGATACCATCCTTTTGATTTTCCTGTTCCTGGCACGCCGTGGAAGAGGCGCTCTCGCCAGTCAGGTTATTCCTTTATTCTTGTTCGCCATCGCCACTTTTGTTGTTTTTCAGGGACAAGGCATTCATGATATCACCCTGCTAAGTTTCCCGATGATCGTGGCGCTGGGCGGCTTGATTCAAGGCAAACACGGCGCGCTGATCTCCGCTGCCATCGGGACCATCTGCTTTTGGGCAGTTTACCTGGGAGAAATCAACGGTCTGATACCCAACGCAATCCAGTTCCGTGAATATACATCTCTCGATGATGTCCTTATGATCGCAGTTCTCCTGTGGATCACGGCTGCTTTCATCCACTATGCCACCAGCGGTCTTACCCGCAGCCTGGAATCCACGCGCGATGGCGAACAAGCCTTGCGCAAAGCCAATGAATCCTTCGAACATTATGCGACCATGCTGGAACAGCGCACCGGGCAATTGCTGACCGGCGCCCGGGTCTCGCGCGCGGCCAGCAGCATCCTCGACCCCGACGAACTCAGCCAGCAGGTCGTGGACATGGTCTGCAAACGGTTCGGGCTGTACTACGTCGGCCTGTTCCTGATGGAGGATGGCGACCAATGGGCCATCCTCCATGCCGGGACGGGTAAAGCCGGGAAACAAATGCTGCAAAGCGGTCACCGGCTCAAAGTGGGCAACACCTCCATGATCGGCTGGTGCATTGCTCATAAAAAAGCCCGCATCGCCCTGGATGTAGGCACCGAGGCCGTGCGTTTCGACAACCCCCTGCTCCCCAACACCCGCTCCGAACTGGCCCTGCCGCTCATCAGCCGCGGTGAGATCATCGGGGCGTTGAGCATCCAGAGCGAAAAAGGGGCTGCATTCAGCGAAGAAGACATCCTCTCCTTCCAAACGATGGGCGACCAACTCGCCAACGCCATCCGCAATGCACAGCTCTACGACGAACTGGAACGCGAACTGGCCCAGCGGCGGCGGGCTGAAAAAGAGATCCGCAAGTTGAACAAGGAACTGGAAAAGCGCGTCGCCGCGCGGACCTCGGACCTGCAAGCCGCCAATGAGCGCCTCATCTCCCTCAGCCACCTCAAAGACGAGTTCCTCGCCAACGTTTCCCACGAACTGCGGACACCGATTACCAGCATCATGCTCTACCATAGCATGATCGAATCAAACCCCGAGAAGGCCCAACAATACGTCAGGACATTGAAACGTGAGACCAACCGCCTGGCGCACCTGATCGAAGACCTGCTCTATCTCTCGCGCCTCGACCAGGGACGATTCCACTTCAACCCCATCGAACTCGATTTGAACCGCCTGGTGCAGGATTACGCCACTGATCGCGCCCCGCTGGCGGCCCAGCGCCAGTTGACCCTCGCCCTGGAACCAGACGAAGCCCTGCCGCCCATCCAGGCAGACGAACAGATGGTAGGCCAGGTACTGAGTGTCTTGTTGACCAATGCCCTGAACTACACCCCCCCGAATGGGCGGATCATCATCCGCACACAGGCAGAGACCAAACAGGCGCAAGCCTGGGTCGGATTCGAAGTCCGCGATACCGGACCGGGGATCACCCCGGAAGACTGCGGGCGGCTCTTCGAGCGGTTCTTCCGCGGCAAGGCTGGACGCGAGTCGACTGCGCCGGGCACGGGGCTGGGGCTGGCCATCGCCAGGGAAATCGTCGAGAAACACCGCGGCCGGATCGAGGTCCAGAGCGAAGGCCCCGGCAAGGGGGCCACCTTCAGCGTCTGGCTGCCAACCAGTCAATGAAAAGCGATGCAATTTCAGCATCGCTTTTTTTTTGTATCACTGCTTCTTTGCTTCCTGCCACAAGGTTTCCATCTCGTCAATTGTCATTTCAGAGAGTTTCCGCCCTAACGCCTGCGCTCCTTTTTCGACGTAGGCAAAGCGCTTCTTGAAGCGCATGTTCGTCTCGCGCAGGGCAGCTTCGGCGTCCACGTTCTTCCAGCGTGCCAGGTTGACGAGGGCAAAGAACAGGTCGCCCAGTTCAGCTGTCAGTTCTTCCTGATTTGTCACTTCCCGCACCTCGCGGATTTCCTCAGCAATTTTCTCAAGGACACCCTCGATTTCCGGCCAGTCGAAGCCGACGCGTGCGGCGCGGTCCTGGTATTCCTGGGCCTGGGTGAGCGCTGGCAACGCCAACGGGACGCCGTCCAGCAGACCCTTTTCCTCCCCTTCTTCCTTTCGCTCTTCGGCCTTGAGTTTTTCCCAGTTCTTGAGCACGCCCTGTACGCCATCCAGCTGCACGTCTCCAAAAACATGAGGATGGCGGCGGATGATTTTATCGTAGATGCCCTTGAGCACGTCTGCCATGTTGAAATCGCCTGCTTCGCTGGCGATCTGGGCATTGAGCACGATCTGGAGCAGGAGGTCGCCAAATTCTTCCGCCATTTTGGCCGGGTCACCTGAATCGAGCGCGGCCAGGGATTCGTAGGCTTCCTCCATCAGGTGCGGGCGCAGCGACTGGTGGGTCTGCTCCTTATCCCAGGGGCAGCCATCAGGAGCGCGCAGATGGGCAACGATCTCCTGGAAAGCCTCAAAGGAGGTCCCCTCGGCCAGAGGTGGGAGGTAGAGCGCTGTCAGCAGGCCAGTGTGTTTCGAGCGGTCCATCTCGTAGAGGGGAATCTCCTCTACAACCTCGTCTTTCGTCCCCGCGGCATGAACCAGGCGAACAGGATGCTCATCGGGGTAGACCGTGTTGAGGGTCATCTTGACTTCGGCGGCGACGATCTGCGAGTAGATTTGGGCAATCAGCACCGGCACGTCTGGAGGAAAAGCCGCCACGTGCGCCTGGCTTAATTCAATCGCGTCCACCAGCGAGAGGCGCGGATATGGGTCAACGTCAAGCGCGGCGAAGACCGGCTCCAGGAAGGAGATGCCATTCACTATTTTCAGCGGCAGGCCGATAGCCCGGGCACGGCGCGCAATCTCCGGGCCGGTGGCTTCGGCCACAAAGGGGTCGCCCGGCACGGCGTAAACCACTCCCTGCGGTCGCTGTCCCAGTTCCAGCACCTTCTCCACAATAGCGGCGTAAACATCTTCAAACGATTCGCCGTTTTCGTAGAGGTGATCGAACGAATGAACTTTTAGCGCGGGCGGCAAGCCAGGAACGGTTGGATGCTGCCTGGTGCGCAGGTAAATTTCATCTGCCAAAGACAACACCTCCCATGCTTCGCGGGTCAGTTGAGCCGGGTCGCCGGGGCCGAGGCCGAGCAGGGTGATACCGGGCATAGGCACTCCAATCGTCAAAATTCGGAATTCAAAAGGCTTAAAGTAAAACGTAATGCGCTGAAGATGTGCAAGCAATCCCAGGCATTACGTTTTGTTTTCTGCTTTTGATTGGATTAACGTGTGGTGTGGGTCGGGGCCTTGCGGGCACGCTTGAGCCCGGGTTTCTTGCGTTCCTTGATGCGGGCATCGCGGGTCAGCAGACCGAACTTGCGCATGGCCGGGGTCAGGTTCGCGTCCATCTTGACCAGGGCGCGCGCCAGACCGAGGGTGATGGCGTCCGTCTGGCCGGTGACACCGCCGCCTTTGACATGGACGGTCACATCGTAGGTGTGGGCGTCCTGCCCGGCAGCCTTGAACGGGGTCAGGATGGACTCCATGTCGCCCAGGCGGCCAAAGTAGACCGGACCTTCCTTGTCATTGACGATGAAACGTCCCGAACCAGCCATGACGCGCACGCGGGCTACGGCTTCCTTGCGGCGTCCAACACCTTCGAAATACTGCACAGACATGTTCCTGCTCCTTTATGCGACCTGCTGCGGGTTCTGCGGGCCGTGCGGGTGCTCGGCGCCGGCGTACACCTTGAGGCGCTTGAGAATATGGCGACCCATACGGTTGTGCGGCAACATGCCCCACACGGCGGAGCGGATGACGCGGTCCGGGCGGGTTTGCAGTTGGTCGCGCAGGCTGATGGTCTTCAATCCACCGGGATAACCTGAATGGTGGTGATACATCTTGGTTGTCAATTTGGTGCTGGTCCTGGTCCCGGTGACGGTAATTTTCTGGGCATTCACCACGATCACGTAATCACCCAGGTCCACGCCGGGGGTGAAGGTCGGCTTGTGCTTGCCCAGCAGGAGCGAGGCAAGTTTGGTCGCCAGACGGCCCAGGTTCTGGCCTTCGGCGTCCACCAAGACCCATTTGGGGTCAATCTCAGCGGCCTTTGGATAGTAGGATTTGTACACTTTCTTTTCTCCAGTCGTTCAGACTATTTCATGCCAGATTATCATATTGGACTTCGACGAGCGTCAGGCCATTCGGGAGGGCCAGCCCGGCAGGGATGCGTTTCTTCGCAGCCTCCCGGACCTCGGCGCTGCTCTCCAGAGCCAGGGTCAGGTCTTCCGCTGCGGAGCGTCCCTGCCCCACTGCCACCTGGGCGTAGACCAGCCGCCGCACCATCCGGTAGAGGAAGGCGTCGGCTTCGATCTCGAACGTCCATTCGCCGCCGTTCAACCGCCATTCGGCGGATTTGACCGTTCGCACGGTGCTGCCCTTGGGAGTGGTCGGGGAACCGAAGGCAGCGAAATCGTGCGTCCCGGGCCAGATTGCAGCCAGAGGACTCAGGTCGGCGACGATCGGCCAGACCCGCCAGGCATAGCGTTCCCTCAAAGGATCGCGCACGTCCAGGCAGAAGACGCGGTAGCGGTAGCGGCGTGAGGTCGCACAAAAGCGCGGGTGGAACGAGGCAGGAGCGAGGTCCACGCGGCGTACCGCCAGATCGGAGGGCAGGCTGGCATTCAGGGCTTTGTGGAGGGCGTCCAGGCCATGACCCCAGTCGAGGTCGAAGGCAGCCACCTGTCCGCTGGCATGGACGCCCGTATCGGTGCGTCCGGCCAGCAGGATGGACTTACCCGTCCAGCCAATTCTACCCAGGGCCTTTTCGAGTTCGCTCTGTACCGTGCGGGTGCGCCCCTGCCGCTGGCTTCCGTAGAAGCCGGTGCCGTCGTAAGCGAGGATAATCTGGTAACGTGCCATGTTCAGAGATCAGAGAGAAGAGAATAGAGACCAGTCTCTGCTCTCCACTCTCTCATTACTCACTCTTCAACAAGTTCGAGGAGGACCATCTCCGCCTTGTCGCCAAAGCGGGGGCCGAGCTTGAGGGTGCGGGTGTAGCCGCCGTTCCGCTCGGCAAAGCGCGGGGCAATCTCGTCGAACAATTTCTTGATGACTTCGTTGCTATTGTTGCCCAGTTGGGCGGCAACGAGGCGACGGGCAGTCACCTTCTCGGCATCGCTGGCTTCTTTTACGTTGCGGGCGACGGTAATCATCCGCTCGGCGTCGCCGCGGATGGCGGCAGCCTTGGCCTGCGTGGTGCGGATGCGCTCGTGGGTGAAGAACTGCTTGATCAAGTTGCGGCGCAGAGCGATGCGCGCGCTCTTGGTGCGATTGAGTTTAAAACCTGCTACTTGGTGTCGCATTGCTAAATTACTCCGACTCTTTCTTGATTTCGTCTTTCAGATAGCCCTTTTCGCGCATCTTGAGGCGCAGTTCGTCCAGGCTCTTTTCACCGAAGTTACGGATGGACATGACCGCATTCTCGCCTTTTTCGAGCAGTTCCAGCACGTCGCCGACAGTGGTAATGCCGGTGCGTTTGAGAGAGTTGAAGACACGCACCGACAGGTCGAGCGATTCGACCGGGGCTTCGGCCACTTCACTGGTGAGACGCGAGCCGGAAACTTCTTTCTCCATGGTCACAGTCAACGTCTCTTCGCTGATGCCGGCTACGTAGCGCAAGTGCTCGATCATGATCTTGGCCGCCGTGCTAAGGGCTGATTCGGGCGAAATGGCGCCATCTGTCCAGATCTCCAGCACGAGTTTGTCGTAGTTGGTGCTTTGGCCGACGCGCGCCGAATGGACTTCCCAATTGACGCGTTTGACCGGGCTGAAGATGGCATCCACAGGCAGTTCGCCGATGGGCATGCGCCCGCGTTCATTGGATGGGGCGTAGCCGCGTCCGCGCTCGACGATGAACTCCAGATCGAGGCGGGTCTTCGCGCCGTCGGACGTGAACAGATACAGGTCCGGGTTGATAACAGTCACTTCGGGCGGAGCAATGATGTCCGCTGCGGTGACGACGCCCTCGCCGCGCACTTCGAGGTGCATGCGGGTGGTGTCCACGTCTTTGAGGATGATGCGCAGTTGCTTGACTTGCAGCATCACCTGCAAAACGTCTTCGCGGATGCCCGGGATGTCGCTAAACTCATGCAGCGTATCCGAGATACGGATGGATGTCACTGCCGCGCCTTCGAGCGAGGACAGCAGGATGCGCCGCAGGGCATTGCCAATCGTCACGCCATAGCCATGTTCGAGCGGGCTGATGACGAACTTGCCATAGTTGCGAGCTTCAGCTTCGCGCTCGATCTTCGGCATCACCATGTTCGTAATAGTCACGGTTCACCTTTCCCCGGCGTACAGAACGGTACGCCGCGTCTACTGTTTCTTGCGCAAGCACCTGTTCCGGGCGGTGGATTCCCTGCAGGGTTTCACCCTTGCCTGGATCCAGATGCTTCCGCAGTACGCAGTACTTAACAGACTCGGATTAGCGCGAGTAGTACTCGACGATGAGCTGTTCGTTGAGACTGCCTTCGATTTCAGCACGCTCGGGCAGGCGCAAGACGCTTCCCGAAAGGGACTTCAAATCGCGGCCCAGCCAGGCCGGGGTATTGCGGTTTTCCGCAAAAGGCGGCAGTTCCTGGAAATATTTGGCTCCGTGCGAACCTTCGCGCACAGCCACCACATCGCCAACCTTCAAGGTCATGGACGGTACATCGGTGCGGCGACCATTGACGATGAAGTGACCGTGGGTCACCAGCAGACGCGCCTGGGCGCGGCTGGAGGCATATCCCAACCGGTAGACGACGTTATCCAGGCGGGACTCGAGGATTTGCAGGAGCATCAGACCGGTAATGCCGCGCGACTTCAACGCCTTGGCGTAATAGCGGCGGAACTGGCGCTCGAAAACGCCATAAACGCGGCGTGCCTTCTGCTTGGCGCGCAACTGCTTGGCATAGTCAGATTCACGACCAGTGCCGCTTCCACCGCGACCGCCCCGCCCACCGGAACGACCATGCTGACCGGGGGCAAAACTGCGACGGTCGAATGCGCACTTGGCAGAATAACAACGCTCTCCCTTCAAGAATAATTTTTCACCTTCACGCCGGCACAGTTTACAGGCCGGCCCAGTATTTTTTGCCATACGTACTAACCTCTCTAACTTGAACTAGACGCGGCGCTTCTTCGGAGGCCGGCAGCCATTGTGCGGGACCGGGGTAATATCCGAGATGGACTTGACCTTGAGACCCATGGACTGGACGGCGCGGATGGCATTCTCGCGGCCAGGGCCGGGACCTTTGACGATGACATCCACTTCCTGGATGCCCATCGCCTGGGCGGCCTTGATAGCCTGCTCGGCTGCCAGACGGGCGGCAAAAGGCGTGCTCTTGCGCGAGCCTTTGAAGCCAACCGAACCGGCGCTGCCCCAGCACAAAGTATTCCCGGCCGGGTCGGTGACGGTCACAATGGTATTGTTGAACGAGGCGAACACATGTACTTCGCCCGAAGACAAAGTACGCTTGGCCTTTTTTGCCGAAGAGCGGCGTGCAGAACGAACTGTTTGAGGCATGCTTCTCTAACTCCTGATTACTTCTTCCCGCCCTTGCGGCGGCCGCGACCGGCAACTGTCTTCTTGGGACCCTTGCGGGTGCGCGAATTGGTACGCGTGCGCTGTCCGTGGACGGGCAGGTTGCGGCGATGGCGCAGGCCGCGATAACAGCCAATTTCCACCAGGCGCTTGATGTTCATCTGCTCCTGGCGACGCAGGTCGCCTTCGATCTTCCAGTTTTTAGCGATGTACTCGCGGATAGAATTTACTTCGGATTCGGTCAGATCCTTGACGCGCGTATCGGGGTTGATACCGGTTGCGGACAGGATCTCGCGCGAGCGCGTGGGACCGACGCCAAACAAGTAATTCAGGCCAACTTCGACGCGCTTATTGCGCGGCAGGTCAACACCTTCAATTCTTGCCATGGTTCCTTATCCTTGTCGCTGTTTGTGCTTGGGATTCTCGCAAATGACAAACAGGATGCCTTTGCGCTTGACAATGCGGCACTTCGCACAGCGTTTGCGAATGGATGGTGCTACTCTCATTACTAACTCCTTCTTTCCTGGTACAGCCAAAGTGCGAATTATACTTGCTTCACTTGCTTCCGTCCAGTTTTCACTCTGCTCGTTCCTTAAGGAACAGTCAGGACGAGAGGGTCGCCTTCGGTGACGGCCACCGAATGTTCCTGGTGGGCCGTCAGGGAACCGTCAGCAGAGACAACTGTCCACCGGTCGGGCAGGACGCGGGTCCGGTGTGTCCCGACGAGGACCATCGGCTCGAGGGCAATGGTCATGCCGGGCCGCAGCGGGACCCCGGTGCCGGGTGTCCCATAATTGGGTACTTGCGGTCCCTCGTGCATGGACCGACCGACACCATGTCCCGTATATTCCCGGACGACGTGGAACCCGCTGCCTTCCACAAATTGCTGGATGGCGGCGGAGATGTCGCCTGTTTTGTTGCCGGCGCGCATCATCGCAATACCCACGGAGAGCGCCTGCTCGACCACTTCGATGAGTTTCCGGGCGAGAGGGGAAATCTCCCCAACCCCGGCGGTGAACGCCGAGTCGCCCACATAGCCTTCCAGCACCGTGCCGCAGTCCACGGAGACGATGTCGCCTTCCTGGAGTTTGCGCTTCCCCGGAATGCCGTGCACCAACTCTTCGTTGATGCTGACACAAACCGAGGCCGGGTACGGGGGATGGCCGTAGTTCTTGAAGGGTGAGTATGCGCCGTGTTTCCGCAGGACTTCCTCAGCAGCCGCGTTGAGGTCTGCGGTGGTGACGCCGGGCTGTAAAAGTTCACGCACGGCCGCCAACGCAAGGTTGTTGACGCGGCCGGCTTCACGCATGAGTATTATTTCGTCCGGGGTCTTGATGTGGATGTTGTTATCCCGGGTCATATTATTTTTTAATGACCGCCAGCAGATCAGCCGTAACTTTTTCGATGGCTTGCGCGCCGTTGATCTCAGTGAGCAACCCGCGCTGGCGGTAATACTCGATCAGAGGTGCAGTCTGTCCAAAATAGACCTGGATGCGGCGGTGCACGGTCTCGGATTTGTCGTCGTCACGCTGATAAAGTTCCGAGCCGTCGAGGTCACACGCCCCTGCTTGTTTCGGCGGGTTATGCTTCTCGTGGAAAACATGCCCGTTGGCGCGGCAGGTCCAGCGTCCGCCCAGGCGCTCGACGAGCACGGGCTCAGCGGCTGTGATGTAGGGCACATGGTTGACGCTGCCGCCAAATTCAGCCAGTAGTTTTTCCAAGGCATCGGCCTGCACGCTGGTGCGAGGGAAGCCGTCGAGCAGGGCGCCGTTGACACAGTCCGGCTGGGAGAGGCGGGCGCGGATCATGCCTATCGTCACATCGTCTGGAACAAGTTCGCCTTTATTCATGTAGGACTGCGCCAACTTGCCCAGCTCGGTTTCGTTTTTAATGTTCTCACGGAACAGGTCGCCGGAGGAAATATGGGGCAAAGAGGCCGTCTCGGCCAGTATCTTGGCCTGCGTACCTTTGCCTACTCCAGGAGGTCCGAGGAGAACGATATAGGTAGGCATAGACTTCTTACTTGACCAGCAATTTCTCGTCGTAGCCGTGCAGTTTGAGCTCGGCGTCAATGTTCATGAAGGTGTCACGCACCACGCCGACGACGATGAGCAAGCCGGAGGAGGTTGTCAGGAACAGGGTCGAGGAGGACCCGGTATTGATGCCGACTGCTGTTAGAACCAGCCCGATCAGGTAGGGCAGAACGGCCACGAGGCCGAGGAAGAGCGCGCCCGGCAGGGTGATGCGGCGCTGCACTTTGGTCAAGTACTTCTGGGTCGGCGCGCCGCGGTTGACGCCGGGAATCTGCGCGCCCACTTTCTTCAGGTTATCGCCGTAGTTCTGCTGGGTGAACATCACGTCGGTGTAGAAGAAACTGAGTACGACAACAAAAAGGAAATAGAGCAGCCAGTAGATCCATGGGGTCGAACCCTGGGCGTTGAAAGTGTTGTACATGCCGGTGGCAAAATTGACCACACCTTCGTTCGATGATCTCAGCATCCAGGAGGCCACCAGGGTGGGAAATTGCAGGATGGCGCTGGCGAAAATGAGCGGGATCATACCGGCCAGGTTGACCATCAACGGCAGAGTACCTTTAACAGGCATGGACATGCGGTTGCCGACCCGCCGCCCAGGGTACATGACCGGGACGTTGCGGCGGCCCTGCTGGACGTAGACAATAGCGAAGATGACTGCCACCATAATCACTGCCATGGAAATCACCAGAATCCAGCCGTGCGTTTCATCCTGCAACAATCGGCCAAAGTTGGCCGGGATTTTTGCCACGATACCCGCAAAAATAATGAGCGACAGACCCTGGCCGCGGATGCCGTGTTCGGAAATCAACTCGCCCAGCCAGATGGCAAACATCGTCCCGCCAACCATCGTCAGCAGGATGGCAATCGAAGGAAGCCAGAGATCGGCCGTGAACCCAAACGGGACAACCTGGCCGCTCGTCGCCATTGAATTGAAGATGTTAATTTGCCCGATAGCCGAGAGAGCGGCCATGGGAACAGCCAGGTAATACGTCCAGCGTTCCTGGAGTTTGCGGCCTTCGCGCGGGTCTTCCTGCATGCGGCGTTGTAAAGCCGGGAAGATTGGCACCAGCAATTGGATGATGATCTGCGCGGTGATGTACGGGTAGACGCCCATCGAAAGCAGGGAGAAGTTCGACACCGTACCGCCGGAAAGCATGTCAATGAAAGCGACAAAGGAACCAGCCTGGTTCTCGAGGACCTGCTTCAGGAGATCAGTATTAATACCCGGCACGGGTATATTCGCTGCTATGCGGTAGATGACCAGGATGAGCAGGGTCACCAGCAACTTGCGGCGAATATCCTGCGACTTCCAGAGGTAACGCCATCCCGAAAATGCGTTTTTCATCAGAGGCTCTCTTCTTTACAAGGCAATCTAGGCGATTAGTTCCACAGTACCGCCAGCCGCCTCGATCTTGGACTTGGCGCTGGCAGTAACGCGATGGACGCGCACTTTGAGCGCGGCTTTAAGTTCGCCGCGTCCGAGGATTGCCACGGGGTTGCGCGGATCGCGCAGCAAGTGCGCCGCGGCAAGCGTCTCGGGTGAGACTTCGCTCCCTTTCAATCCGCTCAACTGGTCGAGGTTGACTTCGTTGAACTCAGTCGAGTACGGCGGGGTAAATCCCTTGCCGCGCACGAATGGCAAGCGGCGGAAGAAGGGCAGGTTGCCACCCTGGCGATAGAGGCGTCCGCCTTCGCCGGTACGCGAATTCTGGCCTTTGGTGCCGCGGCCGGCGGTCTTGCCCTGGCCGGCCGAAATGCCATGGCCAACACGTTTGCGTACTTTCTTGGCGCCCGGATTGGGTTTGAGATCGTTCAGTTTCATGTCAAATCCCTATTCTTCGATACGGATCAAGTGGACCACTTTGGCCAACATGCCCCGCAGGGCAGGCGTGTCTTTATGTTCCACAGTCTGGTGCAGGCGATGCAGGCCGAGGGCGCGTACGGTTGCCTTTTGCGGTACGGGGAAACCAATCGCGCTCTTCACCAGCGTCACCTTGATGGTTTTACCTTCGACCTTTTTAGCCATTCTTCTTTCTCCTTTCCCAGTACGGCAGCAGGTCTTCGACCGGCTTGCCGCGCCGGGCGGCCTCTTCCTGCGGCGACTTGAGCGAATCAAGCGCCTGGAGCGTAGCCTGGACAACATTCAGCACGTTGGCCGAACCCAGCGACTTGGTCAGGATGTCGCGAACACCCGCGGCTTCGAGGACGGCGCGCACGCCGCCTGCAGCGATCACACCCGTACCGGGGGAAGCTGGTTTCAGCAGCACCACCGCACCACCGACTTTTCCGGTCACTTCGTGCGGAATGGTCGTACCGGAAAGATGGACGGGGTGCAGATCCTTGCGGGCGCGGTCTGTTGCTTTGCGCATGGCGTCCGGCACGGCATTCGCCTTGCCGACACCCATGCCCACCTTGCCGTGGTTATCGCCCATGATAATCGTGACACGGAACTGGAACCGGCGGCCGCCTTTCACAACTTTTGCGACGCGCGCAATCTCAATCGGGCGCTCGTCGAAAGATTCACCTTGCTGTTCACCTTCTTTTACCTGGTATTCCAACATAGCGTTCTCCAATCAGGCCTTAGAAATCCAGTCCGCCTTCGCGGGCGCCGTCAGCCAGAGCCTTGATCCGGCCACTGTACTTAAAACCGCCACGGTCAAAGACGACCATCTTGATACCTTTACTGACCGCGCGCTCGGCCACTGCCTTGCCGACCAATTTTGCCTGTTCGGCCTTTTTGAGACCCTTCATCTGGGCGCGCAAATCCTGGTCAATCGTCGAAGCCGACGCGAGGGTCTGTCCCGCCTGGTCGTCAATCACCTGGGCATAGATCCCCGCCAGGCTGCGAAAGACATTCAAACGTGGACGCTGAGGCGTCCCGGCCAGGTGCTTGCGGACACGTTCGTGCCGCCGGATGCGGGCTTCGGAGCGAGATGTTTCAGCCATAGACTACTTTGCTGCCTTTCCGGCTTTACCAGCCTTGCGGCGGATCTTCTCGCCGAGATAGTGCAGGCCTTTGCCATGATAAGGTTCCGGCGGGCGTACATTGCGGACATTTGCCGCTACCTGCCCCACTTGTTCTTTATCACAACCACGGACGAAGACCTGGCGGGCTTTTTGCTCAACGTCAAAGGTGATACCCGCAGGCGGTTCCATTTCTACCGGATGCGAATACCCCATGTACAAGACGAGGGTCTGCCCTTTCATCTCGGCGCGATAACCGACGCCTTCGATTTCCAAAATACGTTCAAACCCGGCGCTGACGCCGTGGATCATATTCGCGAGAACTGCACGCGTCGTCCCATGCAGAGCGCGCTCGGCGGGTTTATCAGAATTGCGGGTAATGTTGATCTGTCCATTCTCCATCGCAACACCGATCAATGGGGAAAATTCGCGCTGCATTTCGCCTTTTGGGCCTTTCACGCGGATATTCGCACCCTTGATATCCACCTGCACGCCAGCCGGAACGGCGATTGGTAAACGTCCAACACGAGACACTTTATACCTCCTCTTTCTTACCAGACCTTGCAGAGGATTTCGCCGCCAACGTTCAACTGGCGGGCACGCTGTCCGGTCATAATACCCTTGGGTGTGGACAGGATGGCGATACCAATACCTGAGAGCACCCAGGGGATATCCTGCTTCTTGGTGTACACGCGGCGGCCTGGACGGCTGATGCGTTCGAGGCCGGCGATCACCGGGCGGCGCTCTCGGCGCTCGCCGATGTACTTGATGCGCAGGCGCAAAACCTTCTGGCTGGGGCGTTCGCCATCAGCAGCCTCAAAACTCTCAAGGTAGCCTTCTTCCTTCAGAATTTTGGCAATCTCTACCTTGACCTTGGAGAACGGCATGGCCGTCATCGCCTGCCCGCTCATCATTGCGTTGCGGATGCGGGTCAACATATCAGCAATCGGATCATTCACGCTCATTTCCTACCTCCATCCGCCTACCACGATGACTTCACGACGCCGGGGATTTTTCCTTCCAGCGCCAGTTCGCGGAAGCAAATCCGGCACAGGCCGAAGCGGCGTATATACCCGCGCGGGCGTCCGCAGCGGAAACAGCGGTTGCGCACGCGGGTCGGATACTTGCGGCGGGCTTCACGATATTTCATGCAAGTGCTTGCCATAGTTACGCTTCCTTCTTGAACGGCATGCCCATCAATTGCAGCATCAGCCGTGCATGATCGTCAGATTTGGCCGTGGTCACAACTGTGACCTCCATGCCACGCAACTTATCAATCTTGTCATACTCGATCTCCGGGAAGATTAACTGGTCTTTCAGTCCCAGAGTGTAATTCCCGCGCCCGTCGAAAGCCTCGGGGGATACGCCGCGGAAGTCGCGCACACGCGGCAGGGCGACGTTGATCAGCCGGTCAAGGAAAAACCACATCTTATCGCCGCGCAGGGTCACCTTGGTACCGATGATGCGTCCTTCGCGTAATTTGAAGTTCGCAATACTCTTGCGCGCTTTCGTCATGATGGGTTTTTGACCAGTGATGATCGTCAGATCGCCCATGGCTGCTTCCAACGCCTTGGCGTTGTCCTGTTCGCTACCCAGGCCGATGTTGAGTACAACCTTCTCGATGCGCGGAACTTGCATGAGATTCTTATACCCAAACGCCTTGATCAGCGACTGAACAACTTCCTTTTGATAACGTTCTTGCATTCTATTCATAATTCAATGCTCCAACCGGCGTTAATCTATCTGCGCCTGGCATTTCTTGCAAACACGATGGGCGCCCTTATCGTCACGCGAGACGCCCACCCGGGTCGGCTCATTGCACTTCGGGCAAACCAGCATCACGTTCGAGATCGAAACCGGACCCTCGAACTTGATCCGGCCAGGATTGACATTGCGCCCGGCCTGGGTCTGTACTTGGCGCTGGTGTTTGGTGTGGATATTCACACCCTGAACCACCACCCTGCGTTCCTCGGGTAGCACCTTAATCACCTCGGCGCGCTTGCCCTTGTCTTCCAGTTTACCGCTGATGATTTCAACGGTATCGCCTTTACAAATCTTAACGTTCATCGTTCGCTCCTCATCACTAAAGCACTTCCGGGGCCAGCGAAACGATCTTCATGAAGCCCTTCTCGCGCAACTCGCGCGCTACCGGGCCAAAGATGCGGGTGCCCTTCGGGTTTTCGCCATCAGTATCCAGGATAACGGCGGCATTATCATCAAAGCGGATATAGGAGCCGTCTTCACGGCGCCATTCCTTCGAACAACGCACAATAACGGCCTTTACCACTTCGGATTTCTTCACAGATCCCTGCGGCGTAGCGGACTTGACAGTGCCCACGACCACATCGCCAATATGAACATAACGACGGGTGGAACCGCCCATCAAGTGGATGACGAGCAATTCGCGGGCGCCGGTATTATCGGCAACTTTAAGGCGAGACTCGACCTGGATCATGGCTGCGCCTCCGCGGGTTCTTCAGTCGGGGGTACAGGGTCGGTTTCTGCAACACCCGAATCCGCTGTGCGGATTTCACGCTTGACGATCGTTTCGACCACCCAGCGCTTCTCGCGCGAGAGCGGGCGGCTTTCAACGATCTGGACCTGGTCGCCGATCTGGCAACCCAGTTCGTCATGCGCCTTGACGCGCTTGCTCAAGTGGACGACCTTGCGGTAAAGCGGGTGACGGAACGTCCGCCCGATTTCCACCACGACTGTCTTGGTCATTCTATTGCTGGTGACGACACCAGTCAGACGACGACGGTTATTCATGCTTCACCTTCTTTTTCTGTTTCCACTTTTGCTTTCGTTCTTGTACGCGGTTTCGCTTTCGCCTTCGGCTCTTCCTCCGGTTCTACAACCGGTTCCTCTTTCTTCTCGTCAACCACGGAAACAGAAAGCTCTTTCAAAATCGTCTCGAGGCGCGCGATGTCGCGGCGCAACAGGCGCAGGCGGCTGGTATCAGTCAACTGGCCGGTCACTTGTTGGAAGCGGAGTTTCATCAACTCTTCGCGCGCATCCGACAGTTTGGCCTTTATCTCATCAACAGACAGCTTGCGGATCTCTACCGGTTTCATGCCTGCTCTCCTACAGCCAGGTCATGGCGGGTGATGACCCTGGTCCTGATCGAGAATTTATAACGGGCCAGGTTCAGTGCATCGAGCGCCTCGTTTTCGGGTTTGTCCGGGAAGATGCGAATCCAAATCTTTCCACGGCGCTTCATGGCATGGACAATCGTGCGGCGGGCAGCTTCGATCTGGCGGGCGGTTACCCACCCCGGCTCCAGTGCTTGCAAGCCGTATTCGCCGAAGGAAATCTCAACGCCGCGTGATTCCTTGCCTTTCATGCGGCCGCGCATCTGCTTTCGATATTTCACGCGTTTTGGCATTCACATAGCATCAACCTCTATTCACTCACATACACGCCTTCGGTCGATTCGGCTTTTTCTTCAACCTGAGCCTTCATCTCACCGTGGTAAACCCACACCTTGATACCGATTTGGCCATAGGTGGTGGTGGCTTCGGCACGCGCGAAATCAATATCGGCGCGCAGTGTTTGCAGGGGAACGCGCCCGTCACGCAGCGAGGCATTACGGGCCATTTCAGCCCCACCCAGGCGGCCGCCGACCTCGATCTTGATGCCCAGGGCACCCTGTCGCATCGCTTGTTGGATGGCGCGTTTCATGGCGCGGCGGTAGCTGATGCGGCGTTCCAACTGGTCGGCAATATTGCGCGCCACCAGGAACGCATCACAATCAGGGGCTTTGATCTCTTTGATATCCAGGTCTATCTTCTTGCCAGTCAACGCTTCAAGAGCGATCCGGATCTTCTTGATGCCTTCGCCCTTGCGTCCAATCAGGATGCCCGGCTTGGCAGTATAGACCGAGACCTTCAATTTACCCGGGAAGCGTTCCACGTCAATGCGGGAAACCCCCGCGCGCCCGGCTTCCTGACGGATGGCATCGCGAATGGCAAAATCCTGCTTGAGTTGTTCGCGATACTGCGCGCCTTCGGCAAACCAGCGGCCACGCCAATCCTGGTTGACATTCAGGCGAAAACCAATCGGATGAACTTTGCGACCCATAATCTCCTTCGTCCTTTCTTTGCCTTTACGCGGCCTCGCGCTCGCGCAGGATAACAGTTACGTGTGACGAGCGGCGCAAGATCGGTTTGAAACGGCCGCGTGCGCCGAAGCGGCGCCACTTGCGGGTGGGGGCTTCGTCAGCAAAGATTTTGGCAACATACAGGTCGTCGCGGCTGACGCCGAAATTCTCTTCGGCATTGGAAACGGCGGAGGCCAGCAGTTTCAAGACTGGCCGGGCCGCGCCCTGCGGCATGAAGCGCAATGTTTCCATTGCCTGCACGACATCGTTGCCGCGCACCGCATCAACGACCAAGCGGACCTTCTGGGCCGACATGGACAGGAAACGCAATTGTGCATGAATATCATGTGCCATCGCTTACGCTCCTATCCGGCCTTCGACGATTTTTCCGCCGCCATGTGGCCGCGGAAAAGACGCGTCGGGGCGAACTCGCCCAGGCGGTGGCCGACCATGTTCTCGGTAACATAAATCGGAACATGACGGCGGCCATCGTGAACCGCGATCGTGTGACCAACCATTTGCGGGAAGATCACGCTAGCACGGCTCCAGGTGCGGATAACTTTCTTTTCGCCCTTCTGGTTCATTTCCTCGATTTTCTTGAGCAATTTCGGGGCAATGAAAGGGCCTTTTTTCAGGGAACGAGACATATCTGCTTACCTCGTATACTCTCGCGCCTAGCGGCTTGACTTGCTGCGGCGGCGCACAATGTACTTGTCGGTTTGCTTGTTATTGCGGGTTTTGTAACCACGCGCCGGGCGACCCCAGGGGGTCTTGGGGCCCGGCATACCAGCAGGCTGGCGGCCTTCGCCACCACCGTGCGGGTGGTCGCGCGGGCTCATTGCAGTTCCGCGCACGGTTGGGCGGATGCCCATGTGGCGCTTGCGGCCTGCCTTGCCCAGTTTGATATTGCTGTGGTCCACGTTGCCAACCTGGCCGATGGTCGCGTAGCACACCTGCAAAACAAGGCGTACTTCGCCTGATGGCAGGCGCACCTGGGCATACTCGCCCTCTTTCGCCAGCAACTGGGCCGACTCGCCCGCCGAGCGGGCCAACTGCCCACCTTTACCGGCTTTTAGTTCCACGTTATGAACCATCGTGCCAACGGGAATGTTTGCCAGCGGCAGGCTGTTGCCGGGGCGGATTTCGGCTTGAGGTCCGGATAGAATCATATCGCCGACCTTGAGCCCAAGCGGCGCGACGATGTAGCGCTTCTCACCATCGGCATAATTCAGTAGCGCCAGGCGGGCCGTGCGGTTCGGGTCATATTCGATGGCAGCGACTTTGGCGGGAATCTCGCGTTTGTCGCGCTTGAAGTCCACGATGCGGATGTACTTGCGGTTGCCGCCGCCGCGATGTCGGACAGTCACTCGTCCATGAACATTGCGGCCAGCGTGTTCGCGCCGGATAATGGTCAGGCTGCGTTCCCGCGTGGACTTGGTAATTTCTTCAAAGGTGTAGCCGGTCATCCCCCGCTGACCCGGTGTAACCGGTTTGTATTTCTTGACAGCCATTACTTCACCCCTTCAAAGATCTCGAGGGTGCTTCCCTCGGCCAGGGTAACAATCGCCTTTTTGAAGCCAGAATCGCGCACCAGCAACCGGCGGTTGCGGCGGCGACTGCGCTTCGCGGCTGTGTTCAGGATATTCACACGGGCGACCTTGACGTCGAACAATGTCTCGATTGCATCTTTTACCAGCGTCCGGGTAGCATGTTTGTCTACCTCAAACGTATACTGGCGCAGTTTGCTCGATTGGTAATTCGACTTCTCGGTGACCAGCGGGCGGCGGATTACATCATAAACGGTAGTCATGCTGCCCTCCTACACCAGTTGAGCCTTCAACACGTCCAACGCCTTGAGAGGCATGACGAGTTTGTCATAATTGAGAAGGTCTCGGATATTCAGATAGTTGGCCATCAGCAGCTTGGCATCTGGGAGGTTGTTGGTGGATCGTGCCACCATCTCGTACGCGGCGTCTTTTTCCGCAGCCAGCACGAGGGCGGTTGACTCACCAACCAACGCCTTGAGCGATTGCGCCATCAGGCGTGTTTTCGGCTCGGTCAGGTTGAATTCGTCCACGATGACCAGGCCTGCCTCAGCCGCCTTGGCTGACAGGGCGGCGCGCAAAGCAGCCCGGCGCATCTTGAGCGGCATATGCTGGGTATACTTATGTGGATGCGGCGTATGGATCTTGCCGCCGTGCGCCCAGTTCGGAGCGCGCGTTGACCCTTGACGGGCGCGGCCAGTCCCTTTTTGTTTCCACGGCTTTCTGCCGCCTCCGGAGACTTCGCTGCGGGTCTTGGTACTGTGCGTACCCAAACGAGCATTCGCGATCTGCTGGAGGTAAGCCTGGTGCATAAGGTCTACGTTCACTTCGACCTCAAAGATCTCAGCGGGGAGTTCCACCGTCTTGACCTTTTCGCCTTTCATATTGAAAACGTCTACTTTCATAGTACCTGTGCTCCAATCCTCTGCGCCTACTGCTTGCGCGCGTCCTGAATCATGACCAGGCCGCCTTTGGGGCCGGGCACAGCCCCATGGACGCCAATCAAGTTTCGCTCGGCATCCACAAGGACGATTTTCAGTCCCTGGGCAGTCACGCGTTCACTGCCCATATGGCCCGGCCGGTGGGAGCCTTTAAAGACACGGCCTGGGGTGGTTGTTGCACCGTTCGATCCAGGACCACGAATTCGGTCGGAAGCGCCATGAGTTGCGGAACGACCATGGAAATGATAGCGCTTGAACACACCGGCGAACCCCTTGCCTTTGCTGGTACCGATCACGTCCACGCGCTCGCCAACACCGAACACGTCCACCGTGACCTTGTCGCCAACTTTATATTCGGTTTTGTTCAGGCGGAATTCGCGCAAAAAACGCAGCGGGGGCAATTCGCTTGCTTTGAGGTGACCCAACTGGCCTGATGTCAGGCGTTTGGGAGCAACCTCTGCGAATCCGAGTTGCACCGCTGCGTAGCCTTCCTTCTCCGGAAGGCGTACTTGCGTAACATAGCAAGGCCCAGCTTCGATCAGAGTTACCGGAACAGCCAAGCCGGTCTCGTCGAAGATCTGGGTCATACCGATCTTCTTGCCTATCAGCCCTTTCAACATACTCGGTTTTCTCCTTCTAAAGAATTTTCGAGACTGTCAGCCTGGGCTTGGCTGCATCATCTCGGTCGCGGCGCAGTCAACCGGTCTGGCGCGGCCGCATCAATGTTGGGGCCCACGACCAGAACCGTTCTTGTGCCGTCATTCAGTCTAACTGGCCTGACATGTCCATCATCAGACCAGTTAGACGAACAGACATTTGAACTATATTTTTATTTCAATATCCACACCCGCCGGCAGATTGAGACGCATCAGCATATCAATCGTTTTGGAATCCGGGTCAAGAACGTCAATCAGGCGATTGTGAGTGCGAATTTCAAAGTGCTCGTGCGAGTCTTTGTCAATGTAAGTCGAGCGCCGAATTGTAAACCGTTCCAGTTTAGTTGGCAAGGGTACAGGACCAACAACATGCGCGCCGGAGCGTTCGGCGGTTTCGACAATCCGCTTGGCAGATTGGTCGAGGACGCGATGATCATAAGCCTTGAGGCGGATGCGGATCTTCTGCTTCGTCATATCAATCTACCTATGCGATGATTTTGGTGATGACACCCGCACCGACGGTCAAGCCGCCTTCGCGGATGGCAAACTTCGAGCCTTGTTCCAGCGCCACAGGTACGATCAGTTCCACCGTCAGGTTCACATTGTCCCCCGGCAGAACCATCTCCACTCCCTGCGGCAGGGTCACGTCACCCGTCACGTCCATCGTCCGAATGTAGAACTGCGGACGATAGCCCGAGAAGAATGCGCTGTGCCGCCCACCCTCTTCCTTCTTCAGCACATATACCGAC
>JACQYE010000066.1 GCA_016208355.1 Chloroflexota bacterium | reverse complement strand
TGCGGCCAGGGCTTCTTCCACCAGCCGCACGCCCTCGGCTACGAAAGCGCCAGCATCGCGGCGTTCCTTCGAGCGACCCAGAAGGGCGCGGACGAGTTTAAGTTTGGGATTCTGCGCTGAAGTGATCATGCCAGATTTTCTCGAAAGCAGCCACCGTAGAGGCATCGTAGAGAACAAGCCTGACAAGTTGGATACCTGAAGCCTTGTTGAAATACGCCTGAATGGCAGACAGGATGACATCCGCGGCGCGTTCTTTTGGGAAACCAAAAATCCCGGTGGAGATGGCCGGAAAAGCGATGGACGCCAAGCCCAGCCTGTCGGCTACGCGCAGCGACCCGGTCACTGCCGCCGTTAATTTGGCGTCCTCCTCCCCACTGCCCCACACCGGGCCAACCGCGTGGATCACAAATCGGCACGGCAGACGCCCGCCCGAAGTCCAGGCCGGGGCAGCGTGTGATACAAGGCCGTGAGTCTGCACCCAGGCATCGGATTCCGCCTGGATATCCGGTCCGCCGCGGCAGGAGATCGTCCCGGCCACTCCTGTGCCGTGCTGAAGATGCTCGTTCGCGGCGTTGACGATGGCTTCCGTCGTCTCGAGGGCGATGTTGCCCTGGACCAGTTGCAGGGTCCGGCTCGCGCCGAGGGTTGTTTCTTCCAAAATGACATTCACACGAATATTTTACCCCCATTAACGTTGTAGGGGCACAGCGTCGCTGTGCCCCTACCAGTATATAGAATCGGTTATTTGCTGGCTTGCGTCACCACCGCAGCAAATGCCTGCGGGTCGCGCACGGCCAGGTCGGCCAGCATTTTACGGTTGAGGGTGATCTCAGCCTTTTTCAGGGCTGCCACCAGACGGCTGTAGGTGGTGCCATTCAGCCGGGCGGCGGCGTTGATACGGGTGATCCACAACTTGCGCAGGTCGCGCCGGCGGACGCGGCGGTCGCGCGAGGAATACCACATGCTCTTGAGCATCGCCTCGTTGGCGCGCTTGAACAGGCGGTGTTTCGATCCGCGCTGACCCTTGGTGTACTTCAAGACTTTCTTGTGACGCAGGTGACCATGCGGTCCACCTTTAACACGTGACATTTATTTACCTCCTGCGAACCTCCGGGCGCCGGTGCAGGTTCTCTGCAATCCAGTTGCATACACCCGGGAGCCGCAAACGAAAAGAATCGAGTACGACTTCGGCCTTGTACTGACGTACTACGGCTTCATGTGCGGGGCCATCCGGCGGATGCGTTTGATGATGCCCCGGCCTTTGACCGAGACCATCTCGCCAAACAAGGCTTTCACCCGACGCGATGACTTGCGGCGCAGGTGCGCCTTGCCGCCTTTGGTGCGCACGATCTTGCCAGACCCGGTAATGCCAAAGCGTTTGGATGTCGCTTTGTGGGTCTTCAGCTTGAACTTACCATCTTTCTGCTTGCGCGGCACAGCAATTACTCCTTTACACAAGATTCCGCAGGATTTTACTCCTGCGGTTGTTCACTTTTTTCCGGTTCGGTTTCAGCGCTTTCCCTGGCGGCCTCTTTTGGCTTCTTCTTGCCGCCGCCTTTGGATGGAGCCAGGAGCATGGACATCCCGCGTCCTTCGATGACCGGAGCCTGCTCGATGGTGCTTACCTCCGAGAGGCTCTGGGCAATCTCTCTCAAGTCTTCGAGGGCGATTTCCGGGTAGGTGATCTCGCGACCGCGGAAGCGGATGGTCACGCGTACTTTCAGGTTGTGTTCCAGCCAGCGGCGGGCGTCGTCCACCTTGAAGTCACGGTGATGGTCGGTGGTCTTGGGGCGCAGGCGGATTTCCTTGACCTCGATCTTGGTCTGGGCTTTGCGCGCCTCACGCTCTTTCTTTTCCCGTTCGTACAGGAACTTTCCGAAATCCATGATGCGGCAGACCGGGGGTGTGGAATTTGGGGCAATCTCCACCAGGTCAAGTTCCGCTTCCCGGGCCATCCGCAGGGCCTCGCGGGTGGCGACCACGCCGGTATTCTCACCTGTTGCCCCGATCAAACGTACTTCGGGGACCCGTATGCTCTCGTTTACTCGAAATTCGTTGGCGCTGATACCTTACTCCTTCAAAAATAACGGAAGTCCAGCCGGAGGGCTGGTTTAAGCGGGCTGATAATACCATAGAGACGCGAGAATCGTCAATCAATTGGGTCGTAAAATCCCATTTCAGACGCTATAATTGCCCGAATGTCTCGATACGATCTCTGCCTGGCCTGGAATTGGGAGTATGATGCCGGATTCGCCCGCCTGCTGGACGATGCCTGTACCCGCCGCGGGCGCACGCTACTCCAGGTCACGCCTGACAACCTCGACCCGGTCACTGCCGCGCTCGCATCGGGCAATTACCACATCCGCGCTTTGCTCGACCGCGCCTCCGACTCCGACGAACGCTTCCGGCTTCTGGTGGATTGGGCAGGCAGGGAGAACATTGTCCAGATCAATCCGCAGGAGCAGTCTCACTGGGCCTGGGACAAGGCCACCATGCACCTGGAGTTCATCAGCCGCGGCCTGCACACTCCCTACACCATCATCATCCCGCCGCAGGCAGAACAACCCGGCTTGCCAGGCCTCGACCTTTCCCCACTGGGTGGACCCTTTGCCATCAAACCGGCTGGAGGAGGAGGCGGTTGGGGCGTGGTGCTGGAGGCCACCTCGCTGGAACAGGTCCATCAGGCGCGGCAGGAATATCCCCACGAGAAGGTATTACTCCAATCCCATATTGCGCCGGTGTCCCTCGACGGCCGCCCGGCCTGGTTCCGGGTTCTGGTCTGCGACGGGGCGGTCTACCCTTGCTGGTGGGATACGAAGACACATATCTACACCCGCGTCACAGCGGAGGAGTCAGCCCGCTTCGGGCTGCGCGGCCTGCGCGAGGTCGCGCGCCGCATTGCCCAGGTCTGTCGCCTGCACCTGTTCTCCACAGAGATCGCCCTGACCGGGAATGGCGACTTGATCGTGACCGACTACGTCAACGACCCGGTGGACTTGCGTCTCCAATCCGCAGCCGTGGACGGTGTCCCGGATGCAATTGTAGAGAACATCAGCCACAGACTGGTCAGAGCAGCAGAACGTCCGGGGTAATTGCATCCTCGAATACCTTGTTGGATGCCAATGCTCACTCATCCATCTTTGTAAAACCTGTTTGCCAGATAAGTAATTGCCCTGTGGAGCGCGACTTCCACCCGCTCAATGCGTTAATACACTCGTGCATTCTTTCACCAGGAGAAAACGTATGCCAGCCATTCTCGAAGTCAAGGAACTTGTCAAGAAATATGGCGATTTCACTGCCGTGAAGGGGGTCTCGTTCGACATCCAGGAAGGCGAAATCTTCAGCCTGCTCGGCCCCAACGGGGCGGGAAAAACCACCACCATCTCGATGCTTTCCACACTCTACATTCCTACAGGCGGCGACGCTGCCATCGGCGGCCACTCGGTGACCAAGGAACCGATGGCTGTGCGCAACATCATCGGTGTGGTGCCGCAAGACCTGGCGCTCTACGAAGACCTGACCGCGCGTGAAAACCTGGTCTTCTGGGGGCAAATGTACGGTCTCTCCGGCAAAACGCTCAACTCCCGCGTGGACGAGGTGCTGGAGCAGATCGGCCTGGCCGACCGCGCCAAGGAACGCGTCAAGGCCTACTCCGGCGGTATGAAACGCCGGGTCAACATTGGCGTCGGTCTGCTGCACAAACCCAGATTGCTTTTTATGGACGAGCCCACCGTCGGCATTGACCCGCAGTCCCGCCGCGCCATCCTCGACTCGGTCAAAGACCTCAACAAGCAGGGCATGACCGTGCTCTACACCACCCATTACATGGAAGAAGCCGCGGAACTTTCCGACCGGGTCGGCATCATTGACCACGGCGAACTCATCGCCCTCGGCACCCAGGCCGAACTGACCAGACAGGTCGGCGAGAACGAGACCCTCCTCCTGCACATCGGCGAAGACGAAGACGCCGAGGCCCTGGCGAAGTCCCTCAAGGGCATCCCCGGCGTGCTGCAGGCCACCGCCACCGATCATGAGGTCTCGGTCATTGCCCGCGAGGCTGAGGAAATCCTCGCCCCGGTGGTTACCAAAGCCAACGAACGCGGTATCAAAATTAACTCGATAGACATCCGCGAGCCAAACCTGGAAGCGGTATTCCTGCATTTGACGGGAAGGGCGTTAAGGGATTAGGTAACCAGGGAATAGGTAATCAGACTCCCTGATACCTTATTACCTGATACCTGATACGGAGACTCCTATGCGTAAACTTCTCCTCATTGGCCTCAAAGATCTGAAACTTGTCTTCCGCGACAAAGCCGCACTAATCTTCATGCTGCTGGCTCCCTTCTTGCTGACCCTCGGTCTGGGATTCGTCACCGGACAATTCGGCAGTTCGGGCGGCGGGATCGCCAACATCCCGGTCGTGCTCGTGGACCAGGACGGCGGACAGCTCGGCACCGCGCTGGTGGAACTGTTCCAGTCCGAGGACCTGTCGGACCTGGTCACTGCCACCGTCCTGGACGACCCGGACGCTGCGCGCCAGCAGGTGAACGATGACCTGGTTGCTGCGGCGGTCATCATCCCCGACGGTTTCACCGAAAGCATCATCCCTGCTGAGGGGCAGATGGAACCCGGCGAAACGGTCCAATTGGTCATCTACGGCAACCCCACACGGCCGACCAGTGTCGGGGTGGTGAAAACCATCCTGGAGGAATTCGTCGCCCGGCTCGAGGTCGGGCGTGTCGGTGGGACGGTGGCCATCACCCAGCTGCTCACCAGCGGGCTGGTCCCGCCCGAACAGGCCCAGGCGATCGCGGTTGAGATGGGCCAGCATCAGGCTGAGTCCCTGGCCGAAAGCAATGCCATCACCCTGACCACCAACGTGGCCAGCGAAGCGGCCACAGACTTCAACCCGCTGGCTTACATCGCACCCGGCATGGCGCTCATGTTCCTGATGTACACCGTCAGCAACGGCGGCCGGACCCTTTTGGTGGAGCGCAACCAGGGCACCCTGCCGCGCCTGCTGGTCTCGCCGACGAACTCCGCCCAGGTGCTGGGCGGCAAGATCTTCGGCATCTACCTGACCGGCG
Source organism: Chloroflexota bacterium (assembly GCA_016208355.1). GTDB lineage: Bacteria > Chloroflexota > Anaerolineae > Anaerolineales > Villigracilaceae > UBA877. Next base: position 8,588 of record JACQYE010000066.1, on the reverse strand, counting down.
TGGTCCAGATGCTCATCCTGATTATTGCCAGCACCCTTTTCTTCCAATTGCAATGGGGCGACCCGCTGGCTGTGCTGGCGCTGGTGCTGGCGGCCGTCTTCGGGGCCTGCGGCTGGGGAATGCTTATCACCTCCCTGGCCAAACGCCCGAGTCAGATCGCTGCCATCGGTTCGGCGATCATGCTGACCTTCGGCATCCTGGGTGGGTCCTTTTTTTCACTTTCTTTTGCGCCAGGTTGGATCAAGTGGGTCAGCAGGATCACACCCAATGCCTGGGGACTGGATGGCTTCAACATCCTGGCCCTCGGCGGCGGCCTGAACCTGATCCTCGAACCCATCGCCGGCTTGCTGGTCATGGGTGTAGTGCTGTTCGCAGTGTCGCTGGTGCTTTTCAACCGGCGTGGCATGGCGCTGAAGTAGGAGGATGACCATGAAGAAAATCTTCGCCATCACCTTCCGTGACCTCCGCCTGCGCTTTACCAGTTTTACAGAGTGGCTTTTCTTCCTAATTCTGCCAATCCTCTTTACCCTGATCCTCTCCGGCGGCACCGGTCCCCAGGCCGACACCCGAATTGAGCTGTTGGTCGTAGACCAGGCTCAAACTCCCCTTTCGGCGGAACTGCTCACAACCCTGGAGGCTTCGGAAAGTGTGAACCCCGAACTGACCGATCTGGATGACGGGGAACAGAAATTCGACTCGCGCGAGGTATCTGCCCTGCTCATCATCCCGGCAGGGTTCGACCAGCCCGCCCTCGAAAGCGGCACCCTGACCCTGGAACTGCGCCAGCAGCCCAACAATCTCAACGCGCTGGTGGCCCAACGCGCCGTCCAGGCGGTCATCAGCCGGGTCGGCCAGGCAGTGGATATCGCCCGCAACAGCGTCGCCGAGGCCGAGGCCATCCGGCCTTTCGAGTCTGAGACAGCCCGGCAGGCTTACTTCGATACCGCGCTGGAGGAAGCCCAAACCCTGCTGGCCGAAGCCCCCGACCGTATCTCCGAGTCAATGGGCAACACAGCCGATCAGATCGAATACGACCCGCGCGCCAATTCGTCGGCCGGGCAGCTCATCACCTGGGTTTTTATCCCGCTCATCGCCCTTTCAGAGTTGTTCGCTTCCGAACGCCAGGCCGGGACATTGCGCCGCATCCTGGCGACCCCGACCCGCAAGGGCACCTATATTTTCGGGACCATCTTCGGCCAGGTATTGATCGCCCTGGCGCAGATGGCCCTGCTGGTTGGCTTCGGCATCCTGGTCATGAGACTGAACTGGGACCAGGACATCCCCGGGCTGATCATCATGCTGGTGGCCGGGGCGCTGGCTGCCGCGGCGTTCGGCACCATGCTGGGGACCTTTGTCAAAACGGCGGCCCAGGCCCAGGGTCTCAGTATCATGTTCGGCATGGTCATGGCTTTGATGGGCGGCTGCTGGTACCCGTTGGAACTCTTCCCCGAGGTGGTTCGCAATGCGGTCAAGATACTGCCGACGACCTGGACGATGCAGGGACTGCTGGACCTGGTCCTGCGCGGCCAGCCCTGGACCGCCATCCTGCCCGAGGCGGGTGTCCTGCTCGGTTTCGCGGCAGTATTCTTCGTGGTCGGTATCTGGCGGTTCAAGTACGAGTAGGAATCCTTGACAGTCTTTTCCTGCCCATGATACACTCCAGGCGCTTCAAATCAATCTTACGAAAGGAGACGCGTTTTATGTTGAATACTCAAGTGTCGGTGCTTGTTCGCGAACGAGTTGCATGGGCGCGCCTCCAGTCAGAAGCCTGAAGATAAACTTTTCCTGAATTGACTGCCACGGGCGTACTCATGCCCGTGGCTTTGTTTTAATCAGCCGCCCTTGCCGCGCTTTCCATTAGCGGCAAACGGTTGTGTCGAACTCTCCCCGGCCACGGATTCTACGCGGCCGGGTTTTTGTTATCTACCAAAAAGGAGTCTTGCATGTCAGCCCAAGTGAAAGTTGCTGTTTCCCCCATTGCCCATCCCGATCTCCGCGCCGCATGCGTCGGACAGGGTTTTGTCAATCTTTTTCGATTTAATCGTGTTCCCCAAAAGGACACGCGAACAGGAATAACCAGCCATGAATACCGACCACGAATACGACCAGGGTGTCGTATTCCGCAAAATGCTTGGACATTACACCGTCCACGCCGGCGGACGAGAATTCGTTTGCGTCCTCTCGTCGCGCCTGCGTAAACAACTGATTTACCCCATCGCCGATCCGACCTCGTTGGCGCACATCGTCCGCGAAGTACGTCCAATCGAAGGCGTTGACCCGGTGGCGGTGGGCGATGCTGTAATTTTCTTCGAGACTGGCAATGGCTCCGGCATGATCACCGAGGTCCTGCCGCGCCGCGCCAAACTCTCCCGTCCGGCGACCATGCCGGGAGCGCGCGTCTTCGAGCAGGTGATTGTCGCCAATGCCGACCAGGTCGTACCTGTATTTTCGGCAGCCAGCCCGCCTCCCAAATGGCCGCTCCTCGACCGGTACCTGGTCTCTGCAGAGGCCTCCCGGTTGTCATCGCTAATCTGCATCACCAAACTCGACCTGGCGCGCCCTGAAAGCGGCCTGGAAGAGGCGCTTGCCATTTATCGCGGCATCGGGTACGAGGTCCGGTGCGTGAGCGCCTTGACCGGTGAAGGCCTGGACGAATTGAAAGAGTCGCTGCGGGGCCGTGTCTCCGTCTTCGTGGGCAAATCCGGCGTGGGGAAGACCACGCTGCTGAACGCCATCCAGCCCGGCCTCGGCCTGCAGGTACGCACTGTCGGCCAGGGCAAACTGGGCAAGGGACGCCATACCACCACCCACCTGGAAATGTTCCCACTCGATTTCGACGGAGCGGTAGTGGATACGCCCGGTATGAGGGAGTTCGGCCTGTGGGATGTGGGCCAGGACGACCTGGCGTTGTTCTTCCCCGAGATGCGCCCGCTGGTGGGCCGCTGCAAGTTCGGCCTGGATTGCCGCCACGACAGTGAGCCGGGCTGTGTCATCCGCAAGGCTGTGATGGACGGGGCCATCAGTCCCCTGCGCTATCAGAGTTTCATGCGCCTGCAGGAGGAAGGATGACTCCGCGCCCCTGCAACGGCGATTTTCGCTGTGCGCATTGCGGCAATTACGTTTCAGCCGTGCACACCATGTGCGGCGTGAACAACCGCAACCACTGTCCGTATTGCCTGTGGTCGCGCCACCTGGACCTGTATGCGGCTGGCGACCGTCTGTCGGCCTGCAAAGCCCCCATGCGCCCGCTCGGCCTGACGACGAAACCGGGCCGCAACAAATATGCTCCCGGCAGCGGGGAACTGATGCTGGTTCATATGTGCGTGTACTGCGGACGACTGTCCATCAACCGTATCGCAGCAGATGACGATGCCCAGGCCCTGATGGAAGTTTTCTCCGTCGCATCCGCGCTTCCTCCCCGGACCCGCGACCTGCTCCTGGCCAGCGGCATCCGCCTGCTCGAACATGAAGGCTTGGAAATTGTCCGGAGACAACTCCTGGGGGGACATGTAACCTGTACGGCATGAAACGAATCAAAAAGGCCTCGCCTTGCGGCGAGGTCCTTTTGTTCATAAGAGTTGGGCGAGAATTCCGCCCGGGACACCTGGATTACTTGAGGATGATGTAGAGCGCGTGGATGATGCCGCCGATGCCAAACAGGAAAATCCACAGAGCGACGTTGATCCAGAAATTCGTCCCGATTTTGCCCTCGTGCATATAGACAGCCAGAGGGGGGATGAAAAGCGCGATGATGATCTTTACAACCTTGTTATCCATATCATGCTCCTTTTATAAGAAATCGAGAAGGGAAGCCCCTTACACGACTTATTATACAATATTTATCCGGTAATCTGTCAACGGTTTCGACCAAGGAGGCAATTTTCAGCAAGTCTTACCAAAAAATGCGTTTACGAGTCCTGGATTTCTGCCGCCCGCAGCGTGTTCTTCATCAGCATGGCAATGGTCATCGGTCCAACCCCACCAGGGACAGGGGTGATGAACCCGGCCACTTCTTTGGCTTCCTCGAAGTTGACGTCCCCCACCAGCCGGTAGCCGCTCTTCTTGGTGGCGTCGGGCCTGGAATTGATGCCTACGTCAATGACCGCCGCGCCGGGCTTGATCCAGTCGCCGCGCACCATCTCGGCTTTGCCGATGGCCGCGATCAGGATGTCGGCCTGACGGATAACGGCGGGCAGGTCGCGGGTCCGCGAGTGGCAGACGGTGACAGTGGCGTTGCGGCTGATGAGCAGCAGCGCGGCCGGCATCCCAACGATGTTCGAGCGTCCCAGCACGACCGCGTTGGCGCCTTCGATCTTGACCCCGGCCTGTTCGAGCAGGTAGATGCAGCCGAAGGGGGTGCATGGGACGAAGAGCGGTTCGCGGCCTTTCTGCGCCAGCCGCCCGATGTTGATGGGCGAGAAACCATCCACATCTTTTTCGATGTTGATGAGTTGCAGGACGCGCTCTTCGTTTAGGTGCGCCGGGAGCGGCAATTGGACGAGGATACCGTTCACCTGGGGGTCGGCGTTGAGACGCCTGACCAAATCCTCGACATGTTCCTGCGTGGCGTCGCCGGGCAGTTGGTTGTGGAAGGAAACCATGCCGAGTTCCTGGCAGGCTTTCTGCTTGGAGGCCACGTAAGTAGCTGAGTCCACCCTGTCGCCGACCAGCACGGTGGCGAGACCGGGAGCCTGCTTCCCATCCGCGGCGCGTTTTGCCACTGCCGCGGCCACGCTTTCGCGCACCTGCCGGGCGATGGCTTTCCCATCAATAAGTTGGGCGGTCATTCCTTCCTCCTCGAATGAACAGGCTGTCGTTTAGCCTTCCTGATTGTAGCACGCAGTGTAAAAATCTACCCATCCAATGGGCAATCAATCAAAGGCCGCGTAAAAATGCTTCCGGGTCTTGCAAGAAATCGCGCATCAGGCGGACGTGTTCCAGGTCATCGTAACGCGCCGGGCGGATTTCGCCGCCATCGAAGTCCAGGATGGTGGCATCCGGGTAGGCCATCAGGATGGGCGAGTGGGTGACGATAATGAACTGGCCGTTCTGCGCGACCATGTCCTTGATGGCAGAGATGAGCGCCAACTGGCGGAGGGGTGAGAGCGGGGCCTCAGGTTCGTCGAGCAGGTACAGGCCATCCGGCACGAACCGGGACTGGAAGAGGGCCACGAAACTTTCGCCGTGCGAGCGGGCGTCGAGACCTTCGCCGTAACGCCGGCGTAGACTGCCGAGTTCCCCGGCGGTGCTTGACCTTGCCAAGTCGCGGGCGTAGTCGCTGCGCCCTTTGTATTCCTCGTCTATTTCCAACAGGTCAGATTCCATCTCGGCGCGCATCTGGTTGAGGCGTTTGGCGTAACCGAAGAAATCCTCGGCACGCAGGAAGAAGCCGCGCTTGGTGCGCTTCGTCCACGTGAGTTTGAAATATTTCGCCAGTTCGCGGGCATGGGTAAGACTTGGGTCGCGTTTGGTGCTTTCGCTTCCCACCACGATCATTTCTGCCGCGCAGGCCAACCCTTCGAGGAAGGTAGACTTTCCCGTTCCGTTCTCACCAACCAGCAGTGTGACCGGCGTCTCGAAGCGCAGTTCTTTCGAGGTCAGGAGCAGGGGCAACGAGAAGGGAAAGGACCGGGTGTCGGGGAGGGGGCGAAGTTGGACGGACTGCAAATGAATCATGGCAAGTATTTTACGTTCTTGACCCTGGCGCGCTTTTTACGTTTTTCGTACTTCTGCCAGTAAACCTTGTGCCCGTCGTACTGCGTGCGCGCCGGTTTCTCCTCGGCAGGATAACCAACGTAGACCAGTCCCAGCGGCGTGACGTGCCGCGGCAGTCCGGCAATCTCCCGTACGATGCGGACGAACTCACCCACCGGATGGATGCCCACCCAGACTGTCCCCAGCCCGAGACCCACTGCGGCGATGAGGATGTTTTCCGCCGCCGCGGAGCAGTCCTGCACCCAAAACAAGCGCGCTGCCGGGTTGGCGGAAAGGCTCGGGTTGCCGCACACAACAATCGCCGACGGGGCATTGCGGTCGCCGAAGATAAGTCGTTTACGGAACTGCGCCAGTTTCTCCGGGTCGGTCACAACCACAAACTCACACGGCCTGCAGTTCATCGCCGACGGCGCGGCCATGGCCGCCTTTAGCAGCAGTTCGAGTTTTTCCGTCTCCACCGGCCGGTCTGTATATTTACGGATGGAGCGGCGGCGGAAGATGGCGTCCAAGGTAGGGTTCGCACTCGAATTGGATTCCACTAATTTGGCATCCTGATGAAATGCTATCGTGGTGCAGGAAAAAATTCTTGCTTGATTTTATTAACGAGGGCGCGTACTTTTACTGTATAGATGTACCAATACAAGCAAGCTTTGGCGATGATGGATTTCTGTTCATCCCACGTGAACAGTTTAATCGCGCGATGATAGTCTTCTGGGAAATCAATATCATCAGTAAGATCCGTGATTTGTTCCAAGTATTGAGGGGAAAAGCCATGGGAGTTCAAGGGGAGTCCCGCCAGGGAACGGTAGATCTCCCACATCCTGCCTTTGCCTCCTTTTTGAGCATTTTGCCAGGAGCGCCGGATTGCCTCCTCTACCTTCCTTTGATATGGTGTCTTGAAATAAATGGCGAACATCTCCCCATTCTTTCGCAAAGTATACATATTGCCATACATGCGTCCGAACGCCTTGAAATTTGCGGCGTTGGCAAATATCCGGCGCAGTGCCGCCCGCGTGAAGAAAACATCTCCTTTCAGCCAGAGCGTGTCCTCTTTCCACAAGAACCGGGTCTCCCAGGCGGTCTCGGCAAAACAAAGGGTGTCTCTGGTTACATGATGGAAACTGGCACCCGTCAGCATGAGGCGCTTGTCCAAGGAGACGATCACGATTTCATCGCTATACTTGCGAACAAGGCGAATGGTTCTTTCCAACAAGGAGGTTTTATGGATAGGAATCAAATATTTTGAAACGCCTAAATAATCGTTCCACTTCTCGGCAACCCCCATACAGTAAATGATGACCCGCACGCGGTCAGAAGAGTGGCGCATCAAAACCCACATCCCTATCCCGGAAACAACTTCCCATACACTTCCGGGCAATATTTCTGCACCATCTCCGATCCGAGTCCATTCTCCTTGCAAATGGCAGCATACAGGTCCGCGGACGGGCGCTTGGTGCGCTGCTGGGTCGCGAGGTCCAGGGCCCACAGGCCGAAGCGCTGGGTCCAGCCGCGCTCCCATTCGAAGTTGTCCACCAGCGACCAGTGGAAGTAGCCCTTGACCGGCCAGTTGAAGTTGACCGCCCGCCACATGGCATGGACATGCTGGGCGAGGTAGCGCGGCCGGATGCGGTCGGTGACATCTTCGATTCCGTTCTCGGTGACCAGGATGGGCAGGTTCGGGTAAGTCTTGACGACCCACTTGAAGGCCCAGAAGAAACCCTCCGGCGTATTGGAGTTCATTTTGGCGTCGGCAAGGTCGGTGCCTTCGGGGTAGAAGGAACGTGAGAAGAGTTCGTCCTTCCGACGGAGGTCGAAAGCGACGGTGTCCACCGAGTAGTAGTTCAGGCCGAAGAAGTCCTGCGTGCCTTTGGCCTCCGGGACCTGGATCTTGCCTACCGGCGAACGCATGACGCCGGTCGAGATGGCAGACGGGAAGGCCATGTTGATGCCCTCGAATTTGATGTTGCGCATCAGCCGGTCGAGCGGCGACCACGCCCGGAACGGTTCCTGCGGACGGAAGTGCAGGGCATAACCGACACGCGCCTCGGGCTGGAGTTCGTGGATGAGACGATAAGCGGCGGCATGGGCGCGTGCCATGTTGGCCTGCACCACCAAGCCCAGTTTGAGATCGTTCTTCCCGGGCGGGAAAGCGCCGCGCAGGTACCCTTCCAGCGCGTAGACGTTCGGCTCGTTGATCGTGCACCACAGCGAGCAGTATTCCTTCAATGCTTCCACCACCTTGCGGGTGTACTTTTCGAACAGCGGGACGACAGCGTCCGTTTCCCAGCCATTAATTTCACTGAGCCAGAGCGGATCAGTGAAATGGTGCAGGGTAACCATGGGCATGATGCCGCGCTCGCGCAGGCTGCGCAGAATGGTACGGTAGCGCTCGAGGGCGTCCTCGTTCCAGCGGTCGGGCGTGGGTTGGATGCGGCTCCACTCGACTGACAGCCGGTGGGCGTTCTGACCACCCTCGGCGGCGCGGTCGAAATCTTCCTTCCAGCGTCCGCCCCACCAGTCGCTGGCCAGCCCGGACTTATGGGCAGTGTGTCCCTCCTGCTCCCATTTGTACCAGTTGTTGTTAATGTTGCCGCCCTCCACCTGGTGTGAAGCGGTGGCCGTCCCCCACAGGAAACCTTTTGGGAAATGGAATGATGCGGATGGCATGATGTTCTCCGTTGGGGCGCGGCGACGCCGTGCCCTTACAATTTTTGACGCGCCAGATAGGCGAGATATAACGCCACGGACCCGGCAACTGCCGCGTTCAACGATTCGACCTGTCCCTGCATCGGCAGGCGGACAAGGAAATCGCATTTCGATTTTACCAGCGGACGGATGCCCTGCCCTTCCGAGCCGACCACGATCCCGACCGC
>JACQYE010000065.1 GCA_016208355.1 Chloroflexota bacterium | reverse complement strand
TCCGGTCTTTCGGCGTCCAGGCAGTCTCGGCCATGGCGGTGAGACGCGGGTAAGTTTGATAGTCCAGGCGGGCGCGGGTGGGGACCCATTCCGTCCACAGCGGGAACTCCAGCCCCAGGATGCAGGCTTCCTCCTCTGCTCTGAGATCCGGAAGAATGGGGTCGTAGCGGTAGGCGCTGCTGAGTGACATCAGGCTGTAACCATGGTCAAGATAGGCATCTAGGTAGGTGGACATCACGATCTGCCGCCTTTCGTTTTTGATCGCCTGCACCAGTCTTTTCTGGTCTCCCAGCCAGTAATGGACAACGGCATCCTGCGCCAACCCAGGCTCCAGGATCTGGTTCCAGCCCATCAGCCGCCGGCCCCGCCCGGCCAGGTACGCCCCGATACGGTTGGTGAAATACACTTGCAGGGCATGCTCATCTTCCAATCCTTCTTCCCGGATGCGGCGCTGGCAATCGGGGCAGGCCTTCCAGCGTTTCTTCGGCGCTTCGTCCCCGCCAATGTGGATGACCGAGGAGGGGAAGAGCGCCAGGACCTCGTCCAACACGTTTTGCAAAAAAGCGAAGGTCGTTTCCTTCCCGGCGCAGTAAATGTCGGGGAAGATCCCAAAATGGGTGGCGACTTCAAAAGGACCGCCAGTGCAGGAAAGTTCCGCATAGGATGCCAGCGCCGCCAGCGAATGTCCGGGAATTTCGATCTCCGGTACGATGGTGATGTGCCGCCTCGCGGCGTATGCCACGATCTCTCTGATCTCTTCCTGTGTGTAAAAGCCGCCATGCGGGATGCCATTGTGCTTTCTGCCCAACATGGTTTTACTCGTCCCGGCGCGCTTTGAACCGACCTCGGTCAGGCGCGGGTATTTCTTGATCTCGATGCGCCAGCCCTGGTCTTCGGTGAGATGCCAGTGGAAGACGTTGAGTTTCTGCAATGCCATCAGGTCGAGCGTTTGCAGGACGGTTTCCTTCCCGTGAAAATGACGGCCCTCGTCGAGCATGAAACCGCGCCAGGAAAAACGTGGTTTATCTTCAATAACAAGGCATGGAATGCGCCAGCCTGCGTCCACGTGACGACGTTCTTCGACTGCGGCCGGCATAAGTTGACGCAAGGTCTGGAGGCCGTGGAAGACGCCAGTCGTTGTGGGCGCATCCACCGTCACCGCTTCGGGCTGGACCTCGAGCCGGTAGCCCTCGTCCCCGAGGCGGGCGAACGCCGGGTCGAGGCGCAGGAGGATGGAGTTTTTCGCGGGCAGGCTGCCGGTCCGAACGGGAAGATGAAGACCGGTCGGGGCAGCCAGCAGGTCATGGAGGAAGTTTGCATTCAAGCGGTTGGCGTCATCGGCCAGGATGTCCGTCTCCGGGGTTAATTGGAAATAGCCGGGACGTTCTTCGACTTTGGCAGGCAGAGGAATGACATTGAGCATGAGTCAATTGTACGCCATTTTTTATGGTATACTTCCGCCGCTTCCGCCTTCGACTAGGCTCAGGCAGGAAGCATCATCTTGCCCGGGACGGGCATCGAGCGTCCCTGAGCGGGTACAACACCCCCGCTAAACCCACAAGTCCGATCACGGACGAGTACGTAAGGAGAAACATGGCTGTTATTTCTATGAAGGCGCTGCTGGAAAGCGGCGTCCACTTCGGGCACCGGACCAACAAGTGGAATCCGGGCATGAAGCCGTATATCTTCACCGAGCGTAATGGCATCCACATCATTGACCTGCAACAGACGGTGAAATCCATCAATACCGCCTATGCGGCCATCCGCGATTCGGTGGCAGGCGGCGGTGTGGTGCTGTTCGTCGGCACAAAGCGCCAGGCACAGGAGACGGTGCGTGAAGAGGCCACCCGCTGCGGGATGCCCTACGTGACCGAACGCTGGCTGGGCGGGATGCTGACCAACTGGTCCACAATGTACCAGCGCATCCAGGAACTGGAGCGCATGGAGAAACTGGTCTCCAGCGGTGAGGTGGAGCGCCTGACGAAGAAGGAAGGCCTGCTCATCCAGCGCGAGATCAACCGCCTGAACATCCGCCTTTCCGGCGTCCGCTCGATCAACCACGTGCCGGATATGGTCTTCGTGGTGGATGTGATGCGCGAAGAGGCCGCGGTGCACGAAGCCAACCTGCTGGGCCTCCCCGTTGTCGCCCTGGTGGATACCAACTGCGACCCCTCGCACGTGGACTACGTCGTCCCGTCCAATGATGACGCCATCCGCGCCATCAAACTGCTGGTTGCCAAGATGGCCGACGCCGTGCTGGAAGGCAAAGCCATGCGCAAGGACGAGGAAATCGAGACGATGGAACAGGTCAAGGCCGAAGTTCAGGCCGTCGCCGAAGCGGACCGGAAGCCTGCCCACGGCATGGACCCGGAAGAGGAACTGGACGATGACCAACTGCTTGGCGAGTCCACCCTGGCCAAACTCACCCCGGTTCACGAGCTGCCCCGGCCATCGAAGAAGCGAAACCTGCTGAAGAACCTGCCCCGGCCATCGAAGAAACGAAAGATGTTGAAGAGCCTGTCGCGGCCCCTGAAGAAGCCAAAACTATTGAAGAACCCGCCCCGGCTCCAGAAGATGTGGAAACCGCCCCCGAAGAAAACAAGGAAGAATAACAGGCAAGGAAACGCTATGGAAATCACGATGGAAATGATCAAAGAACTGCGCGAGGCCACCAAGGCCGGCGTTCTCGACTGCCGCAAAGCGCTGGAGTCTGCCAATGGCGACTTCCAGAAAGCGGTGGACTTCCTGCGCGAAAAAGGCATGGCCACAGCCGCCAAACGCTCTGACCGCCAAGCCCTGAATGGTATTGTAGAACTCTACTCGCACGGCGACGGGCGCGTCGGTGTGATGGTGGAAGTGAACTGCGAGACCGACTTTGTTGCCCGTTCCGAACAGTTCCGCACCTTTGCACACGAGATCGCCCTTCAGGTTGCCGCGAACTCCCCGAAGTACATCAAGGCCGAGGATATCCCCGCCGATGTGCTCGAGCACGAGCGCGAGATTGCCACAGCGCGTGCCCGCGAAGAAGGCAAGCCGGATGCCATCCTGCCCAAGATCACCGATGGCCGTCTGGAGAAGTTCAAAGATGAGGTGGTCCTGCTGCGTCAGGCCTACATCCGCGACGCGGAGAAAACCGTCGAAAAACTACTTCTCGAAACCATCGCCGCGACGGGCGAGAACATCATCATCCGCCGCCAGGCCCGCTGGGAGCTGGGTGAAGCCAGTCAATAGGAATTAAAAGCCAACCTTCGGGTTGGCTTTTTTTATGGAATATGCGGTAAGATTACTATCAATCAGGAGAGTCTATGAACGAACTCAAATACAAGCGCATCCTGCTCAAGTTGAGCGGCGAATCGCTGGCCGGTCCGGATGGGTTTGGGATCAATCCGCTGGAGGCTGAAGCAATTGCCGAACGCGTCAAGGGCGTGTACAAGATGGGCGTGGAGGTTGCCATTGTCATCGGGGCGGGTAACCTGTGGCGCGGCAAGCAGGGCATTGATCGCGGCATGGACCGCGCCACCGCCGACTACATGGGTATGCTGGCAACGATGATGAATGCCATGGCGCTGATGGATGCCCTGGAGCGCGCCGGGGTGTGGACGCGTGTCCAATCGGCCATCGAGATGCGCGCTGTGGCCGAGCCGTACATCCGTCGGCGAGCCATCCGCCACCTGGAGAAGAAACGCGTCGTCATCTTCGGCGCGGGGACTGGCAACCCGTTCTTCTCCACCGATACCGCCGCTGCCCTGCGGGCCGTGGAAATTGATGCCGGCGTGCTCATCAAAGCCACCAAGGTGGATGGCGTCTACGATTCCGACCCGCAAAAAAATTCCGCTGCCAAGAAGTTCGACACCCTCTCCTACATTGACGTACTCAACCGCCGCCTGGAGGTGATGGACAGCACCGCGGTCTCCCTGTGCATGGACAACAAACTGCCCATCCTGGTGCTCAACCTGTGGGACCCGTCTGCGTTGGAACGCGCCCTACAGGGCGAGCAGGTTGGCACCCTGGTAACGGCATAATCTATTCCTGATAGCCTCGTGAAATGATTTGACAGGGTTTGCCGGGCATACTCCGGCAAACCTTTTACGTTTGAGTTCTTTGGGAAACGCCGTGGTGAGGGGGTATAAATAGGGGGTGTTGGGCGGGCGAAGATCGCCCAACACCCCCATATCTTTCCCTCTATCACGGGATTTCCTAATGACCTGCAATTGAGTAGCATTTTTTACAGTTTTAGGGTATCCTTAAAGCACAGAAATCACCTTCCAGGAGGCCAACGTGATAAAGGACATCTTGAAAGAAGCCGAAGCCCGCATGCGCGCAGCACTCCAGAGTTTGGATGATGACCTGGCCGGGATCCGCACTGGCCGTGCTTCCCCGGCGCTTGTCGAAAGGCTGCAAGTGGAATATTATGGCACCCCCACTCTGCTGATGCAACTGGCATCCATCTCAGCACCCGAGCCGCGCAGTCTGCTCATCAAGCCGTTCGACGCCTCGTCCCTTAAAGGCATTGAGCGCGCCATCCTGACCTCCGAACTGGGCCTGACCCCCAATAACGACGGCAAGCAGATCCGCCTGAACCTGCCTGCTCTCACCGAAGAGCGCCGCCACGAACTGGTGAAAGTTGTCCACCACCGCATGGAGGAGTGCCGCATCTCTGTCCGCAACGTGCGCCGCGACCTGCATAATGACATGCGTGATTTCGAGAAAGAGAAACTCATCTCCAAAGACGACCTGGAACGCGGCGAAGAAGAGCTTCAGAAAACCACTGACCACTGGATCGAGGAGATCAATAAACACGGCCAGAAAAAAGAACAGGAAATCATGGAGGTCTAGCGTGGTGACGAATTCATGCGTCGCTCTCCGATTATGGTAAAGAAGATTTCCTCCGTTCCAACCCATGTTGCCATCATAATGGACGGCAACGGGCGCTGGGCGCTTTCTCGAGGCCTGCCGCGCCTGGCCGGCCACCGCGCTGGCACCGAGAACTTGCGGCGTATCATCACAGCTTGCGTTGAATTTGGCGTTAAATACCTAACCATTTATGCTTTCTCCACCGAGAACTGGGGCCGCCCGCGCGAAGAAGTGGACGGCCTCATGCACATCCTCGAAGATGTCATAGACCGCGAACTGGCAGAACTCCACAAAGAAGGCGTGCAATTACGTCACATCGGCAGGCTCGAACGTCTCGACCCGAAGATCCAGGAGAAAGTCCTGGAAGCCATCGAACTGACGAAAGACAACGACCGTCTCGTCCTCAATGTGGCTTTCAACTACGGTGGGCGCGATGAAATCATTTGCGCCATCCAAAAAATAATCCGGGACGACGTTGCACCTGAGAACGTCACCGCCGACCTCGTTGGTCGCTACCTCTTCACTGCCGGCGTCCCTGACCCTGACCTCATCATCCGCACATCGGGTGAGCTGCGAGTTTCCAATTTCCTCATCTGGCAGGGCGCCTACTCCGAGTGGTACGTCACATCCACCTATTGGCCTGATTTCGACAAGGACGCTTTCCGCAAGGCGTTGGATACCTACGCCCGCCGCGACCGCCGTTACGGCGGCCTGTCCAAGATTGACGAGGACAAACCCCAACATGCTTAAACGCACCCTCACTGCCGTTACCCTGGCTCTCATTGGCATCCCGGCCGTGCTCTACGGAGGGATTTTTTACTTCCTGCTCATTGCCCTCTTTTTGGGGGTTGCCTCCTGGGAATACGGACACATGTTCCGCTCGGCAGGCAGCAACGCCTCCACCCCTCTGCTGGTTGGAGGCGTTTTAATTCTCCTGGTAACGCGGGTCTACTTTCCGG
>JACQYE010000127.1 GCA_016208355.1 Chloroflexota bacterium | reverse complement strand
TTGCCATTCACCAACTCGCCAACCCCGGCGCGCCCATTGTCTGGGGCGGGGCGCCGGCCATCTTCGACATGCGCCACGGCACCACGCCGATGGGCGCGGTCGAGACGGCCATGATTGACGCCGCGTATGCCCAGGTCGGCAAGTCGCTCGGCCTGCCTACTCACTGCTATCTGGGCGCCTCGGATGCCAAAGTTGTAGATGCCCAGGCAGGCCTCGAAAGCGGCGTGAGCGCCATCCTGGGCGCGCTGGCGGGCGTGAACATGATCTCCGGGGCAGGCATGCTCGATTTCCTGGCCTGCCACAACGCCGAAAAGCTGGTGGTGGATGCCGAAGCAATCGGCATGGCCAAACGGCTGGTCGCTGGTATCGAGGTGCGGACCGAGACGCTGGCGACAGTCTTTTTCGAAACGTTCAATTTCAAGGGTGACTTCCTGCGCCAGAAGCTGACCCGTGAACTGTTTCCGCAAGAGCAGTATTTGCCCTCGTCTGTCATTGACCGCGACTCGATCCGCGGCTGGCAGGAGGCGGGCGGGAAGGATGCTTTTACCCGCGCCAGGCAGCGCGCCCGTGAACTGCTGGAGGCCTACCGGAAACCCGAACTCGATGAGAGACAGGAAAAGACCCTGCGCGAAATGGTGGAATCTCTAGCGAAAAAGGCCGGGATGGATCGTCTTCCAGCGCTGGAATAATTTGGAGTCCGAGACTCACTCCCGGCATTGGGATGACAATCTGCCGAGAGCGGCTTTGAAGAGTTGTATAGAAAAAAGGAACAGATAATGGACCCGATCCTGACTCGCTGTGGCTATCGTTGTGACCTGTGCCTGGCCTACCGGCCCAACGTAGAGCAAAATCCCGCCAACCGACAGAAATTGAGCAATGGCTGGTACAAATATTTCGGCTTTCGCCTGCCGCCCGAAGCAATCTGCTGTGATGGCTGCATGTCCGAGAACCCGCGGCTGATTGACCAAACCTGCCCGGTTAGGCCGTGTGTGATCGAAAAGGGGTTGGACAATTGTTCGCAGTGCGAAGAATATGTATGTGCGAAACTGACCGAGCGGCTGGTCGTGCTGGAGGAAGTCCGCCGGAGGCTCGGCGCGGAAATCTCCGCAGACGACTATGCCTGCTTCATCCTGCCGTATGAGAACCGGAAGCGGCTCGATGCTCTCAAGGAATCATGACTCATCTCGCTTTCCTTTCGCCTGAAGATGTCGACTCTATCCACGATGCCACCCTGCGCATCCTGGCTGAGACAGGCATCCTGTTGACCGAAGCCCGTTCGCGTGAGTTCCTTACCGGGGCCGGGGCGCGCGTGGACGGCAACCGCGTCCTTATGCCACCCGAACTGGTTGAGAAGTGTATCGCCCAGGCCGGGAAGCGCCCGTCCCTGCGCGGCCGCGGCGGAGCGGTGAAAACCCTCGGCGATGGCTCGCTCTACTTCCACAACCTGGGCGGCGCGCCGCAGGTGTTCGACCCGGTAAGCAGGACACGTCGTCCGGCCATCATGCAGGATGTGCGCGACGCCACCCGCCTTCTGGATGCGCTGGAGAACTGTCACACAATTACGCCCTTCTTCACGCCGACCGAGGTGCCGGGCGGGATCATGTCGCTGGCGATGTACCGGCATGCCCTGCCGCACACGTCGAAAGCCGTGCAGGGACCCGGAATCCAGTTCCCGGCGGAAGTGCGCTATGCTGTAAAAATGGCTGAGGTGATCGGGGACCCGCAGGAAGTATTGAGCCTGTCGCTGTCGCCTGTCAGCCCGTGAACCTTCCCGGACCACGAAGCGGCAGCGATCAGCGAAATTGCCAGCCACGGGATCCCTTTTGCGCCGCTGCCCTGTCCCACAGCAGGGACGACGGCCCCGTTCTCCATCTCCGGCGCAGTGACCCAGCAGAACGCCGAGGTGCTGGCTGCGCTGGTGCTGGCGCAACTGGTCAAGCCGGGACTGCCCATCATCTACTGCGGACGACTGGCGATGATGGAACCGCGCACGGGGCTTTCCGTCTGGGGTGGGGTGGAGATGGGACTGGCCTCCGCCGCCACGGTGCAGGTTGGCCATCGCTACGGACTGCCAGTCAATGTTTATGGGTTTTCCACCAACGCCCACAGCCTGGACGTCCAGGACGGCTTCGAGCGCGCCCTGAACGCTGTCCTTCCGGCGCTGGCGGGCGCGGACGAACTCTCCGGCATCGGCGAGATGGAAGCCGGGGTGATGGGTTCGTACGCCCAGATGGTGGCGGATAACGAGTTTGCCGGGAGCATTTACCGGGTCCGGAAGGGGATCGGCCCCGACCCTGAAACTGTGGACGTGGTCGCCGCGGCGATGGCGTCCACGCGCAACTTCCTGTCGCAGAAACACACGATGAAGTGGCTGCGCGGCGGGGAAGTGTCCATCACAAAACTGGCCGAGCGCGGCTCGTGGGAGGGTTGGACCGATAGCGGGCGGACCGGCATGGTGGAGCGCGCCCAGGCCGAAGCCGAACGGATTTTGCGCGCGCACCAGGTTCCGCCGCTTGAAGCAGCCCAGGAGCGCGAACTTGACGCTTTGCTCTCTGCTGCCGAACGCGAGTTGAGTTAAAAATAATCCACCACGGAGATCACTGAGTGCACAGAGGAACCATTTTTATGCTCTGTGGTGAGAGTTGGTTGTTGAAAGGAATTATTATGCTCGCTAAAGCCAAAGCCATCCAGGACCAACTCTCCGCCTGGCGGCGGGATTTCCACATGCAACCCGAACTCGGCTTCCAGGAGACGCGCACCGCTGCGAAGGTGGCCGGGATTATGGAAGGCTTCGGTTGCCGCGTCCGGCGCGGCGTTGGGCGGACGGGCGTGGTGGCGGATCTGGGAAACGGCTCACCGTGTATCGCCGTCCGGGCGGATATGGACGCCCTCCCGTTGCAGGAATTGACCGGCGCGGCGTACGCTTCGCAGGTCCCCGGCGTGATGCACGCCTGCGGGCACGACGCTCATATGGCCTGCGCCCTCGGGGCGGCGCTGCTCCTAACGCGCGAGCAGTTCCCCGGTTCAGTGCGCTTCCTGTTCCAGCCGTCTGAAGAAGTTGGCGACTCCGAAGGGATTTCCGGCGCACCGCGCATGATCGCCGATGGCGCTCTGGAGGGCGTGGACGCGGTCATCGCCCTGCATGTCGAAGCGGTCACGCCCTGCGGCGCCATCCGCACCGAGGTCGGGCCGGCCTCCGGCGGCGTGGACTCGTGGTTCGCTGAAGTCATCGGCCGCGGCGGGCACGGCGCATATCCGCACGAGGCGCTCGACCCGTTTTTCCTGACCGCCCAGGTCATCAACGCATTGAACGCCATTGTCTCGCGGCGCATCTATCCATTCCACCCGGCGGTGGTCAGCATTGGGTCGCTGCATGGCGGGCATACTGAGAATGTCATTCCCGATCGGGTCAAAATGACCGGCACCCTGCGCTATACCGAAAAAGCCGTGCAGGAACAACTCCATGCCGAGATCCGGCGGGCTTTTGAAGTTGCCCGGACCCTGGGCGGCGATTATGAAATAAAATTCGAACTTGGCACGCCGCCGATGGTCAATCACCCGGAAATTTCGGAACTGGTCGCTGCGGTGGGACGCGACCTGCTCAGGGCGGAAAACGTCCTCCCCTGGCGCAAGGAACTCGGCGCGGAGGACTTTGGCTGTTTCATGGACCTTGTCCCCGGGACGATGTTTGCCCTCGGCACGCACAGTACCGGACCCGTTTTCGGCTTGCACAACCCGAACTATGACCTCGACGAGGACTGCCTGGCAATCGGCGCGGCGGTTTTTGCCGAGACGGCATTGCGGTTTTTGCGCCAGAATATGTAAGTGGTAATTCGTAAGCCGTTAGGCAACCATTCGCGAATTTCGAATAACAAATAACGATTATCAAATAACTATAATCACCGGAGGAGACATGCACACCATCCTGAAATCAGTCACCAAGGAAATCACCATTGGTATTGACCACCCGTTTGTGATGATTGGCGAGAAGATCAATCCCACCGGGCGCAAGAAACTGGCCGCAGCGCTGGCCGAAGGCAACCTGGACTACATCCTGCAGTTGGCGCTCGACCAGGCTGCCTGGGGCGCGGATGTGCTCGATGTCAACGTGGGTGTGCCCGGTATTGACGAGGTTTCTGTGGTTAAGAAGGTGGTCGAACTTATCGCTTCGGCCACGGACCTGCCCCTGTGCCTCGACTCGGCTAACACTGATGTGCTGGCGGCGGGGCTGGCAGCCGCGAAGGGTAAGCCGTTGGTCAACTCTGTCAGCGGTGAGACCAAGAAACTGGAAACCGTCCTGCCGCTGGTCAAGGATCGCGGCGCTGCCGTCATCGGGCTGACGATGGACGATAACGGCATCCCCAGGACCCCTGAGGAGCGCGTGGCGGTGGCCGAGAAAATTCTCGAACATGCCGTCAGGAAGGGAATCCCCGCCGAGGACGTGGTCATTGACCCGCTGGTGCTGACCGTCGGCTCGGACAGTAAGGCCGCCCTGGTCACCCTCTTGACGATTGAACTATTGCGCAAGTCGCTTGGCGTGAACATCAATGTGGGAGCCAGCAACGTCTCGTTTGGCCTACCGGAACGGCCCACCGTCAATGCTGCGTTCCTGACCCTGTGCATCCAGGCCGGAGCGACCTGCGCCATCACCGACTCGGCCAAACTCGGGCAGACGGTGCGGGCCGCGGATCTGCTCCTGGGCCGCGATGCCAACTCCATGCGCTACCTCAAGTATTTCCGCCTCGCGGAGAAACTGCGCGAAGCGGAAGCAACGGAGGCGGGATAAAAGCAAAAGGTGAAAACAAAACTCCCCTTCGTGAGGTTGGTTGAAGGGGAGTTTTGTTACGGATTGTCTATTCTATAAAAACATGGAGGAACGTTATGGTTGGTATCCATACGGTAGGTCTGAAAGGATTTCGATGATCCCATCGTCATTCGTGTCGGTCCACCCGAATAACTTGAAAGGAAACCAATGGCCTTCGTTTAGCTGCGCCGGTCCACTTCCGTCACCATCAGGCCAGCTGTGTACCCATCCGAAAAGGTGGATCAATTCATGGTCGTAGAGGGCAGCTGCCATGTTGGTCAGGTCATCCCGGTTTGAGATGCCGACAATCATATTTACTGCTTGCGAACCTTCCGGCTTGCAGCCTCCCATGAAAGCCACCCCGCCGCCTCCATGTTTTTGTGGTACCCGTATTGCCACGTCAAGGTCTACTTCAGCCAGGATGTCGAAATCCGAAGGGTCGTAACCGGTCAATGACCGGACTTGCTCGGCTGTGACCAATTCTCCAGGAACTGGAGGGGCGGCCAGGTAGGTTATCGTTGTCTCTGTCTGGAGGATTGGTTCCGCGAGTCCCAGGCCAGACGAATACTCAACCCATCGCTGGTTGGCGGCCTGCTCTGCGGCAATGTGTTTTTCCGTGGCGGCATCTGGCGTGATGGATGTGTTCCCATAGTCAACAATTACAAGCAGAATCTTGTAATTTCCCCGCGGCTGGCAGACGCTGTATTCTCCTGAACTCAGGCTTTGGGCATTCGTGCCAGTAATATTGCTCTCATCATAAAAATAGACTTTGTAAAGAGTATCGTCGAGATAAACGGCGCTGGTCCACAGATTCCACTTCGTCTCCTCAGGGTTATCCTGATTGAAGTGTGCGAAAGCTGGCGAGGAAAGGCTTAGTCCGAAGTATTGTTGATAGGCAGCCTGAAAACGTTCCGGGACGGTGGGCAACTCCTCAGGAATGTCAGCCACATTGACGTTGATTCCCTGTTGGCCGAGAATGGTCCCTTTCTGGTTGATTTTATATAAGTCGAGATGGTACCAGCCGTTGCCGTGCCAGGCGGTCCAGGTGAATACAGTCTCGGTTGCGCCGGGGAGGTAAATCAGCCGTACGCGTGCCACTTGTATCCCGTCCGCGTCGAGGACGATATAGCGGGAAGAGCGCCCAGATTCTTCATCGTTTATAAAGCCAACCTGGGTGGTGATCATGGGAAGGTTACTCGCCTGGTGGACTTCTGCAGTCAGGGTGTCGCCTTCCTGCGCGTCTGTGAACCATACTTCTGGAACTGGCGTAGATGTTGGCAGCCGTGTAGTGGTCGGCGGTCTGGGGGTGTATGTATTCGAGGAAACGCTAACAGATTCCTCGGACACGCTAGCCGGCGCTGTAGCAGGAAGATTGCAGGCTTGTAACATGATTGGGAGAACTGTCAACGCGGTTATGAGGCGGATTGTTTTCATTGTTACACCAGCCTTCGTTTTATAAATCTCTTGGAGAATTTGGGTCCGGCCATTTTCCTCGTGCAGATTATTGTAACTCCAAATTATTCATAAACAATCTCATAAATCCCTTATCCGTTGCCAATTCCACATACCCTAGCACTTTCGCCAGTTCCTCCGCTTCGCGCCGTTTTTTCACCGAGACCAGCATCTGCTTTGCCCATACACCTGCCGTCTTGCCTTTTTTTGTTAGCTCACCAGCAGAGCGGGCGGCTGTTAACCGCCAGGCTCGAGGCTCTCATCCTCGGCGAGGAGCTAATCAATTGTTCAAAAGGCGCACTCACATGCAGTGCGCCTTTTTCTTAAACTATGCTACTTCTAGGTGAGGCCAATCCCATTTCCCTGGGGCGCACGATACCTCAAACCTCAAGGAAGGTGATTTGCGGTTCATTGGCGAGAATTTCGGCTTTACGGGGAGAGGACACAGCGAAACCCGAGAGCGAGGTCGGTGTCAGTTGGGGCAGCCCAACCGCGGTAGGCTGCCCGCAGGCCGTCCTCCGGGTCGTGCCACGAACCACCGCGTACGATACGATATTCACCGGTAGCTGGGCCTCCGGGATTGCTGGAAGGCGAACTCTGATAATAGGCCTCATCAACCCAGTCATTCACCCATTCAAAAACATTCCCTGCCATCTCCAGAGCCCCATACGGGCTGGCGCCGGATGGATAAAATCCAACTGGCGAGGTAAGCTGAAAACCGTCGTCGAAATTATTGTTCCCCCAAAACGCACCCAAATTGATGTCAGCAGAATTTAAGCGTGTTCCGTCAAAGTCATTGCCCCAGGGAAATGTTCTACCATCAGTGCCACGTGCGGCTTTCTCCCATTCGGCTTCGCTAGGCAAGCGGCGTCCCGCCCATTCGCAATACGCCCGGGCATCGTTCCAGGAAACATGTACCACCGGATGCGCCGCGAGATCCGACAGGCTGGAATCTGGCCCCAGCGGATGTTGCCAGTCTGCGCCCAGGGTTATCTCAGTCTTGTTGGTATCGGTATCGTAACCATTGGAAGAGCCAGTTATTTCAGCGTCGGTCTGGTAACCTGTCTGGGTGATAAAGGTCCCGAACATAGCATTGGTTACTTCGGTCTGATCGATCCAGAAGGAATCCAGGAAGATAATGTGAACAGGTCTTTCGTTGGCATAGCTGCTACTGTCGCTGCCCATAGAAAATTCCCCACCTGGCACATAGACCAGCATCATACCGTCGGATTCTGAGATTCTGGTGGAACCAATATCGGGTATATCTGTGTTGACCGATGGTTCGGTGCTTGGCGGCAGGCTGGATGCGGGTGGCGCGACCGTTCCAGAGAGATTGCAGGCCATTAGCAGGAATACCATAATAGAAAAAGTAAAAGCAATTCGTTTCATCATATCTCCTTGGTTGAAAAGTGATCAAAAAGCGGATCGCGTATATCGCACGGCGTGCCACAAGCACATCAATAGACACAGCCCTCAGAGGTTCTCGCTGTGTTGCCGGTGGAACCGGAATCACTGAACTACTATCTACGGAAAAATGCGTTCGTACATGATCGGCTCGGTGATGCCCTCGACCGGCGGCCACGTGAGCAGGGTATCGTCACTGCAGGTATAGCGGGTGGGGATGGTTGCGCTGACCGGAAAGTCCTCCGGCCGGAGGGGGATGTTGGTGGAGCCAAAGGAAACGCCGTTCACGAGAATCTCCATGGTGACCAGGAGCTCTGTCGTTCCGCCCAGACCGATCAGTGCGGAGCCATCCGCCGTATACGGTCCGCTGGAGAAGCCCTCGAAGGTGACAATAGCCTCGGTACCCTCGACTCCGCCCACTCCCGTCTCGTACACCTTGAGGTTCCTGTACCCACCGTACCCAATGCCGTCGCCCCCCAACTCCAGGAACACAGTCCCGGTAACGCTCTCCACCGTTGGGACATCCGCTCCGCCCGCGGAGACAACCGACTGCATATAGGCCAGGAAGCTGTCGTTCGTTGCTTCCCATTTACCGACCAAGCACTCGTCGCAGGGTGCCTCGGAGACCATGGTAGTGGCAACGGTTTCCGTGCGAACGGTCCCGGGCGTGGTGGTAATGACGTACAGGACGGACAGCAGGTCCTCGCACCCGCCATTAACGGTGGCCGGGATGGGTCCCCAGCCTCCCACGGATGCGATGGGGCGCCAACCCGAATGCCCCGTTCCTTCCGAGAGCGTTTCAACAGCAAAACTTTCCTCGCTGTCGAAGATGACCATGTAACGGGCAAACACGAACGGCTCGGCGGAAAAATTCCTGTTGGCAATGTCTGTGAACAGGAATTCGCCACTGTAACCGGTGAGGACGTCCATCGTCGTACCATCACTGTCGAACAGGGTGTTGTCCAGGTTGGCGCGCACAAACTCTTCGAAGGTTTCACCCATCCCCGGAATGGCGGCTAGCGCGGCCAACTGGGCAGCACGACCGGGCGTGGTGGGCATGCTGCGCAGCATGTCGATCAACCCAACGGGGCCGAGTTGGTTGCCCATGAACTGGAAGAAGACGAAGTTTTCGTAGGTCATATCCGTCAGGGGATTGGTGCTCGACAACGAGGAGAAAGAATCGGCTGTTTCATACTCGTAATTGGTAGCCGGGTAGACCAGATTGCTGAAATACTCGGCCGTGCCTTCCAGCCACCAGAAGGAGTCTTCTCCCCCCCCGAAATCCTGATCGGGCAGGTTACAGGCCTGGAAACAGTGGAAGATCTCGTGGGCGATGGTCTGCTTGTACTCGTCTATGTCTATGGTCAACGCGGCAGGGAAGATGATGACCGGGCAGGCTTCCGTACCCGGCCGGAAGGTCCCATCATCGGTCAAGGCGAGCGTTTCCACATCCGGCGTATCGAGCGAGTAGGGTAGGGTGCTGAACACGAAATAGATCCACTTAACCGTGCCATACGTCTGGAACAGAGGAACCGTGTCTTGAATGGCGTCCAATGTAGCTAAATAGTAGGAGTCGCGGCTGTCATCCCCATGCCAGGCCAGCGGGTAGTAGACCTGGTAGGAACCGCCGGCGATGATCTGTTTGCCGACCATGAAACACGGGTAGGATTGGAAGAGCGTGTCTGAGAAGCCGTCAACCCACAGACTGGCACAGTCCAGGTCCTGCCGGGCCGGGGCTGCCAGCCCGGGACTGCGGACGGAGGCCTGCTCCTCCGGGATCGAATACCGGTCGAGTGCTTCCTGGGAGGGGACGAGCAGGTTGAGCAGGCGGGTGATCTCGTCCTTGGCAGCCTGGTCGGTTCCGTTCCTCAGGTAATCGCCCGCCAGTTGGAGAATGCCGAACCCCTCGGCCTTCAGGACACCCTGCCCCAAACCGGCCTCACTGACCTGGATCTCTCCGGCAAAAAGCCTGAGCATCGTCACCAGGCCCTCTTCCCGGGTCCACTCGCCTGAGGCTATCTTTTCCTGCAGGAGGTCGGTATAGCCGGCAGGCAATGGTTCAGGGATTGGTGTCGGGGCTGCGCCGATTGACTCAGGCGTTCCATTCCTGGGGAAATTGCAACTTCCTAAGGTAAGAATCGAAAACACGGACAAGATATTGATGATCGCTTTTTTCACGGTTTTCTCCATCGAGCGCGGACAATTTTTAATTAACAGGTAAGACTGGATTAGCGGGAAATAATTCGCCCCATCGTATGCAGTAGTTCCCTGATAATCGATTGATTAATTGTCTATATAATACCAAGTTTATCGGGTTTAGGGAATACTCCAGGGATACCCAAAAGTCAGGCCTCCTTATTTGCCCGATAACCCCAGCCCTGTTTCACAATACGATCATGATCGCTACGGTCAACACGCCCCCAGGAATTTCCTATCTCTTTTCGCAAGAGGATGCGATTGGGACTAAAATACCAGGTTTTTCATGAAGGCATCCAAAAAGTACCTATTCGTCGCCAGTTCTATGTAGTTGAGATTTATTGCCAATTTCTCGGCCTCTCTGCGCTTCGCCACCGAGACCAGCATTTGCTTTGCCCCAACACCGGCTGCGTTGCCGACCCGCCGGAATTTCTCCAGCGGCAGGGGCGGGAATATACCGGCGCGTACTGCTGATCTCGGGTCGAGATAGGTGCCGAAGGCCCCGGCTACGATAAACTCGTCCAGGTCGGCGGCTTTCAGCCCGGCATTCGCCAGCAGGACTTCCGTCCCGGCGCGGATGGCGGATTTGGCAAGTTGGATTTCGTGCACGTCCTTGCGCGTCACCAGCAGGTCGCGTCCCACCCCGGTCTCTGCTGCCGGGACGAGGGGGTATTCGTTGCCGACGGTCAATTGCCCGGACGGCTTGACTAGTCCGCCGTCAAGCAGCGCCGCGACCACATCCAAAATCCCCGAACCGCAGATGCCGACTGGCGGCTGGTTGTCAATCGTTTGCCATAAAATCTTCCCGTCGCTCCAGCGGGCGCGTTCGATGGCTCCCGGCGCGGCGCGCATACCTTCTTTGATGTGCGCGCCCTCAAAGGCCGGGCCCGAGGCGCACGAACAGCAGGTGATCTTGCCGTCTGCCAGCAAGGCGATTTCGGTGTTGGTGCCAATATCGAGCGCAAGGATATTTTTATTCACCACGGAGTTCGCGGAGTCCACTGAGAAGCCCCTTTTGTTTTTTGCTTTTTGTTTTTCTCTATGTACTCCGTGTTCTCTGTGGTGAGTTTCTTCCGGTAAGGTTGCCAGCAGCATGGCGAGATGGTCGGCGCCCACGTACCCGGCGATGACCGGCGGGAGGTAGACTTGCGCGCCCGGTCCGAGCGCCAGCCCCAGGTGCGCGGCTGGGAGAGTCAGCGGTTCGATAGTGGCTGGAGTAAAAGGGGCGCGCCCCAATTGTTCCACTGGCATACCGGCGACCAGGTGGTGCATGGCGGTATTTCCAACCAGCGCCGCGTCCAACACTTTTTCGGGTGGAATGCGCGCTTCGGTGCACATCCCGGCCAGCAGGTCGTTGAGTGAGTCCACCAGCACGGTCTGCAGCTTTTTAGCCCCGTCCGGTTCGCGCCCGGCGTAGGCGATGCGGCTGACCACGTCTTCGCCGTAGGCGATCTGCGGGTTCATCGCCCCGGCTTTTGCGACCGTCTCGCCGGTTTCGAGTTTGAGGAGGTACGCCGCCAGTTTTGTCGTACCAATGTCCACTGCCAGCCCGTGCGCACCCGGCACACGGACAGCCGGGTCGGAGACAATTTCCACTTCCTGGCCCTCGGTTTGCAGGCGCTGGGCGGCAGTCAACGACTCGGCCGGGATGTAAAGGTTAACGTCGCTCAACGCCTGTGCCTGGCAGGCCAGCCGCCAGCCTGCGGCGAGTGCGTCCCCGCCCAGGGCGGCCTGCTCCACCAGGGTCGGCGCAGACAGGCTCCCGGTCACGACCCGCAGGCGGCATTCCTCACATGTCCCGACGCCTCCGCACACCGACGCCAGTCCCACCCCGGAGGCCTGGGCGGTTTCCAGCAGAGTCTGGCCGGTACGCGCCGTGCCGCGCTTCCCGACGGGCTGGAATTCAATCCGGAATTCAGGCATGGCGGTAGCGGCACCTTTCTCTCATGCTGCACAGTTCGCACAAGTCTGCTTGTTCCATATGCGGGCCGATACCGACCACGAAAGAGATCGTCTTTTTTGGGACCATCATCCCGCCCTCGGTGAGATGGACGCCCGCCTGACCGGCTTCCAGCAGTGAAAAGATTTGCGGCTGACCGACATCCACGGGCCAGTCCGGTTCGCCGGGGCTGAGCGCGGCGGACGTTTCCAGACCTGCAGCCTGCGCTCGATCCCCTATGCGCCTGCAAGTCTGCTGGGCGACACTCTCGACCGCGGCATTCCCCAGACCGTCGAGGGCTAGCCCTAGGAGCGGATTTTCCTCCATCAAGGAAGAAGACAGATCTTCCAGCCCCGCACCGATGGTGCAGACTCCCGCGGCGACCCGCTCTGCTCCGGCGAGATGGCGGGTGATCAGCGGGCCGGTCAGCGTCTTTCCGCCCTTTAGAAATATCTGTTCATGGCGGCGTTCGACGATTTCGGCTTCATGGATAACCGCGACTGGTTTCACTTTCGTGAACCCTTGATGCCCGGCAGCTGAGGCAGCCTTGACCAGCGCCGGTCGTCTGGCGCGGGCAGTGGCGGGGTCCGCGCCCTCACCGCGCAGGATGTCATCGAGACTCAGGGTGAAGACGAAATCCGTCCAGTGTTCCATCAGGACGATTTTACTCCATACCCGCCGCCCCCCGGCGTGCGGATGGACAACACATCCCCGGCCTTCAAGTCCACCGACCCTTTGCCCGGCAGCGAACTTTCTTTCCCGTCCCGGATGAGGACATTTTCCCCGCACTTTCCGGATCCGCCGCTGGCCAGCCCATACGGGGCGTGGACGCGGCGCTCGGTGAGCAGGGTTACCTGGCAGTCGGTCAGAACTTCGATCTCGCGGACGATGCCATCCCCGCCTCGGAATTGCCCGTCCCCGCCCGACCCGTCGCGGACCGCGTACTTACGGACGCGCAGCGGGTAGGCGTATTCCAGCGCCTCGACCGGGGTGTTCAGCGTGTTCGTCATGTGCGAGTGGATGGCGGAGATGCCGTTCGCATTGGGCCGCGCCCCTGTCCCACCGCCGACGGTTTCGTAATATGCGAACTGCCCCGGCCCCCACGGTAGGGGATAATTCCCGCCGATGGTGACATTATTCATCGTCCCCTGGCTGGCTGCCGGGACTTTCTCCGGGCAGGCCTGTGCCAGCGCGCCGAGCAGCACATCCACGATGCGCTGGGACGTTTCCACGTTGCCCCCGGCCACGGGCGCGGGCGACAGGGCGTTGACCACCGTCCCGGCGGGCGCAATGACCCGGATCGGGGCAAGACACCCGGCGTTGTTGGGTACATCCAAGCCGAGCAAACAGCGGAAAACGTAATACACCGCCGAAAGCGTAATGGCATAGACCGCATTAACGCTGCCCTGCTGCTGAGAAGCGGAGCCGGTGAAATCCACTGTCGCTGCTTCGCCCGCGATGGACACCGCCACGGTGATCGGGATGGGAGCGCCGGTAACCCCGTCGTTGTCGAGCACGTCTGCGAAGCGGTACGTCCCATCCGGCAGGGAAGCCAGCAGGCGGCGGGTCATGCGCTTGGTGTAGGCCAGCAATTGGCCCATCGCCTCGTCCACCTCGTCCCGGCCGTAGCGGGCAACCAATTCCACCAACCTTACCGCGCCTCGCTGGTTGGCGGCAATCTGCGCCAGCAGGTCGCCGTGACGTTCCTCCGGAGTGCGTACATTGGAGAGAATGATCTCTAGAATATCCTGGTCCATTTTGCCGTCGCGCGCCAGCCTGACGGGCGGAAGGATAAGTCCCTCCTGGTATATTTCGCGCGCCACTGGCATGGAACCAGGCGTCATCCCGCCAACGTCGGCGTGGTGGGCGCGGGAGGCTACAAAGCCAACGACGGATTTATTCACCACAGAATTCGCGGAGTCCGCAGAGAATCTTCTGGTTTTCTCCGTGCTCTCTGTGTGCTCAGTGGTGAAAAAGACAGGAGAAACCATCGTAATATCCGGCAGGTGCGTTCCGCCGCGGAACGGGTCGTTCAGCACGATCAAATCACCGGGATGCAGCTCGTCCCCGAAACGATCCACTGCTGCCTGCACCGAGAGCGGCATGGCTCCCAAATGGACGGGGATGTGGGCGGCCTGGGCGACCATTTGCCCTCGAGCGTCGAACAAGGCGCACGAAAAGTCCCGCCGCTCCTTGATATTGGGCGAGTAGGACGATTTGCGCAGCACCGTCCCCATTTCTTCAGCGACAGCGGCGAAGAGATGCTTGAAAATTTCGAGTTTGATCGGGTCGTAGGTCATGTTCCCACCTCGATAATGAGATTGCTGAACCCGTCCACGTTGGCTTTGTCTGAAGGTCCCAGCAGGATGGTGGTATCCGACCTGACGACCACTGCCGGACCCGTGATCCGGTTGCCCGGTTGGAGCGCTTCTGCCCGGTACAAAGGGGTGGATAAATTTCCCTGCGCGAACAATACATTCCTTTTTTCGAAGAATGCCCTGCTTGCGTCAGGGCTCTGGTCCTGCTCCGCGACAAGGGGTGGGGGAGTAACCTCGCCGATAGCTCGCACCCGCAGGTTGACCACTTCGACTGGCGCGCCTTTCTTCGTATAACCATAATAATGCTCATGCAACCGATGGAAATCCTCGTAGACAGCCTCACTAAAGGGGACAATCAATTCATACGATTGGCCGCGGTAACGCATGTCGAGGAAACGCTCGATGCGGACGCGTTCTGCCGGGATGCCCTCTGCCAGCACTTCGCGGCGCCCGCGTTCGGCCAGCGATTCCAGTCGGGCGGCGAGTTCGGCGATGGGGGAGTTGCCAGGCAGCATGACCGTCAGTGTGTAATCCTTGACCACATCCGCGGCCAGCATCCCGAAAGCGGACAGGGTGGACGCCAACGGCGGGACGAGTACACGCGGAATTCCCAGCCCGCGTGCCAGGTCGGCGGCGTGCAGTCCGCCCGCGCCGCCAAAGGAGAGCAGGGCGAAGTCCCGCGGGTCATACCCGCGCTCAACGGAGATGACGCGCAGGGCGCGTTCCATGTGGGCATTGGCAACGGCCACTACCCCAAGCGCGGCTTGCTCCGCCGAAAGGTCAAGTTCCTTGCCAAGGCGTTCCAGAGCGGCGTACGCGCGGCCAAAATCCAGAGGCATCTGCCCGCCGAGGAAATGCTCGGGCGGGATGCGCCCCAGGACGACGTTCGCGTCGGTCACCGTTGGGGCAGACGGCTGTCCGCCCAAGCCGCGACCGTAGCAGGCAGGTCCCGGGTCCGCACCGGCCGATTCGGGGCCGACACGCAGCGCCCCGCCAGCATCTACACTTGCGATGGAGCCCCCGCCCGCGCCGATGGTATGGATGTCCAGCAACGGGACGCGGATGGGACATCCGCTGACGATGGCTTCGGTGGTGATCTGCGGTTTGCCGTCAATCAGGGAAACGTCGGTGGACGTGCCGCCCATGTCGAAGGTAATGAGTTGCACCATTGTGTTCACAGAGGCAACAGAGTCTTTTTTAGGTTTTTTCTCCGTGCGATCCGTGTGCTCTGCGGTGAGCGCTTTTTCCCCAAGATACTCACACCCCACCACGCCGCCCGCCGGTCCGGACAGGATGCAGCGCACCGCCTCGCGGCGCGCCTCTTCCGGGGAGATATTCCCGCCGTTGGACTGCATGACCCGAAGCCTAACGCCTTCCGCGATATTTGATTCAAGTTTGGTGAGATAGCTATCAAGCACCGGCGAGACATAAGCATTGACAACAGTCGTACTGGTGCGCTCGTACTCGCGATACTCAGGGATGATCTCCGACGAAAGCGAAACGAGATACCCGGCCTGACGGAACTTCTCGCCGATGCGCTGCTCGTGCTCCGGATGCAGGAAGGAAAACAGCAGGCAGACGGCGACGCTCTTTATGTTTTTTGTTTTCACTCTTTTGATGAGTTTTTCCACTTCCACGCCATCAAGCGCCTGTAAAACATTCCCCGCGTGGTCAACCCGTTCATCTAGTTCGAAGCGCAACTGTGCTGGAACAAGCGGCGGGGGCGGGTCGGCGAAGAAATCGTACAAAGCGGGGCGGTTCTGGCGTCCGATCTGGAGCACGTCGCGGAACCCGCGTGTGGTGATCAGTGCAGTTGACGCGCCTTTGCGTTCCAGCAACGTGTTGGTGGCGACCGTTGAGCCGTGGATGACGGTCATAAACCTCGGGCCGTGGATGGCGGAAGATGATTCATCCTGGATGCGTTTCAGGCCTTGCAACACCGCCTCTGAAGGGTCGCGGGGCGTGGAGAGCAGTTTGAAGGTCTGGATGTGTTGCGTGGACGGGTCGTAGACAACGAAGTCAGTGAACGTCCCGCCGATGTCAACGCCGATGCGGAGAGATGTCATGGGTAAATTATAACGTCAAGCGTTGACATTGCCCGCCATTCGCACTAAACTGGTGGCATCCCGGAGGAACCTATGCAGACTGAATTGACCCAACCTGGTCCTTTGCTGAACCCCGATGGCCGCCTTGCCCAGGTGGGCTGGGCGCGCCAGCCTGTTTTGGACTGCAACCTTGAGTCCGCCCGTTTTTACGCCCTGCGCCCGTTCCAGCGTTTCCGCATCAAACGCTGGGATTATTATGCCGTCTTCATGCCGAAGCACTTCTTTTCCGCTACCATCGCGGACCTCGGCTACGCTGGCAACATCTTCGTCTACACAATGGACTATGAAACCGGCGACCTGCACGAGGAGGGACTGGTCATCCCGTTTGGGAAGGGCGTGGGGCTGCCGCGTAACAGCACCGAAGGCGACAGCCACTTCGAGAACGACAAGGCAAGCCTGACCTTTCGCCCGCGCCCGTCTGAGCGTCACCTTTCCATCTCCTGGCCGGGGTTCCATGAAGGGCGCGGCATCCACGCCGAAATCACGTTGACCTGTCCGGCAGGGAATGAGTCGATGAACATTGTCATCCCGATTGGGCGAAAACGTTTCTACTACAATCGCAAAATCAACTGCCTGCCCGCCAGCGGGCTGGTCAAATATGGCGACACGACCCACGTGCTAAACCCAAAGAACAGTGTTGGTTCCCTGGACTGGGGACGAGGCGTTTGGGAATACCAATCCTACTGGAACTGGGCGTCGGCCTCCGGTTTTCTCCCCGACGGGCGCACTGTTGGCCTGAACCTGGGCTGTGGCTTCGGCGACCTGTCAAAGGCTGGGGAGAATGCGCTGATTCTTGATAATCGCATCCACAAATTGGAACAAGTCAAATTCGATTACGTTTCCGGCGACTACATGAAACCCTGGAAATTCACCGACACCGAGGGCCGCCTCGACCTGGTCTTCACGCCTTTCAAGGACCGCACCGCGCGCACCAACCTGGGGATCATTACCAGCGAAGTCCATCAGATGTTCGGGCACTACAACGGCAAAGCGGTGGCCGATGACGGTGAAGTTATCCAGATCAAGGACTTGATCGGCTTTGCCGAAGAGCATCATGCGAAGTGGTAAGTAAGCCTGTGTCGTCGCGAGGAGGGCGTTCTATGCCCGACGAAGCAATCCCCCTGCACTTGAGGAGACTGCTTTGTCGGGTCTCGATACACTTCACTACTCGACCCTCCTCGCAGCGACATATCACATGAGAGGATCCTATGACCCCCACCCAAACACTCACTAAAAAAATATGGTTCGCCATCATCCTCCTCGCTTTCTCCGGTCAACTGGCCTGGGGCGTGGAGAACCAGTTCTTCAACACCTTTATGTACAACAACATCACCCCGGACCCGCGGCCGATCTCGTGGATGGTGGCCGCGTCCGCTATTACTGCCACGCTGACCACCATCCTGATGGGCACACTCTCCGACCGGACGCGCTCGCGCTGGGGTCGCCGCAAGCCATTCATCTTCCTGGGTTATCTGGCCTGGGCGGTTTTCACGGCCCTGTTTCCATCCGCGGCATTCTTCAGGCCGGTGACGCTTGCCATCGGCATGGCCATCCTGTTTGACTGCGTGATGACCTTCTTCGGCTCGACCGCCAACGATGCCGCCCTGAATGCCTACATCACCGACGTGACCACCAATGAAAACCGCGGACGCGTAATGGGCGTGGTGGAAATTCTGACCTGGGTTGCCATCCTCATTGTCTATGGCGGGGCGGGGCTGATTATCGAATCGCTGGGCGAGTTCAACTTCTTCTATCTGATCGGCGGTCTGGTGTTTGTACTGGGGGTGGTGGGTAGCTTCTTTGTCCGCGAGATACCGGTGACCGATAAACCCAAGGGTGGATACTGGGCGCAAATTGCCGATAGTTTCCGCTGGAAGAACCTGGTTGCCAACCGTGACTTCTTCCTCGTCCTGATGGGCATCTCGTTATGGGCCATCGCCCAGAACGTATTCTTTCCCTACCTTATCATCTATCTCCAGCATTTCATCCAATTGGACACGATGAGTTCCACCATCACCATTGCGGTATCCATCCTGGTGGGCGGGATTGCGCTGGCCTGGCCGCTTGGCCTGCTGATTGACCGCTGGGGGCGCAGGCCGGTTGCTTTGATCGCCGTCGGGGCGGAGATGGTCGGGTTGATTTTGTTTTCGCTCTCCCACTCGCTCGTTTTTCTGGTGATCACGGGCATCCTGTGGCTCATGCCGTTGACCGCCTGGACGATTGCCACCAGCACCTGGAGCAAGGACTTGTTCCCCGAAGACAAGCGCGGCCAGTTCGCCGGATTTTACCTGTTATTCTGGGTCATGATCCCGATGATCCTCGGTCCGCTGACGGGCGGCTGGTTGGGGACAGAGTTCGGCATCCCGACCGTGATTGACGGGCAGGCTGGTTTCATTCCGACCCCGCTCCTGTTCCAGGTGGCGGGCGTGGCGACCCTGCTGGCGGCCATCCCGTTGTTCTTTGTGAAGGAAAAGAAGTCGTGACTTGGCAGCCCGTCCCAGGCCACCTCGCGACCCGCTGGGCGAAGGATGTGTCTCCCGAGAATGTCTGGCCGGAATACCCGCGCCCTCAGATGACGCGCCCGGAGTGGCAAAACCTGAATGGGTTGTGGGAATATGGGATAACGAAAAAAGCAAAAAACGAAAAACAAAACCACGAGGGGCAAATTCTGGTTCCATTCCCAATCGAGTCGGCGCTGTCGGGCGTCAAGCGGCGGCTCGGACCCGATGACTGGCTCTGGTATCGGCGGACGTTTTCCATCCCTGACGCGTGGCGCGGGAAGCGCGTCCTGCTCCATTTTGGCGCGGTGGACTGGGAAACAAAGGTGTTTGTCAATGACCAACCGGTGGGAGAGCATGTTGGCGGATACTTGCCATTCTGGTTTGATGTCACAGATGTGCTCCAGGATGGCGAAAATGAATTAAAGGTGCGTGTCTGGGACCCGACAGACAGTCACTGGCAACAACGCGGCAAGCAAGTGTTGAAGCCCAAATCCATTTGGTACACAGCCGTCTCCGGCATCTGGCAGACAGTCTGGCTGGAACCTGTCCCGCAGACATATATCGCCGGGTTGAAGATCATTCCCGACGTGGACACGGGGACCGTCGGAGTGCGGGTGATGCTTGCTGGAACAGAATCAAGCGCGGGCGGGGCAAGCGTCCGGGTGTACGATGGCGGGGTGGAGATCGCGGCCGCGGAAACAGAAGATGCTAGGGTGGAGATCAGAGTCCCGATCCCCTACCCGAAGTTATGGAGTCCTGATTTGCCGCACCTGTATGACCTGGAAATCACAGCGGGGGAGGACAAAGTCGGCAGTTATTTCGGGATGCGCAAGTTCAGCGTGGAAGCGGGGCGTCTGTGCCTGAACAACCAGCCGCTGTTCCAGTTCGGGCCGCTCGACCAGGGTTACTGGCCGGACGGGTTGTACACGCCGCCCACCGACGAAGCCATGCGCCGGGATGTGGAACTGGTGAAGGGGCTGGGATTCAACATGCTGCGCAAGCATGTGAAGGTGGAACCGGCGCGCTATTATTATTTCTGTGACCGGATGGGGCTGATCGTCTGGCAGGATATGCCCAACGGCGGGAAGATGGTTGGTGAAATCCCCACCTTCCTGGCGTTAACATTCGGCTCGCGGCGGCGGGACTCGGACTACCGCTACGCCGGGCGGACGGACGAGGCGTCGCGCCAAGAGTTCCTTCGCGAGTTGCAGGAGATGGTGGACGCTCTATATAACTTCACCTGTATTGGCATGTGGGTGCCCTTCAACGAGGGCTGGGGACAGTTTCAGGCGAAAGAGATTGCAAAGCGGGTCAAGTCCTACGACCCGACGCGGCTGGTGGATCACGCCTCGGGCTGGTTCGACCGGCGCGGCGGGGACTTTAAGAGTCTGCATATTTACATGCGTAAACTGTTTCCCCCGAAGTCGCTCCGCGGGCGGGCGTTCGTCATCTCGGAGTTTGGCGGGTATGGCCTGCAACTGGCCGGTCACGTGTGGGATGAACAGAAGAAATTCAGCCAGCGTTTCTATGATTCAAGCGAGGCGCTGACCCAGGCTTATCTGGACACACTGGAAAAGGAACTCAAACCGCTCATCCCGCGGGGACTGGCAGCGGCAATATACACTCAGACGACGGATGTAGAGATTGACATCAACGGTTATCTAACTTACGACCGCAGGGTGGAGAAGATGGATGCGGAGAGGATACGGGAGGCGCATTTGGGGTTGTATGACGATTCGGGAGTATAATCCCCCCTCGATTCCATTCCCGGACAGCCCCATGACACACGAAACCGCCCAACGAGAAAAACGCGCCGCCGCGCTCAGTTCGGTCATCGCCGCCATCGGCCTGACGACCTTCAAACTCATTGTCGGCCTCCTGACCAACTCGCTGTGTATCCTGGCCGAGGCCGCCCACTCTGGCCTGGATTTGGTCGCTGCGGTGATGACCTACTTTGCCGTGCGCGTCTCCGACAAGCCTGCCGATCGCGAGCATCAGTTTGGGCACGGAAAGATCGAAAATCTTTCAGCCCTGTTCGAGACCCTGCTCCTGTTGGCAACTTCGGGCTGGATCGTCTATGAGGCAATTGACCGCCTTTTCCTCCACCCCGCCGAAGTGGACGCGTCCATCTGGGCGTTTGTGGTGATGGGTGCGTCCATCATCATCGACATCAACCGCAGTCGGATGCTCTACAAAGCCGCCAGGAAATACAACTCCCAGGCCCTCGAAGCCGATGCCCTGCACTTCAGCACTGACGTTTGGTCATCATCGGTGGTCATCCTGGGCTTGATTGGTGTGACCATCGCCCGCTATATCCCCGGTTTGGATTGGATGGCACACGCGGACGCAGTGGCAGCGATGTTTGTGGCTCTCATCGTGGTTTACGTCAGCGGCAAACTGGGCTGGCGCACGACTTCCGCCCTGCTGGATACCGCACCAAAGGGCTTGGCCGAGAAAGTCGAGAAGGCTGTCGTGGCGGTCAAAGGTGTGGTGGACGCTCACGCCGTGCGCATACGCCCCTCTGGTGCGCACTGTTTCATTGACCTGCACGTGACCATGGACGGCAATACCACTCTGAGCGAATCCCACGCCGCCACTGAGATCATCGAGAAGAAAGTGAGGCAGGTCATCCCTAGCGCGGATGTGACCGTTCACGTGGAGCCGGTGGCGGTGCCAACCGCCAAGACACGAAGAGGAAAATAGTCAGACTTCCGAAGTCCCTGAGACTTCGGAAGTCCGCTAAACCTGCAACTCCCCC
>JACQYE010000064.1 GCA_016208355.1 Chloroflexota bacterium | reverse complement strand
ATCAAGCCATCATGCCAAAGCTGGACAATGGCATCTTCAAACAAACGGCTTTTCAACATAAGTACATAAAGCTGCCATAAATCGGGCGGCATAATGACCTCCATATAATTGTTGACGGCTAACATCTGGTTAGGCGGACGGCCTAATAGACTTTGGACGGTCCGCCTAATTCCTAAATTAATTTCGGTGATTAGGCGGTGATGGATTAAAGAAAGATGAGTAAACTATACCATAACCCTCATCGCCGGACAAGAAAGTGTCCGACCTTCCCCATCATGCTCTCCATTTTGAATATTACATGAAAAACCGCCCTCGAAATTGAGGGCGGTTCGTGATTTTCTGATGGAAGTTTACTTATCGGTGATGCGATTCTTCAG
Source organism: Chloroflexota bacterium (assembly GCA_016208355.1). Classification (GTDB taxonomy): domain Bacteria; phylum Chloroflexota; class Anaerolineae; order Anaerolineales; family Villigracilaceae; genus UBA877. The sequence goes on along the minus strand of JACQYE010000064.1, from coordinate 37,656 downwards.
GGTGCGGTCGAAGATATCTTCGCTTTCCTGGGATTTGGCGGCTTTTCCCTTCCTGGCCCTGGATGTGCCGCTCTTCTTGTCGGCGCGTTCCTGGGCTTTCTGGAAGGCGATCTGGAAAGCGGTCAGTTCGGGTTCTTTCTGCTCGTATTCTTCAACCCGCTCTTCTTTTTTCCTGCTGCGCTTTTCCTTGCCTTTTCGTCCTTCGCTTTTGTTGACTTCCGCCAGCGCTTCCTCGGGCTTGGGCAGGGCGGCCTTGATGCTCAAGCGGATCTGCCGCTTGCGGCGGTCAATGTCCAGCACCTTGGCTTCCACTTCGTCGCCCTCTTTCAGCACCTCGGACGGATTCTTGACGTAATCGTGCGAGATCTCGCTGACGTGTACCATCCCGGGGCGTTCGGCGCCGATTTCCACAAAAGCGCCGTACGATTCCAGGCGGACGACCTTGCCCTTGACGAGCATATCCGGCTGGATTTCCTTCCACTCCAGGCCAAGCGGCTGGACCATGGTCAGTTCCACGCGGTCGTCGCGCACGCGGCGCACCCACACATCCACGCTTTGTCCAACCTGGACAACGTCCTCGACACGGTTGACTGCATCCTTGCTGAGTTGTGAGATGTGTACGACACCGGGAACTTTCTGGCCTATGTCGAGAATTGCCCCCGCGATGGTGGTTTTAATGACTTTGCCTGTCAGACGTGCTTTAGGTTGCAGCGCACTTTCCGGCGCCGCGTTTGTCGTTTCCATACTGTGACTCCAGATTTTTTGAATTTAGCCGAAGGCGGATTATACCTTATTTCACGTGAATGCGCCAACGTGGTTTGAATTGTCAGACAAAAACAGGGTTCAGCCGGGAGGCTGAACCCTGAGATTCGAGTTGACGGGTGATTACATCCCGGCCATGAAAGCCAGCCCAACCGTGCCGGGGCCGGTATGCGTCCCGATGACGGGACTGACGCTGGAAAGGACTTTTTCCACCGGGTTGAGCCGCCCGGCAGCCGCATCCAGCAAATGGCGCGCCTCGGCTTCGGCGTTGGCATGGAGTGTTGCCAACCGCACCGGGGTCCGGCCTGCCACGCTCTCGACGACCAGGTCAATCATCCGGTCAATGGCTTTGCTTTTGGTGCGGACTTTGTCGGCTGTCTCGATGCGCCCGTCCACCAGGGTCAGAACGGGCTTGATGTTCAGCGCCGAACCGAGCAGGGCCTGCGCGCCGCCGATGCGCCCGCCGCGGTGCAGGAATTCGAGGGTATCCACCACGAAGTAAACGCCGGTATGCTTGCGGGATTCTTCGGCCAGTTTCTGGCACTCGGCGAGACCCGTCCCGGCCTGCGCGGCGCGGGCAACGGCTAACACCTGGAAACCCATGGCCATGGCGGTGGATAATGAATCCACAAAAGCGATGTTGTTGGCAGCCTTTGGCAGCATTTCCTTGGCCTGGATGGCTGACTGCATCGTGCCGGAAAATTTCGAAGAGATGAAAATCCCCAGCACATCGTACCCGGCGTCCAGCAACTTTTCGAAAGTGGCTTTCATGGTCACAATGGCAACCTGGGAGGTGGTGGGCATGACCTTGGCGTGTTCGAGTTTGCGGTAGAACTCGTCGGGCAGGATGTCTATGCCATCCTGGAAGGTCTCTTCCCCCCAGATCAAGACCTGGGGAGTGATGGTCAGGTTATTGGCCTTCACGAGGGCGTCGGGAAGATAGGCGGTGCTGTCGGTGACGATTGCAACTTTAGACATGGGAACTCCTTTGGCAAATGATAGGAAGATTTCTAGAGTTAAAACCCCTTTTTTTAGATTCGTTACGGTGCGTTGAACAGTTAAAGTCGCGGCGGCGTCACTTTGCCTTGGGTATTCGGCCACGAATTCCACGAATTGACACGAAAAATTCGTGAAATTCGTGCAATTCGTGGCAAAAATCTTTGAGACGCGCTGCTCAACTCGACTTTAAGAAAACCCTGAACAGTTGCCCGCGCTGCTTGACGCCGGACCAGGAACGTGCTACATTTTTCCCATGCTTGTCTTCCTCAAACTCGGCGGCTCGCTCATCACTGACAAAACCCGTCCCTACACTCCCCGCCCCGATAAACTGGACGAACTCGCCGGCCAGATTGCTTCTGCAATACAGGGAGAGCCGGACCTCCAACTCGTTCTCGGACACGGCTCGGGCTCCTTCGGACACCAGGCTGCCAGCCAGTTCGACACCCATCGCGGCGTCTCTGGACCGGAAGCCTGGCGCGGCTTCGCTGAAGTGTGGTACCAGGCCTCGGCCCTGAACCGGCTCGTCATCGAATCCCTGCGCCGCGCCAGCCTGCCGGCTGTCACCATCTCACCCCTTGCCAATATCACCGCCCACGACGGCAAGGTATCCACTTGGGACCTTTCCCCGCTCCAGAGGGCGTTGGTGCGTGGACTCTTGCCTGTTGTCCACGGGGATGTGGTCTTCGACGAGGTGCGCGGCGGGACGATCCTTTCCACCGAAGACTTGTTCGAGCGCCTGGCGCGTGAACTGCGTCCTGGCCGCATTTTGCTTGCCGGGCTGGAGGCCGGGGTGTGGGAGGAATTCCCGGCGCGGGGAAGCCTCCTCCCGGAGATCACGCCGGGGGATTTCCCGCGGCAGGCCCCCGGTCTGGGCGCGGCCACCGGGGCGGATGTAACGGGTGGGATGCGGGCCAAAGTCACCCAAATGCTGGGGCTGGTGGAGCAGGTGAGCGGACTGGAAGTCCTGATCTTTTCCGGTGAAGAGCCGGGCAACGTCCGGCGGGCGCTCTCGGGGGAGAATCCGGGCACGCGCCTGCATTGTTGACAGCGCGTCCTTCCTGCGATAAACTCACGTTCCACTGAAAGAGAGATGACCATGTTTTCACGCCAGGAACTTGAAGAAATCGAAAACCGCAGCCTTGCGCCATATGGAGTGCGCAGCAAGGACACGAAAGGCCGCGCCTACCTGGATAATGAGCCTGATTACCGCACAGCCTTCCAGCGCGACCGGGACCGGGTGCTGCATACAACCGCTTTCCGCAGGCTGGAGTACAAGACGCAGGTTTTTATCAATTTTGAAGGCGATTATTTTCGCACACGGCTGACCCATACGCTGGAAGTGGCCCAAATCGGGCGCACCATCGCCCGCGCCCTGGGCGCCAACGAAGACCTGGTGGAAGCGATCTGCCTGGCGCACGACCTGGGGCACTCGCCTTTTGGCCATGCCGGGGAATACACCCTGCGAAAGTTGATGAGCGACTTCGGCGGGTTCGACCACAATAAACAATCCCTGCGCATCGTGACCGAACTGGAGCAACGTTATCCAGAATTCCCCGGCTTGAACCTGACCTGGGAAGTGCGCGAGGGCATGGTCAAGCACGAATCGGAATACGATGTTACCGACGCGCGTGACTACAGTCCCGAACTACGCGGCAACCTGGAAACTCAGATTTGTAATGTGGCTGACGAATTGGCCTACACCACCCACGACCTGGACGACGGCCTGCGCTCCGGGATGATTACCCCCCACACGCTGGACGGGATCGCGTTGTGGGAGATCATGGTCAGCACGTACAATTGGCGCGGCCCGCTCCTGCAAGACATGGAACGCCACCGCATGATCCGGCATCTGGTCGGCATGATGGTGACAGACATGGTGACTGCCACTGACAAGCGGTTGAAAGAAAGCGCGGCAAAGTCAGCAGCGGACATCCAGAAATTGGCTTACAACGTCATCGGATATAGCGAGGATATGCAGCGGCGCAACCGGGAGTTGAAGGATTTCCTTTATACCAATCTCTATCGCCATTACCGGGTGGTGCGGATGCAGGTCAAGGCTGAGAGCATCATTACCGACCTCTTTGATGCTTACCGCGCCGAACCGCTGACCCTTCCCGACCATGTCCAGCAATGGATCCCAACCCGGGGACTGGAGCGTACCATCTGCGATCACATCGCCGGGATGACCGACCGTTATGCCATTGACGAGCATGCCCGTTTGCACGACCCGTTTTTGAAACCGTGAAGGCGGAAAAAACATGCCTCAAAAACAATACATTACTGCCGCAGGGGCGGCCAAGATCAAGGCCGAACTGGAGCAATTGACAGGTGCGGAGCGTGACGCGCTGGCCAAGCGTCTGCGCGACGCCATTCAGATGGGCGACCTCTCGGAGAACGCCGACTACCACAAAGCCAAGGAAGACCAGGGCTTCCTCGAAGGGCGCATCCAGGAGCTCGAATATCTCCTGCGCAACGCCGTCGTTGTGGAAGAGACGGATGCCCCGAAGGATGTGGTGGCAGTTGGGACGCGCGTTACCGTGCAGGAAGAGGATTTCGACCCGGAAGTATTCCACATGGTCGGGGCCAAGGAAGCCGACCCGCGCAACGGGAAGATTTCACACGAATCCCCCATCGGGCGCGCCCTGATGGACCGCCGGGTCGGTGACACGGTGGAGGCTGAAACGCCGGGGGGGAAGATCAATTTCAAGATTTTGAAGATCGAATGAGAATCAAAAATCCGGCGACCAGGTCACCGGAAAATTAAAGACTTCGGGCGGCTCCAAAGCCGCCCGTTTGCTTTTTACTCTGGGGCCACAACTTTCGGCCAAACAGCCAGTTCCAGGGTGAGGCGTTCGAAATGACTTTTATCCGGAAGCGGCCCTTCGGCGTATTCCATGTCCGAGACGACAGCCACAAGTTGCAGGGCCTTGGTCTCCAGGACAACCTGCTTGCCTGGTTCGATCAGGAACGGTTCCCCTTTGGCTTCCAGGCGCTGGAAGGTCGCCGGGTCGTTGAAGGCATGGGCGCTCATCAGAACTTTTGTGACCGTCTGGATGTCATTCTTGTCGAACAGCCAGACTTCAAACGCTGTTACCTTCTTCGGGTCGCCGACCCCAATGGTCTCGGAGATACCGATGCCGCATTCTCCCAGAAATTCACCCGATTGGGCTTCGATGCTGAACGAGTCGTCGAACAGGTCATCCCCCAGGACGTACGTGGTCATGAACTGGGCAATCGGCGGTTCCTCGCCCATGGCTTCGTAATCGGTCATCTGGGACTGGTTGGTCAGGTCCTGCGCCCGGCGCGCCGCTGAACCGTCGGTGGAGAAACGCCGGAAGAGCGGCAGGAGGTATTTGAACAGGAAGAAGCCAACCACGCCCACAAGCACCAGGATGATGACAATGATGGCGATGCTCATTGCAGAAGAGGGTTCCCCCGCCGGTTGGTCGGTTGGAACCGGAGTGATGACCGCCCCCGCCTGGACAACGTCCTTGAAATTCAAGATAGCGTTCATGTCCGCGGTGCGCGGGTCCGCGACAATCGCATCCATGGCAGCCGGGCCAAGTGAACCCAACGCCTGGTAACGTTGGATGGCCAGCATATCATCCGGGTAGACGCGGTAGGAATCAACCGCCATGCGCAGATAGTCGGCAGCGTAATCCGCGTTTAGATAGGATGGGTCGGCGTCCTTCCATTGCACCGGCCAGAGTCCCCAGCCAAGTACCACCAGACCAATGAGCAGGCCTGCGATGAATGCCAAGAGTGCAGCAATCAAAGGTTTCTTAAAGATGTCAAGAATTTTCATAGACCTCTCCTTCTTGGCTTTAACCGATAACCCGATTATACAGCAATATGACAGCCGTTACACAGACTTCATACAGTACATCCAGCGTTCCGACTCGCGCACCGCATGGCTTTCGATGATTTCGAAATACCTGCCGAAGGTGGCCTCAAATGCCTCACGCGTGTACCCATCGAAAATATCTTTCCGGCTGCGGAGCAGTTTTTGCACTTGCGAATCGGACTTTGGTACAAACTCGATCACCAGCCACTTTCCCCAACCGGCCATCGCTTCGGCAATGCGCTCGAAAGGCAGGTTGTTGGAAATTGCCAGGTGATGGATGAGCGCCAGCGCCAGGATTAAGTCTGCCGGGCCGCGCTGGCCGAACGACTCGCGCTCGCCGTTGTTCCAACCAATGGCGGGACTTGGGTTGGTCAGGTCAAGGACGAGAGGGAGGAGGTTCTCCTGCTTTTCCGCGCGGACTTGCCTCCAGTTTTGCTCCACGGCCGCCGGGTCAATGTCCCAGGCCACGGCGTACGTATCCGGACCTGCGGCCTGCCGCGCAAAAACCCCGGTATTCGCGCCCAGGTCCCAGACCAGACGCGGATCCACCCGCCCGGCCCATTCAGCCACAAGTTGTTTCTTGTGTTCAAAAGCTGCGTCTGAATAGTTTGTATCGTTGTAATACTCACCCCACTCTGTCCCGGCTGGCTTCCACTCCAGTTTGCGGACGGTATTCTGGAGGCTCTCGATCAATGCTGCCAGGGCTGCTTTGCTCATCGTCCGTCCATGCCGCGCTTCGGCGATGAAGGCTTCAGAATATTTCTTTTGGGCGCTGGCATGGAGATGGATGTGCGAAGCCAGTCCTACATTCCAGCGGGTGCGGGATGGCAGGAGTCGGCTGGCGAGGTCGAGGGGAATCCCGTCAATGTAAACGCGCAGCAACTGGCTCAGGCGGATGTCGCAATAGGCCATCAGCGCCAGTGGGGCCAGGAAATGCTGGCAGAACTGACGATAGGCCACCCACGGTTCGCCCTCCTGGTAGGCCTCGAAAGAGAGCGTGTCAATCAGAGCGGCCTTGCCTTTATGGAATTGGATGTTGTAGGCGCTGGCATCCTTGAGCGACATGCCATATTTCAAGGCGCGCTTCTGGATGGACAGGGTAGCCAGGGCGGCGTCTTTCAACTGCCCGAACGACCACTCGTATGGGTAGGAGATGAACGGGAGGCGCTCCGGGCGCAGGATTTTATATGCGTCCGGCGTGGCAGGCTCGGCAGCTTGCCCTGAGCCTGTCGAAGGGTCCGATTCTACGTGAGGGATGAGCCGCCCGGCTTCGACCAGTTTTTCGTACAGGCCGGAGGCCATCAGCCGGTCGTAGTCCTCGGCATAGACCCGGTTCACCTGCCGGTGCAGGATGCCATCACGGATGAAGAGAAATCCGCTTGGGTCGCGAAACGACGCGCCGAGTTGGCTATTCCTCTTCATCGTCATCATCGGGATTTGTTTGGTCTTTCTTTTTGCTGAACAACCTCTTGATCTTTGCCCATTGTGAACCAATAAAAATGCCAATCCCAGCCAGACTAGCGATCAGCAGTTGGAGCAGGAAACTTCCGGAACCGGGGTCTAGATAGAGACCACGTCGCCGCCGTCCTTCTGGCATGTAACGCCGATTTTCAATAAAAAGGCTTCGGTGTGGCGGCACTCCGGGAAACCGGAGCAGGCGATAAATTTTCCGTAGCGCCCGTAGCGGATGACCAGTTCCTTGCCACAGTCCGGGCAGGCGCGGCCAATCGGCTCCGGCCCGGTCTTGGTGACGGGCATCTCGGCCTGGGCCTTCGCCACCGTCACGGCGAAGGGTTTGTAGAACGTGCCCATGACTTTCGTCCAGTTGGCGCGACCCTCAGCCACCTTGTCCAGGTCTTCCTCCATCCGGGCGGTGAATTGGTAATCCACGATCTCCGGGAAATACTGCATCATCAAGCCGTTGACCAGGATACCGGTCTCGGTGGGGATGAGGCGGCGGTCAACGCGTTCCACGTAGCCGCGCTGCTGGATGGTCGAAATCGTCGGCGCGTAGGTGGACGGGCGTCCGATGCCGTACTCTTCCAAAATCTGCACCAGGCTGGCTTCCGAGTAACGCGGCGGCGGCTGGGTGAAGTGTTGTTCGGGGATGAGCCGCACCAATTCCTGCTTCTGACCTTCGACCACCGAGGCCGGGATGCGGACATTCATCTCGTCCTCTTCCTCGGATTTTTTATCCTCGTTCTTGGCTTCCTCGTAGACAATCAGGTAGCCGGGGAATTTGACCGCCGAGCCGGAGGCGCGGAACAGGTAAGCATGGTCAGACCCGCTGCCGGTCACTTCGACCGAGAGCGTGTCGTACACTGCGGCTTCCATCTGGCAGGCCACGAAACGCTGCCAGATCAACTGGTAGAGTTTGAACATGGCCGGTTCGAGGAACGGTTTGACCTTCTCCGGGTCGCGCAGGGAGGAGGTGGGCCGGACAGCCTCGTGGGCCTCCTGCGCACCTTTGGCTTTGGTCTTGTATTCGAGCGGCTTTTCAGGCAGGAAATCGCTGCCGTAACGCTGGGCGATGTAGCCGCGGACTTCGTTCACAGCCACTTCCGCAATATTGGTCGAGTCGGTTCGCATGTAGGTAATCAGGCCGGTCGTGCCGCCCTCGCCCACATCCTGGCCTTCGTAAAGACCCTGCGCCAAACCCATCGTCCGCTTGGCGGTGAAACCCAATTTGCGGGAGGCCTCCTGCTGGAGCGTGGATGTGGTGAACGGGGCCGATGGCCGGCGGCGGCGTTCGCCGCGCTTGACCTTTGTCACCACATAGGGCGCTTTTTCCATGTCTATCAGGAGCGGCGTAACCAACGCTTCGTTGCCCAGTTCCGGGTCTTTTTCGTCAATCTTTGCCAGTTTTGCAACGAATGTGGCTTTCTTCTCTGCTTCAGGCTTGAACTCCGCGCCGATGGACCAGTATTCCACTGGAACGAAGGCGTCAATTTCAGCTTCGCGTTCCACGATCATGCGCAGCGCCACCGACTGGACGCGCCCCGCTGATAGGCGGCTGCGCACTTTTTCCCACAGGATCGGGCTGATGCTGTAGCCAACAAGACGGTCGAGCACGCGCCGCGCCTGTTGGGCGTTGACCAAATCCATGTTAATCTCACGCGGGTTCGAGAAAGCCTCATTGATGGCGTGTTCGGTAATTTCATGGAAGACGACGCGCTTTGCCAGTTTCGGGTCAATCGCCGCGGCTTCCATCAGGTGCCAGGAAATCGCTTCGCCTTCGCGGTCGGGGTCGGTCGCCAGGTAGATCTCGGCGTTCTCTTTTGCCAGTTGCTTGAGTTCCTTGACCACCGCCTTCTTCTCGTTCGGGACGCGGTACTTGGGCTTGAAGTTATTCTCCACGTCCACCGAAAGTTGCGAACGCAGCAGGTCGCGGATGTGTCCCACCGATGCCCGCACGGTGTAACCCTTGCCGAGAAAACGTCCCACCGTCTTGGCTTTGGCCGGGGACTCAACTATCACAAGTTTCCCGGAGCGGTTGGCGTATTTCTCGGGCTTGACCATGCCTTCGTGCGCCTCCGTCTTGCCGATGCGGAAAAGTTTCGTGCCACAGACACCGCACGTCCCGCGCGTCACCGGCGACCCGGCCGCATTGAACGCTGCCTGAGGGTCTATGATCTCACGTTTGGTCCTGCACTTCATGCAATAGGCTTCCATGCGACACCTCCTAGAGATAACTCTCTTTTTTCTTTTTCTTCAAAATTTCAATCGCCTGGCGCACCTGCTGCGCCTGGTCGCGGTGGCAGACCAGCAGCGCATCGCCGGAATCAATCACAATCAAATCGTCCACACCAATCGTGACGATTAATTTCTTCTTCGAGGAGTACACCAGCGTATCATGCGTCTCGAGCGGGATGAACTCACTGTTGACCACCACATTCCCACCGTCGTCCGCTAAAAGCACGTCGAACAACGAGTCCCATGACCCGACGTCGCTCCACTCCAGCCCACCTGCCGGGAGGACGGCGACGTTCCCGGCGCGTTCCATTACTCCGTAGTCAATCGTAACTGTTTGCAGGTTCAGCCACGCGGACCCGAACACTGCCTCCTGCTCCGGGGCGCCCCACGCCGCCACGATTTTTTCGAGGGCAGCCGCGAGGTCCGGCAAGAGGCGGGAAATCTCGGCCAGGATGCGGTCAGCGCGCCAGACGAACATCCCGGAGTTCCAGGAATGGTCACCCCCGGCAAGCATCTGGCGAGCCTTCGCCTCATCCGGCTTCTCGGTAAACCGCAAAACGCGATAGACCGGATAGTCGAACTTATCTTCAAGGGAATTCCCCTGCTGGATGTAACCGTAGCCGGTCGAGGGGAAAGTGGGTTTAATACCAAGTGTAACCAGAAAGCCCTTGCAGGCTACTTGCACCGCCACGCGCATCACAAGGTGGAACAGGTCACGGTTACGAATGAAATGGTCGGAGGGCAGGACGAGCATCACTGCCTGCGGGTCGCGCTGTGCCAGCACTGCCGCTGCCAGGCCAACCACCGAGGCGGTGCCGCGCGGTTGGGGTTCGAGCAGGAAGTTCCCCGCCGGGATATGCGGGGCCTGCGCTTTCAGTTGTTCTGCCTGGTCAGCGGTTGTGACCACCAGGATGCGCTCAGCCGAAACCAGCCCATCCAACCGCGCCAGCGTAGATTGGAAGAGGGTATTCTCACCCAGCAAGGGGAGGATGTGTTTGGGGTGTTTCTTCCTAGAGATTGGCCACAGGCGCGTCCCGCCGCCCCCGGCCATGATGACTGCATACGTATGCTTCATGGTTGCATCACTTATCACGATTTGCTTCTTCCGGCAGACTTCCGGTTTGATATTCCGCCTGCTCCTCGTGCACTGCCACAAAGTTCATCCCGCCTGTCTGCCGCACCAGCCCTTTAAGTTCCATCATCGTCAGCGTGGCTGAGACGCGCTCGATGGGGAGACCGGTCTGGCTGCGGATCTCATCCACATGGAGCGGCTCGTGGGTGAGTACGTTGAGCAGGCTGGCTTCCACTTCGTCAGCGGGTAAAACCTTGCGCACCTGGCGCTGTTCGGTGACGCGCGTCAGGTTGAGGATGTCGAGCAGGTCGCGTCCTGAGAGCATCGGGCGCGCCCCTTGCGCAATCAGGCGGTTGGTGCCTTTCGACTGCGGGGCCAGGATGTTGCCCGGCACGGCAAAAACCTCGCGTCCCTGGTCAACGGCAAACTGGGCAGTGATGAGCGCGCCGCTGGTATCGCCCGCCTCGACCACGACTGTCGCCATCGAAAGCCCGGAGATGATGCGGTTGCGCGGCGGGAAATTGGAGGCGTCCGGCGGTGTCCCCGGGGCATAGTCAGAGACGATAGCCCCGCTGGACATCATCTTCTCGGCCAGTTGCTGGTGTTCGGGCGGGTACACCCGGTCCACCCCGCACCCAAGGACGGCCAACGTCCGGCCTCCGGCTTTGAGAGCGCTCTGGTGGGCGATGGCGTCCACCCCGCGCGCCAACCCGGAAACGACGGTCACGCCGTTGGCGGCCAAAAACGAGGCCAGGTCTTCGGTTACCTGCCGCCCGTAGGCGCTGACGCGCCGCGTCCCCACAACGGCGACAGCCCAGGCATCTTCTTTGGTCAACGTACCGCGCACGTACAGCACCGGAGGCGGCTGGTCAATCTCTTTCAGGCGCGGCGGGTAGAGATCGTCGTCCCAGGTCAGGATGGAAATTCCCTGGGTGGCGACGTGCGTCATGTATTTTTCAAGGTCTACGCTGGAGCGCACCTGGGATACGCGTTCAGCCAGTTTCGGGCTGAGACCGGCAGCCTGCAACGCGTCCACAGGCGATTGCCAGGCCAGTTCGAGGTCGCCAAAATGTTTCATCAGGGCTTGCAGGCGCACCGCCCCAATGCCTTTAACCAGGTTGAAACCGACCCAGTAACGTTTGTCCATTCTACGGTTGCCGCTCGTCATTCATGATTCGTCATTTGTTTCTTCCACCAACCCCGGCAGGAGATGGACGGTCATCTTGCGCGCCTCCAAATCCACAGCCTTGACCACGTCCGGGATGGACGGGAGCAGGATCTCGGTCCCGGAAGGTGTGGCGACCACATAAACGTCGTTAGCGCCGGTCTCGATGATCTCGGTCAGGGTACCGAGCCGGGTCTCGTTTTCGTCGAATACATTCAGGCCAAGCAGTTCGTGGAAATAATATTCGCCTTCAGGGAGTTCCGGGGAATCCGCGCTGGTCACGTACAGGGTCTGGTTGCGGAAACGGCCAACCGCCTCCGGCGTATCGAATCCATCAAACCCCAGTAGAAGGCCGTCTTTGTGCGGGCGTTGGCTGCAAATGGTAATCCGCTCATGTTTTTCGCCCAGGTAGACATCTTTTTTTGGTTGCAGGCGCTCCGGGAAATCGGTGTAGAGTTCCACGAAAACATCGCCGTGCACCCCATGCGGGCGGCGGACTTTCCCTGCTGCTAAGAAGGCAGGCTCGCCGGTCTTCAGCGAGCCTGCCGGTCGTTCTTTTTTGCCGGACATGCGTCAGGGTTCTACCACGTCCAGGGTTACCTGGCTGCCGTCGCGTTCGGCAGCCACCCGCAGGAGGGTGCGGATGGCATTCGCCACGCGGCCGCCGCGTCCGATGACGCGGCCCATATCGTCTTTGGCGACGTGCAGTTCCAGGGTCACACGGCTGCCGTAACGGATCTCATCCACGACTACTTCTTCGGGACGATCCACCAGGGACCTGGCAATGAATTCTGTGAGTGCTTTCATGGCATCTCAATTTGCGATAACGACTTCCATCGCGAGAACGATCGAAGCCGTTATTACAAGATTACTTGCTGGTCTTGGGGTTGACAATGCGCGCGGCTTTGGCTTTTGCGGCCTCATCCAGCAGCGTTTCAAGGGTCTCGCCTTTTTTGAGACGCTCGAAACGTTCGGCGGTGCCGGCGGTCCTGAACAACTGCGCCACCGACTCGGTCGGCAGGGCGCCCTTGTTCATCCACTCGAAGATGCGGTCTTCTTTGATATCCAGTGTAGCCGGTTCGGTGCGCGGGTTATAGAAACCGACGATCTCCAGGAAACGGCCATCACGCGGGCTTTCCTTGTCCGCTACAACGAGGCGGTAGGAAGGTTGCCCTTTAAGTCCAATACGGCGAAGACGAATACGAACCATCAGAAAGTTCTCCTTCAGTTTTTTGTCTTTTACTGGGTCCTGCTTCCGTGCGGCGGGAGGGGCAGAAAGGAGTGCGCGCCGGGGTGCTGGGAACCTGCTTATTGATGAAGGGTTGACACCCAACCACTACATTTTACCTTAAGATGAAGGATTATGGGTTTTTGTCCTACCCAAAAATCCGTGATAACCCGCGCCCGCCGGTCTTCTGCAGGGTCTTGAAGAGTTTCTGCATTTCGCGGAATTGCTTGACCAGCCGGTTCACATCCTGGACCTCCATCCCGCATCCGGCAGCAATGCGCCTGCGGCGGCTGGCGTTCAGCACATCGGGATTGCGGCGCTCCTGGGGGGTCATCGAGCAAATAATGGCTTCGGTGCGTTTCATCGAGCGATCCATGTCTTGGGGGTCCACGTTACGCGCCGCCCGGCCCATATCGCCGGGGAGCATGTCCATCATCTGGCTCATCGGGCCCATCTTCTTCGAGGAACGCATCATCTCCAGCAAGTCTTCGAGAGAGAACTCGCCTTTCGAGAGACGTTCCGCCTGTTTGCGGGTTTGCTGCTCGTCGAAGACGGATTCTGCTTTTTCGATCAGCCCCAGCATGTCGCCCATGCCGAGGATGCGGGAGGCCAGGCGTTCGGGCTGGAAGGCTTCCAGCGCGTCCAATTTCTCGCCGGTGCCGATGAATTTGATCGGCACGCCCGTCACCGAGCGGATGGAGATGGCCGCGCCGCCGCGCGAGTCGCCGTCCATCTTGGTCATGACGAGACCGGTCAACGGGACCGCGTCGCGGAAGCCTTCAGCAACGTGCAGGGCTTCCTGTCCGATCATCGCGTCCACAACCAGCAAGGTCTCCGCTGGAGGCACCGCGCGGACGATGGCCTGGAGTTCATCCATCAGGGCGTTGTCCAACTGGGAGCGGCCAGCCGTGTCCACAATGACGACGGTGTAGCCTCCGTTGCGGGCTTTTTCAAAAGCGCGCTTTGCCAAATCGGGCGGCTTGACATCAGCCTCGAAAAAGACCGGGACATCGAGCTGCCGGCCCAGGGTCCGCAACTGCTCAGCGGCCGCCGGGCGGTACGGGTCTCCAGCAACGAGGAAAACGCGTTCGCCGCGCGAACGCAGGAAGTTTGCCAGTTTCCCGGCGGCAGTCGTCTTGCCCGACCCCTGCAAGCCTACCAGCATCAACATGCGCGGTTTTTCCCCGGCCAAATTGAGCGGAGCCGGTTCGCCAAGCGTGGCGATCAATTCATCGTTGACAATCTTGATGACTTGCTGTCCCGGGTTGAGCGCTTTCGAGACCTCTGCCCCGACTGCCCGGGCGCGCACCCGTGCAATGAAATCCTTGACCACACTGTAATGCACATCGGCTTCCAGCAAGGCCAGGCGGACTTCGCGCATGGCGGCATCCACGTCGGCTTCGGTGAGTTTGCCGCGCCGCCGCAGTTGGTCGAAGAGTTGGTTAAGACGTCCGGTGAGTGTTTCGAACACGGGATTACTTCATTGTAAGGGAGAGCAAAGACGCCAGATTTTAGTATAGAAACAGACGACGGTCAAGTGCAGACTTGATGGCTGGTTTATTCCTTGGCCAATACTCTCTCCGGCGGGAGTGGCTATTTTAATGGGCTATAAAGAACTTCACCGCAGAGACCGCAGAGTTCACAGAGCAAAAACCAGGATAAATCTCCGTGCTCTTATCATCCCCGAAGGGGACTGTGCGCTCTGTGGTGAAAAAATACCGGCTGGCCCACAAGATTATCCACTCCCTCTCCGGCTGTGCGTGAACCGGTCAGAACACAAACAGGTATAATCGGCCTGATGAACCTGGATATTCACGATGCCGTGGTGATGTCGGTCGTCCTGGCGGCTCTGGGGGGGCTGGCGAGCATTTGGCTGGGCATCCGGCGCATCCGCACGGGGCGCAAGGTGACCTATTACCGCCTGCGGCGCAAGCAGGTGGCCGGCGGCTGGTGGACGCTTGCCTTTGCCCCGGTGCTGGCAGGCCTGGCTTTCCTGATCGGGCGTTTTGCCGAGCCAATTGCGTACACCTACTTCCCACCCAGCCCGACTCCCTCGCCGACGCAGACGGTCTCCCTGACACCCACCATCAGCCTGACCCCGACCATTTCCGAGATACCAAGCATCACGCCGACCCCTGCCATCAGCGACACGCCCACCGTCACGCCGACGCCCTTTATGCCGGACGTGATCGCCATCCAGTTTTCCAGCACGGTGACGCCCAACCCGGCGGCGATTTTCAGCCCGATCCAGTTCTCGCGTACGATTTCCAATTTCCTGCCAGTGGACCCGCAGACGGTCTTTCAGAATCCGATTGTGCGCATCTTTGCCATTTTTTCTTATGACGGGATGAATGACGGCGCACAGTGGACGGCGCTGTGGTACCGCGACGGCGACCTGGTCTATTACGAGACCGAACCCTGGCAGGGAGGCACGGGGGGATATGCCTACTCTGCATGGAATCCGCCTGCCGAGGAATGGCTGCCGGGGACATACCAGGTGATCATGTTTGTCGGGATGGAATGGAAGGTGCTGGGCGAATTCCGCGTGACGGGTGATCCGCCCACCCCCACCTTTACCCCCTCGCCGAGCGTCTCCCCGACCCGGACCCGGACGCTGTTCCCATCGTCCACGCCGAGGCCGACGGATACGCGCTGGCCGACGCAGACACCGGCGGAATAAAAAAACAAGATGCAAAAAACAAAAGCGAGTCGCTGATGACTCGTTTTGATTCCCAAAGAGAACACTCATCAAATCGCTTTTTGCTGATCTGTTGTGGTTAAGGCACAGGCAATTTGCGCGGCTAACTTTGCATTGTTCAATAAAAGTGCCAGATTGGCGCGCATGGACTCCCCGCCGGTCAGTTCGGCCAGGCGGGCGAGCAGGAAGGGGGTCAACGGCTGGCCGTGGACGCCCTGTTCATGCGCCTCGCGGCGCGCCCGGGCAATTGCGCCATCTATTTTTTCGCGGGGGATTTCTTCTTCCGGTGAAAGCGGCTGGCAGACCAGCAGGGCGGATTTCATCCCCAGTTCCCAATGGGCTTTGGCAAACCGGACAACCTCTTCGGGCGAGTCCAGCCGGGCGCTGACGGGGAGCCCGCTCTGCCGAGAGTAGAACGCTGGGAATTCGTCCGTCTGGTAGCCGATGACCGGGACAGCCATCGTTTCGAGGTATTCAAGAGTAGCAGGCAGATCCAGAATAGCCTTTGCCCCGGCGCAGACGACGATCATCGGCGTGTCGGCCAGCGCCTGCACATCGGTGGAGATGTCGAGCGTCACCACCTCGTGGACGCCGCCGATGCCGCCCGTGGCGAAGACTTTGATCCCGGCCTGGTGCGCGGCGAACATCGTCCCTGCGACGGTGGTCCCTCCGCTTTCTTTCCTGACGATGGCTGTAGCGAAGTCCCGGCGGCTGATCTTGCGGACATTATCCAGGCTGGCGAGGCGCTCCAGTTCCGCGTCCGTCAGCCCGATGCGGATCTTCCCGTCCAGAACGGCGATGGTGGCGGGCGTCGCGCCGTTCTCACGGACGACGCGTTCCATGTCGCGGGCGAGTGCCAGGTTTTGTGGGCGCGGCAGTCCGTGGGTGATGACAGTCGATTCGAGGGCGACGAGGGGTAAAGATGGACGCAGCGCCCGGTTGATCGCGAATGTAGTATTATGGGGAAGAGATATAGGGTTGGTCATTTTGTTATATTGAAAAAATCTTTTTTCAAGTCTGTATGAAAGCGCTGTAATGGCACAAGAAACACGGCTTGACAATCAGGAATGAGTAAGTATATACTCTTTTTACCCGTAAAATAATGGAAATATCCGAATCGAGCAAGCAGACTGATACCCAACATGGATGATGGTAAACGCTTTTATGAACGACCAGTTTTTTGGCCGCGTTTGATCGGAGCAATATTTCTATTGATTTTCATTATTGCATTTTGGTCCGAGTTCTCCATCCTCTTACAGCTGATTCGAGCAATATTCCAATTGCTTTTGTTCAAGCCTGTTGCTGCCCTCCCGCCAGAAACTCCCCAGGCTCTGTTGGTGTTGCTGGCAAACCTGATCATCTTTGTGTTTTGTTTTTTTATCCTCCTGAAATGGATTTCTCTCTTCGTTCTACCATCGAAGGATCCCCAGGAAAGAAAACAGGTGTATCAGCGTTTGACGGACTATGTTTTTGGATTGCACAGGCCGGCAGTGTTTGTCAAAAATGGGGAATTGATCACCCGCAAGGATGAAGGCCTTGAGGACGATGGGGTCAAAGCCAAGTTTGCCTCCTTGGCGTTTGTTGATATGGCCAGTGCGGTCGTTTCGGAGAGCAGGTCGCTCCCGCCGATCATCAAATTGCCTAAAAAACTTGTTCCACCCGACGACCAACCTTCGCCGATCCGGGCTTTGGGTCCGGGTATCGGTTTCCTTCGCTCAGGAGAACGGATTCGCGGCGCGGTCGATCTGCGCAAGCAATTCCGCATGATCAAGGGCGTCCGCGGCTTTACCAGCGATGGCATTGAATTGGAAACCAATGTGAATGCCATCTTTACTCTCGGCCAGCCCTCCGAGGTGATTACGGTGTTCGACACCAAGGACCATGACTTGCGGATCATGTCGGTTGACCGGGATACAAGAAAAATATCCATCTTCGACAAGATTGATGAAACGGATGTTGCCGAGATTCACAAGAGTATTAGAGATCAAAAGCCCAATCGCACCTCCACGCTTGCAGCCGAAATACCTTCCAGCAATCGCCCTCCTTATACTTTCGATGAGGACCGAATTATTTCAGCGGTCATATCCCAGCCGCGCAATACCCGGGATGGCAAACTGGAAAAATGGACCGACCTCCCCGCCCAGGTGGCAGTCTCACTCCTCTTGGATGAATTATCCCGGATTTCCTATGATGATTTATATTCCCTGGATAGTCCCGAGCCAGGTTGTTACCTCTATGACACCTTCAAACCAGAATTCAAACGAAAGATGAAATCACTGGGTGTTTTATCCTTCCAGTTCGTTCAGCGCAAGGACGGCAGGATTCCGCAGGAAGACGACATCTTCAATCCCGATGAGTTTGTTTTCTGGGATGTCATGGAACTGCACAACCCAAAGCCGATTCGGGATCGCGGGATCAAGGTCATCGAGGTTGGTTTCTCCGATTTCAAGCCCATTGATGTCACCATTCCCGAGCAACGCTTTGATACCTGGCGTTCCCGTTGGCAAAAGGAGACGGAGATCACCAATGCCGGTTATGATCTCGAGATCATGCGTCAATTGAATCATTCCCGCGCCCAGGCCCAGCGCGAGATCATCTATAACCTTTCCCAGATCTTCAAACTGCCCGGTTTTACCCAGGACGCTATGGCCATTCGCATATTTCAGGCGCTGGAATCCGCCGCTGCCAATCCTGCCACCAACCGGCTTCTCCCTCGCGATACTGTGGATATGCTCAAGAGCTTTCAGAACATCCTCTTTCCGCAGGACCGCTCCGGGCAGTCCTCAGGCTGGATTTCTGCCCCCAATGACAAGTTGCCACCCGACGAGCCGAGATAACCGATATGGCGAATAGCGCGCAAGCCAAGTCTTCGCAGGGAAACCCGTCAGCCGGGAAAGGAAATTTCTTCTCGGGGGATCGCAAATGGGGCGTGTTCCGTTTAATCTTTTTGAGCGGATTATGTCTCGCATTCTTCCTGGCTTCATTTTTCTTGCCCGGTCTCGGTCGTTACCTGATCGCGCCGTTCTTTGCCTGTTTGTTGGTTTTTCTGGCCGGGATGCGCTACATCCAGGATATCTACGAACTGGAAAAACTCCGCTACGCCTTCCGTTATCTCTTTGCCTCGTTTTTCGGCCTCTTCTACCCCAAATTGAGTATCTCTGGCGGCAAGACAAAGAGCCTCAAGAAGGACGATGTGAATATGCTGGATGTCATCGGCGGCCCCGGAAATGTCTATGTCCAGCCGGGGAATGCGGTTCTCTTCGAGGGCCAGACCGCCCCCACCGCCATTTACTCCGACGGCAGCCACTTTGTCCCTCGCTTTGAGCGCGTCCAGCCGATTGCCCTAGAAGACCAGTATGGGGAAATGGAAGGGATTTCTGCCATGACGCGTGACGGCTTTGATGTCCGCATCGGGCGCACGCGTTTCCGCTTCCGCCTGCTCGCGGACCGCGTGGCTGCCCGGCGCAAAAATCCTTATCCCTACGCTGAAGACGCCATCTACGACACGCTCTATAACCGCACAGTCTCCGAAGACGGGCTGGGCGATTGGAGTTCCGGCGTTGCCTCCGATATCCGCAAGGTCATCTCCACCTATATCAACCACAACACCCTTGATCACCTCACCGCCCCCCAGGAGACGGGCGCCGACCCGCGCGGCGATATAAAGCGCCAGGCCTTTTCCCCGGAAATTGCGGGCAAGCTCCGCCGCCGCGGCACGGAATTGCTGTCCATTGATATTGGCAGTTTCGAGATTCCCAACAAGCAAGTGGAAAAACAGCGACTGAACACATGGCAAGCCAAATGGTTGGGCGACGCCCGCTTGAATCGCTCCTATGGCGAAGCCCAGCACCTCGCCTACCAGGAGATTGGGCGCGCCGAGGCCCAGGCTGAGATTTTGATCAGCATCATCCATGCCCTCTCGGATGCTGATCTGCGCGGTGGCAGCCGCCAGGGTCTGCGCGACATGATCCTGGTGCGCACCGCCCAGCTTATTGAAGCAATGGGCGAGGGGCTCTCTAAAGAAGCGAAACCTCTGCCTGCTCCGGGCGAAGGAAAAAAGGACGCACGATGATTGCTTTTGAAGAAGTATATTCGTGGTTGAATAAGTATGGAGCGAGCCACCTTCGATCTTCTTCAAGCAGTCTGATCGGCCATTTGAAAACGTCCCTCCAGGCTGGCCATCTCACTGAAGCGGCAGGTCTTCTCCAGCAACTAAGGGATCATGCCTGCAAACTGCGGGATGACGCCGAGGTGACGGAGGTCTTGCTGGAATGCGCAGAGGCCGCAGGTCGGTTGGGTAATCTCGACGAAGCCGGGGCAATCCTATCGGATGCCGTGTCACGCGCTTGGTCCGATTTGCACCGAAGGGCTGTGATTCAATGGCTGTTGGGGGCTGTCCAGTGGCGCTCCATGCCAGCCCGTCAGCAGGCAGTGATTTTCTGGCGCAATAGCCTCTCCGATTTTGACCGGTTGGCCAGGCAGCCCTCCACTCCTCGTGAGCAGCGAACCTGGTACGAAAACACTTACCGTCTGTTGGAGCAAAGTTTGATCGAAGCCCTGGAAGAGATCGGCAAGTATATTGATATGGTTCAAGCAACCGGAACAACGGAAAGCGCCTTTGCTCCCCAACCCGAGCAAACGTCCGAGACCCCCCTGCCCTTAGCCCCCGGGCTCTTGCATATCTCCGATACTTCCATATCGGTTGAGTCCGACGCAACGCACACTGCTGATATCCTCCAACTTTTCACCGTATCTGAAGAGATACCGGCTGGAGACTTCGGACCGAGTGGAAACGACCCTTTTCCGATTGGGACAGTCGAACTTGACCGTTTATCCATTAATGGGCGACCCTACAGTATTCATAGCACGCGCGGGCGCAGACTAATCAATCTGCCGCTCGAAAAAATCGCTGTGGTAAAGGTCAAGGGCGATAGCATGAACCTGGAAAATATCACCGAACAGGATTTCGTGATGCTGCGCAGAGCAGATGTACCCGAAAATGGGGATATCGTTCTGGCAGAGATCGTCGGCGTGGATAATAAGGCAACGTTGAAGCGGTATTTCAAAGAGAAGGATACGATTACGCTGAAACCGAATAGCAGCAATCCTGTTCATAAACCGTTTGTGTTCAAGAAAATCAACGAGGGATTTTATGTCCGGGGGGTGGTAGTTGCTGTCTTGAAACCTATCTAGAAAAGGCCTGCTAAAAGATAGGTCACATCGTCAATGTCTTTTTCCATTGATTTCCACTCCCATACCTCTGCCTCCAAAGACTGTCTCACTTCCCCGGCGGATCTCATCCGCGCCGCCCGCCGCCGCGGGCTGGACCGAGTGGTTGTCACCGACCACAACACCATCGCCGGTGCGCTCGCCGCGCACGCCCTGGACCCGGAACTGGTCATTGTCGGCGAGGAAATCATGACGGCACGCGGCGAGATCCTGGCTTCCTTCGTAACCGAGGAAATCCCGCGCGGACTCTCCCCGCAGGAGACCATCCGCCGCCTGCGCGACCAGGGCGCGTTTATCAGCGTGTCGCACCCGTTCGACTCGTGGCGCGGCGGAGCCTGGAGAATGGACGAGATGCTCGAAATCGCTCCGCTGGTGGACGCCATCGAGGTGTTCAACGCTCGCTGCCTGTTTCGCGGGGATAACCTGAAAGCGCAGGAATTCTCCCGCCTCCACAACCTGGCCGGGACGGCTGGTTCGGACGCACATGCCGCCTTCGAGATCGGGGCGGGCCGCTTGGTCACGCCGCAGTTCACAGGTCCGGACGGGTTGCGGAAAGTCATCCGGGAGGCCAGAGTGGAAGGACGACTGTCCCCGTTCTGGGTCCATTTTGCTTCATACTACGCGAGTTGGCGGAAAAAGGTTGTATAATAGCGCCGATGGGGCGGTGGCGGAATTGGCAGACGCAGCGGACTTAAAATCCGCCGGTGGAGACATCGTGTGGGTTCGACCCCCACCCGCCCTACAGATATGGCCTAAATGGGGAAAATATGGCGAAAAGCCCCGTATATATGGGTATTCGGCACACAAAAAGGAGTGTGCCGAATGTTGTTAAATTCCGAGACACAGATCGTCAATATCCTGAAAGAAGCAGAAGCGGGACCACAAGCCCCTGGTTACGTCCGGGGAGCCCCCACCTTTAAGAGTTGGAACTAGTCACAGAGAGTATTAGCGGGATCAACCCCGGCTTGCCCGGAAATGAGGCACATTTTATTTCCCCGATTATCCTTCAGACTCCGGTTTCTTCCGAGGGTGGGTGGAGTGTGAGTGCGCTGCGCTCACACATACACGGCTCCAACTCTTGTGCCCCCAGCACCTCAAGGAACAGGGAGGTCAAGGAAGGGCGGAGTCTGTTCAGGCTCTCATTGTCAATCTTCACGGCCCCTTTCAACCCGGCTCCCCAATTGATCGAAAGGGCAACCGCCGCGTAGTGGATCCCCAACTCACGCGCCAGGGAGATTTCCGGTACACCGGTCATCCCGACGACGTGGCCGCCCAGCTGGGCGTACATGCGCACTTCGGCGGCGGTCTCAAAGCGGGGGCCGTTTACGCCAACATAGGTTCCTCCTGGAAGGGCGGGGATTTCGTGACTGGCTGCCAGTTGAATTATCCGGGCCCGCAGCGCCTGGCAGAAGGGGTCGCTTACCTCGGTATGCACCAGGCCGCTTTCGCCCCCGTCGAAAAAAGTCGCCTCCCGCCCGGAGGTGAAATCGAGGAACTGGTCCAAGACCGTGACCGATCCGGGCGGGTAGTCATCGCTCAGAGAGCCAACAGCAAAGGTAGCCAGGGCCCTTTTCACGCCCAGTTTTTTCAGGGCCAGCATGTTGGCCCGGTAATTGATCCGATGGGGGGGAACGTGGTGGCCTGGACCGTGCCTGGGCAGGAATACCAGTTCCTCCGCTTTCCCCTCTCCTAGGAACACCTGGACCTGCCCAAAGCGCGTGTCAACGAGCGACGAGGAAAACATTAATTCTGGGATCTCGTTGAAATTGGTACCACCGATGATTGCAATTCTCATGGGAAGCTCCCGGTTTTCATTACGTTAAGGGGGATTGGCGAGGAAAGGCGTTGTCTCTCCTAAGATCTAACACCTGGAACCAGCCATTTTTCAATCTCCTTTACCAATTCGTTCGAAAACCATATCCTTCTACGGTGAGGGGAGGGCCTTTACACGCCAGACTCCTCCTTGGATTGTCTGTTTTCCATCAGCGCCTGAAAGATCTTCAAGGATTGCTGGGTGGCTTTGAGCTTTAACACCGTTGCCATGCTTTGGGTGGGTTCGGCGAGGTTGAGATTCCACCCGGCGCGCTTGAGCAATGCCTGGAAGGCGGCCTGAACGCGTTCCATGATGTCGGCAATGTCCAATGTCGTGAACTGCCTGTTCCGCAGCAGCACCTTTCCATCGACAATGACGGTATCCACGTCCGAACCGAGCGCGCTATACACCAGCAGTCCCGGAATATTGTGGAACGGGGCTAGATGCGGCTTGCGAACATCGATCAGAATAATGTCGGCTTTTTTCCCCGCTTCCAGGGAGCCGATCTCGTTCCCCAGCCCGAGCGCTTTCGCTCCCGTGACCGTGGCCATGCGCAGTACTTCCCCGGCGGGCAGCACCCTGCCGTCGCGGGCGAAGAGCTTGCGGGTCAGGGAGGCGAAGCGTAATTCCTCGAAGAGGTCCAGGTTGTTGTTGCTGGCTACACCGTCCGTTCCAATCCCGACATGGATGCCAGCTCGAATCCAGGTGTCCACAGCAGGAAATGGATAGGCTCCCAGTTTTCCCAGGCTTTGCGGGCAGTGGGCAATTCCGGAACCGTCTTCGGCGATGAGGCGGATATCCTGCTCGTTGATGGTAAGAGCATGGGCGATGAGAAAGTCCGGCTTCAGCACACCCAGTGCGTGCAGGTGCTGGACGGAGGTCTCCCCGGCCTTTTTCTTCACCGTTTTCATTTCCAGGGGGGATTCCGCCAGGTGCATGTGCATGCCCACGTGCAGATCGTCCGCTGCCTGGCGCGCCTGCAGGATATAGTCTGTAGAACAGGTATAGAGGGCGTGCGGTCCGAACCGGGCATGGATGCGTCCCCCGGCCTTCCCGTTCCACTCCGCGACAAATGATCTGGCCTGCTCCATCAGCCGCTGGGCGTCTTTCCTCCCGTTTCGTTCGGTCAGGCCAGATGCCAGTTCGGCCCGGATGCCGGTTTCCGCCACCGCCCTGGCGGTTTGCTCGATATCCTGGTAGCTGTCGCTGAAGCAGGTAGTCCCGCTGGCGATCATTTCGGCGATCCCGAGCAAGGCCGCCAGATACAGGTCCTCCTGGGTGGTGTGCCGGGTCACGGACCAGTTCAATGGCATCCATTCGATCCCGTCCACGTCGTCCGAAATGCCACGCAGGATGGTGGCGCCTAAATGGGTGTGCGTGTTCACCAGTCCCGGCATGACCAGCATGCCAGTGGCGTCAATTACTTCAGCACCGGGATCGTGTTGCGCAACTTTCTTTGTATCGCCAATGGCGCTGATCCGGCCGTTTTCGATCACCAGCGCCCCGTCTGCGAGGATCGAATCGGACCCGTCCATTGTCAGGATGGTCCCGTGGGTGACGATCAACTCTGCCATACTGGTCTTTATCCTCCATCATGCCTGAGGGCCCACGACTCTAAACACCCACTTGAACTTGTCCGCCCGGAAGGCTACTTCTGCGTAAGAGTAACATTTTCCCTCCATCCCGTACTCAGTGTAGATCGAATAAAGCACAGGAGTGTTTGGGGAGCACCCCAACAAGGCAATATCCCGTTCCTCAGCCAGTCTTGCTCCCTGGACGGCTAACACCTCGGCGACCTGCCTGCCTTTCACGCGCAGTAATGGATTGAGGGTCTGCCTCGCTTCTAGCGTCTCCACATCCACCAGCTCACCGATCTCGGGGGCGACATGGATTGTCTGCCAGCCAACCACTTCGTCGTCGAGATACCTGATCATCTTGATGAAGAGCACTCTTTCCCCGGTCGGCAGACCCAAGCGTGCCGCCAGGGTCTCGTCCGCAGGTATCCAATCAAACCCGATGACTTCACTTCTGGCTTTTTTCCCCAGCGCTTGGGCGTTCTTCGGGAAATCCTGCGCCCCGCCCAGCAGGTAATAAGCATCCCTGGGTTTGACGAACGTTCCTTTTCCCTGCTTCCGATAGACAAAATCTCCCCGAACGATTTCGGAGATTGCCCGCCGAATGGTGATCCTGCTCACCCCATAGTGTTCGGACAACTCATTTTCCGAAGGCAGGGGCGATCCATCGTCCCATTCCCCTGCGGTGATCCGCTCCATTAACCGCAGGCGAACCTGTTCATACAAGGGGGTGAAAGAATCAAAAATAATAATTTCTTTTTCCATGGTTTTCCAGGGGGGAGGCGGATGGGTGAAGCGAACCGCCCCATCCGCCTCCCTGTCTATTTATTTGGCCTTGAGGATGTCCTGCCTCTGCTCGTTCAGCCGTTCGTGCAGGGCGACGCGGTCCCGGGGATACGTCCGCAGGATGGGCGCCCAAAACAAGGTGCTGAGGAAGATCGCCACTGGCACAACCAGCATGAGCAGGGTGAACGATTGCCCGGGTTGGTCCAGGACCAGGCCGAAGACGATCAACGCCAGGGCACCCGATCCGGCCACCACCATATCCAGCAAGCCCCGCCCGGTGGCGCGCAGTTCAGGGGGCAGGACATTTTGGGAAAGGGGAACCCGCACCCCTGTCTCGATGCTGCCCATCCCCAGGCCGGTCAAGAAACCAAAGACATACAGGGCCAGGATGGAGGTCTGCCCGAGGAGAATGAAGCCGGTAAAACCGACCACAACGAACAACAGGGAAGCCAAACCCAGCCAGAATCGACCGGATTTTTGCCAGTGGTCTTCAAGCTTATCCGAGATGAACCCGGAGGCCGCATACGCCACTAGGGACCCCACGAACAGGATCGGCGTGACACCCAGGATGACCGCCTGGCTGTAGGAAAGCGTGTTCAACCAGGTAAAGGAAAAGGCGAACAGGATCGAACCGCCGATCGCGAAGGCGAAGTAGTGGAAAAGGAGCAATAGCCAGGTGCGGTTCTTTCCCAGCTGAGGCAGTTGGGAGAACTCAAATTTCAGCTTGGGGCCGCGCTGGGAGGTGACAAGATCCGAGATTTCGGCCTCGGCAGAGCCGCGGGGTGGCTCCTTCACCGCCAGCATCAACAAGCCGCTGGCGACACTGGCCAGCCCCATGACCACAAAGCCCACCCTCCAGCCTTCGCTTCCCGTGCCCGCCAGAACGGGGAGGATGATGTAGGAGAGCAGGTTGCCGGTGTAGCCGATGACCGACATGACGCTGGAAGCCTTCCCGCGTTCCTTGCTGGAGAACAGGTCTCCCAGGAGCGAAAAGGCGATGGGCCAGAAGGCGGTCAGGCCGATCGAGGAGATGATCCGGATCCATAATAATTCTGAATAGGAATCCACGAAACCGATGGCGGCCGTCCACAGGCCCCAGAGGCCCGTCATCAGCACCAGGAGCACCTTGCGCGGGTATTTATCGGCCAGGAAGCCCCAGATGGGTGTGGTCAGGACCCTTTCTGCACGCACGATCCCCGTGATCGGGCCCAGCTGGCCGATTGTCCAGCCCATGGCGGCATACATGTACGGCCAGAGCGTTTCCAGGGTGAAATTCTCCAGGTTGTCCACAAAGAAGCCGGACGACAGGGCGAACACGGTGCGCCAGCGTCCCTTGACCTTGGGAGTCGCCTGGGCCGATCCAATCATTTGTTCTGCCATTGCTGAGCCTCCTGATGTAGAGTAGACCGGATGATATAATAACATTATAACATATACATGTTATAATGTTTTAGACCTTCAATCAACAAGGATTCTATTCCATGAGCAGCCGAAAAATCATCGTCGTAGGGGCCGGGATCGCCGGCCTGACAGCCGCCTATCGCCTGCAGCGCGCCGGACACCAGGTCCGCGTCCTGGAAGGCTCCCAGAAGGTGGGAGGGCGCATGATCACCATCCACTGGCAGGGTTTTCAACTGGACCCGGGCGCCTCGTTCCTGTCGAGCCGGGACGACTTCCAGGTCGCGATCGTGCGCGGCGAGTCGCGCCATAAGGTCAATTTCATGGCGTTGCCATCCTACCTGCGCTGGCCGACTGTTTCCCTCGGGGCAAGGATGAGCTTGGCCAGATTGCTGCCACACCTGTGGAAGTACCGGAAATCCGATCCGTACCATCCAGAATTGGTTTCGGGCAGCGACGCGGAGACGATGGAGGAATTTTTCCGCCGCAAGGTCCACAAAGAGATGTTCGACTACTGGGTGCAGCCCACCATGGATGTGATGTGCTCCTACCGCCCGGATGATTATTCTGGAAAAATGCTGCTCCTTTCCTACGTCAATTACCTTTCGACGAGGACCTATTCTTTCAAGGATGGGTTGGGTTATTTCACGGACCTACTGGCCAGCCAGCTCCAGGTGGAAACCAACGCCCGCGTCTCACGGCTCGAAGTTCAAGAAGGGGGCAGGGGAGCACGAGTTCAGTTCCGTTCGAACGGGGAGGAGCGCACCCTGGACGCCGATTGTGTTGTCCTGACCGTCCCCGGGGACTCCGTCCTGCCTTTATTCGATAATCCACACCCGGCTTGGACAGCGTTCTTCTCGCAGGTGCATTACACCTCCTCGGCGAAATTGTTCATGCTCCTGGAAGGAGACGATCCCGCGCTGGACCAGGGCGGCGCATTTTTCCCAAAAAACGAGCCGTGGCAGGTCGCCGTGGTTGGCTGGCAGCGCAAACCCGATGGGCGCATCCTGGGAATGGGGGCCCTGAAGGCAGGGGTCTATGATCCGGCGATGACAGAGGCGGAATTTACCCGCCTCGTGCTTGCGGAGGCGATCCGCTTTGAACCGGCAATCCAAGGGCGCGTCAAGGATACCCTGGTCTACCGCTGGCCGCGCAAGGTGCCGACCTTCCGGCCCGGATATCTGGAAGCGCTCAAGCGTTTCAAGGAGGATCCGCAGGAAAACCCGTTTTATTTCTGCGGGGACTACCTGATCATGGGCAGTGCCGGTTCGGCCCTGGCTTCGGGCTGGCAGTGCGCCGACCGCATTCAGAATTCCTTTGAGGCAGGTTGACACCGATGAGCGAATTAAATATCGTCCTGATCGTCTCGGATACGTTTCGCAGGGACCACCTGCCCTGCTACGGGAATACTCGCATCCATGCGCCCAATCTGTCGGCCTTTGCCGGGCGCTCCTATATATTCGATAACTTCCACGCGGCTTCGTTTCCAACCGTTCCGGCGCGCGCCGACATCATGACCGGCCGGTACACCTTCACCTACCTGGATTGGGCGCCGCTCCCCCAAAAAGAGATCACCCTGGCAGACCGGTTGAGCGCGGCCGGCATGCTCACCACCGCGATTGCCGATACCCCCTTCCTAATCCGCAACGGCTATGGATATGATCGGGGCTTCCAGGATTTTTTCTGGATCCGCGGCCAGCGCTCGGGGCCGGAACACACAGATGTGGCCAGCCTGAGGAAGAGCGAAGAGGACTACTTTGCGCCGCGCACGTTCAAAACCGCCATCGATTGGCTGGATCGTCATCATGACGAGCGTTTCTTCCTCTACATAGACACCTGGGATCCGCACGAACCCTGGGATCCGCCGGAACACTATATCAAACCCTATTTCCCCGAATATGACGGGGAGATCATCACCCCCAACTACTGGTATTGGAAGGAAGACGGGTACACCGAAAGGGATCTTGAGATTGCCCGCGCCTGCTACTGTGGGGAGATCACGATGATCGATCACTGGTTCGGTTTATTTCTTGAGCGGCTGGAGACCCTTGGGCTGCTGGAGAATACGGCGGTGATGTTCACGTCGGATCACGGGTTTTATTTTGGTGAACACGACATGTTTGGCAAGAAAAGATTCCGCTGGCCAGGGAACCTCCGCTTCGAGGAAGGGTTCACCAAGGGGTACAAGGTGGGGGACCAGTTCTCCTACCGCTCCCCGCTGCACCGGGAGCTGAGCCATATCCCGCTCCTGGTCCACATTCCAGGAGGGGGGCAAGGCAGAATTAATGGATTGGCCAGCCTCCCGGATCTTACACCGACCATCCTTGAGCTCGCCGGCGCGCCGATACCGCCCACGGTGCAGTCCAGATCGCTGCTCCCCTTGATCAACGGCAAAACCGACAGGATCCACGATTTCGTGGTCACCTCGTCCCCGCTGGAGACGGTTGGAGACTATCAGAAGGTCGTGGACGACCAACCCCGGAAGGTGATCGAACTTTCCCCGAGCACGGTCATCACCGAAGAATGGGATCTGTTCTATTCAGCGGCCGGTGAACCAGTTGAACTGTATCGTGCAAAAACAGATCCAGGGCATGGGGTGAATATGGCGGGTGAAAACAACGAGGTGGTGAAAAAGCTCCATGCGGACTTTATCCAGTGGCTCACGGAAATGGGAACACCATCACAGCGCCTGACCCCACGCCTGCAGCTCTGAACGCCTGTTTTTTCGCCCAACTCTGAAGGAAGAGGGAAGGTGGCATACCACAATCAAGTCAATGCCGAGTGCGCCGGTAGGATATGGCTCAACTCATCCAAGTAAAGATATTTTACCCAATCCCGATACGACCTTTGTGGCCGGGTATCTACGTAGGCTTTGTGGAAGGCCTGAAATATTAGGTGTATAATTTTCTCGTGCTGTTATGATTTTTTATGATGCAATCATTGGTTTAGTGTTTCAGCCAAGTCCAATCATCGGATGTTCATAATAGGGAGGATAGTATGCGAATCAATCTTCTGATCGTCGGTACGCGGGGAGATGTCCAGCCTGCACTGGCGTTGGGGGTGGGTCTGAAAAGGGCGGGCTTCGAGGTGCAGTTGGTGGCCTTCGAAGAATTCCGGTCATTGGTGGGGGCGTGTGGATTGAATTTTGCCCCCTTGAATGTGAACATACAAGAGTTGCTGAATCCGCGTGCAGGGAAAAAGGTATTTTCTGGCACAACCTTCTTTGAATTGATGAAACTGTTTCAGAAAATGTATGCCATGATATCCACGGATTTCTGGCAAGTATGCCAGGGCAGTGACCTGTTGATTAGCAATGCAGCGACGGCTATGGTCGTCGACGCGGTGGCGGAAAAGCTGCAAATCCCCCATATTGAAACCAGCGTCTTTCCCGGCTGGCCGACACGTGCATTTCCGTCCTTCTTTGGACCCTGGTCACCCAACTTGGGAACACAAAGCAGTGGCCTTGCCGGACAACTCAAGGGTGCGATCAACTGGTTCAGCTATAAGCCTGTGAACTGGGCTGTCTCGTTATGGCTTCATCCAATTATCGAACGTTGTCGAAGAAACATTCTTGAACTGCCGGGGAGAAAATCGGAGCAACCAGGCAGGAAGCCTGCTCCAATACTGGCAGGTTTCAGCAAGTATGTGCTTCCCTGTCCACCCGAGTGGGGAGAAAACATCCATGTCACTGGCTACTGGTATCTCGATACACCGGGTTTTAGGCCGCAACCTGCCCTACAAGCCTTCTTGGATGCGGGAACACCGCCGGTATATGTCGGTTTTGGCAGTATGCCCAGCCAAAATCCTGGGCAGGTAACCGATATGGTCATTCAGGCGTTGGCTATGGCGGGGCAGCGCGGGATAATATTGACCGGCCAGGGGGTATTGGGCTGTGGGATGGCACAGCGGTCATCACCACACCCGGTGTATTTTGTCGATTCGATTCCTCACGATTGGTTGCTGCCGCGTACAGCGGCTGTCGTTCACCACGGCGGGGCAGGCACGACCGCTGCCGGGATCCGGGCGGGTATTCCATCCATCCTAATACCTATCGGCGCAGACCAGCGGTTATGGGCCTATCGGGTAGAAGTATTGGGGATTGGTCCAGTCCCGATCCCACGCTCCCGACTGACCGCAGAACGCCTGGCAAATGCTATCACGCAAGCCGTCACTGACCAGGCAATGCGCCAACGTGCAACAACCCTGAGAGAGAAAATCAGTTCAGAGGATGGCGTAGGGGAGGCGGTACGGATCATCTGCCGGAATGTCACATACTCCCGGTAATCCTTGATCGATTAGAATTTGCTTGATTCCCTTTCCGGTTTGGGTTATAGTAATTCACCCGGGGAGCAAAATCCCGGCCCCGGGCATGGAAATCACCCTCCTATGACATTGACAGTTGCACAAGCACTGCGAGAGCTCCCGGTCCTTTCCAAAGCCCGGGTGGTGGCCGGCTCCACGGGTCTCGACCGCACGATCCGCTGGACGCATATCATCGATCATCCGGATGTTGTCCCCTGGGTGCAGGATGGACACCTGCTGCTTACGACTGCTTTTGCCCTCATGCTCCACCCGGAGGAGCAGGCCGGGCTGGTCCGCTCCCTGAACGAGAAACGCCTGGCCGGGATGATGGTCAACGTCGGGCGTTACATGCTCGAGATCCCGCCCGAGATGACCGCCGCGGCCGATGCGGCCGGCTTCCCGCTCATCGCCCTGCCCTGGGAGGTCGATTTTGCCGAGGTCACGCACGCCATCCATGAGTATATCCTGAGGGAGCAGTATGCCCTGGCCGAACAGGCCGACCACATCCACCAGACGCTGACCCGCATCGTCCTGGAGGGAGGCGACCTGGCGGAATTAACCCGCCAGCTGGCGGAGATCCTGCACTGCTCGGTGACCATCGAGGATGAGTCCCTGCGCCTGATGGCCCATACCACCCTGGAACCGACCGACGAAGTGCGCGCCCGCAGCATCCAGTTGGGCCGGACGCCGGACGAGGTGGTGGAATACCTGCGCACCCAGGGAGTCTTCGAGCACCTGCGCAGGTACCCGAGGCCCTACCATCTCCCCCCCAACCCCGGGATCGGATTTACACTGGAAAGGATTGTTTCGCCCATCCTGGTCGGCTCGCAACTCTTCGGCTACATCTGGATCATCGCCAGCAACCAGCCGCTGACCGGGCTGGAGTATCTGGTGATCGAACGCGGGGCGGTCGTGGCGGCCCTGATCCTCAGCCGCCAGGAGGCCATCTACGAAACCGAGCAGCGCCTCAAAACCCAGCTCTTCGAAGGTTCGCTCAATCCCGACTCTTCTTTCCTGGGGGAGGGCCTGCCGGAAGCCGCCTGGCAGGCCGGCCTGCGGAACGGGTACGCGATCCTGGCGCTCGATGCGGGCAACCTGGACCGCCAGTCCCGCCGCCGGCTGACCGCCCTGGTGGAGGAGCACATGCGCCAGGAGGGTCTTTGGACGACCGCGATCGAACGCGGGCAGCGCCTGGCGGTCGTCTTGGGAATAACGGACATGGAGAAACTCCGGGCGGCGGCCGAACGGTTGGCGGCCTTTGCGGAGGACCGAGGTTTCCAGATCACGGTCGGGATCAGCGCCGCGGCGCGGGAGGTGGAGGCGCTGCGCAGGCACTACCAGCAGGCCGAGGACACCCTGACCGCGGCCGCGGCCCTCGAGCAGGGGACTCGGCGGGTCTGGGCTCACGATGACCTGGGTTTCCTGGGGGATCTGCTCATCCGCTCACAGAAAACCCGCAACCACAACCGCTACACGGCTCTCCTGGATACGATCGAGCAGTACGATCGGGAGAAGAACACCCAGTACCTGCCCACGCTCGAAACCTACCTGGACCATCTGTCCAGCGCCAACCAGGCCGCCCAGGCGCTCTTTATCCACCGTAACACCCTATACCAGCGTCTTTCAAAAATTACGGACCTGTGGGGGATCGACTTCCAGGATCCGCTCGCTGTCCTCAACTTGAATCTGGCCTTCAAGGTACGGCACATCGATCAACCCCAGTAGCCGACACAATGTGCATTTGCACATCGCGCAGGCTGAAAGTTCAAGGCAAGTGAACGTTTCCCCGGACACCTATCCGGGCTATACTGATTCTATACATCCATTACCGGGAGGTTGGACATGTCACCTGAGCTCAACGCCTTAGAGGAGCTATACCGGTCTCGCACAGCCGGGTCGTTGAAGTTATCCAATACGGCAGGCAAATACCTGCCGGGCGGTGTGGCCGCCAACGGCAAGTATCTCCCGCCTTACCCGATCTACATGATTGGCGGTCAGGGGGCGGAGATGATCGACGTCGACAGGAACAAGTACATCGACCTGTTGATGGGGGCAGGCGTTCACATCCTGGGGCATTCGCCTGAGCGGGTCTTGCGCGCGGTCCACCAGCAGCTCGACATCGGGGTGCATTATTACCTGCCGGCGGAGGCGGAGGTCAAACTGGCCGAGAAGGTCTGCCAGGTGATGCCCTCGGTTGAAATGGTGCGCTTCCTGAACAGCGGATCCGAATCCACCCTGATGGCGATCCGGGCTGCCCGCGCCTACCGCAAGCGCTCCAAGATCGTCAAGTTCGAGGGCAACTTCCATGGCCAGCATGACACCGTCCTGGTCAGCACCTTGGCCGTGGAGGGGGAACCCAATTCACCGATTGCGCACATCGACAGCGCCGGCATCCCCGAGAACGTCAAGGAAAATGTCATCATCCTGCCCTATAACGACCCCGAGATAGCTGGCGAACAGATCCGGAAGCACGCCGACGAGCTGGGCGGGGTGATCGTCGAGCCAGTCTCGGCCTTCGGGCTCGGGGTGGTGCCGGCCGAGATCGAATTCCTCAAAGCCCTGAGCGCGGTCACGACCGAGACCGGCATTCCGCTGATCTTTGACGAGGTGGTGACCAATTTCCGCCTCGCCCTGGGCGGCGCGGCGGAATACTTCAAAATCGTCCCTGACCTGGTCTGCCTGGGGAAGATCCTGGGCGGCGGTTTTGCCATCGGCGGATTCGGAGGCAAACGCGAGATCATGGACCGCGTGGTCACCCCCAAGGTCGGCCTGTGGGATCTCTCCGAGCAGATCTTCCAGTCCGGCTGTTTCTCCGGCAATCCGGTTTCGATGGTCGCCGGTCTGGCCGTCCTGGAGGAGCTGGAAAAGGGCACAGCCTATCCGCAGATCAACAGCCTGGCCGAATCGCTGTGCAGCGGGATGACCGCACTGGGCGAACGCCTGGGCGTTCCGCTCTTGGCCACCCGCGTGGCGTCCATTTTCCAGTTCCACTTCACGACCTCCCCGATCAAAAACAAGCGCGATGCGCTGAAGGCTAACAAGCAGGCCGCGGGCCTGTTCCACCTCGGGCTGCGCGCCCACGGCATCATGGCCAGCGCCCACCCGCTGTTCATATCCACTGCCCACAACCAGGGCCATGTCGGCCGGGTCTTGGAGATCTCAGAGACCGTCCTCAAGCAGATGCTGAAAGATAAATTGTTCTGACCATTTTCCCCTCAGGAAAGGAGAACACCATGAAAGCCTATTCCTTATTTCTCGCTGCCATTCTGCTCGTGACCGGCCTGGCCGCCTGCCAGCCGGCCGAACCGATCAATCTCGGCCTGGAAGTCCCGGAGGGAGATACCTTTTCCCTGCGGATCGCCGAGGATCCGGAGACGCTCGACAATGTGCGCACCACCTCCGGAGCCGCTGAAGCCGTCATGGCCCTGACCTTCCTGGAAAGACTGATCTATATTGACCAGGAGAATGTCATCCACGGCTGGCTAGCCGAGTCTTGGGCGGTCAGCGACGACCAGCGCGAAGTGACCTTCTTCCTGCGCCAGGGGATCAAGTTCACCGATGGCAACGACTTCAACGCCCAAGCGGTCAAATTTCACTTCGACCGCATCCTGGACCGCGCGAACGCCTCCCCGGCCAAGGCCTACTTCGGCTCGCTGCAGGAGGCTGTCGTGCTGGACGATTACACCGTCAAACTGGTCTTCGAGGAACCCTTTGCCGGTCTCTGGAATGTGCTCAACTATGCCTACTCGGGTTTCAATTCGCCGGCCGCCGTGGAACAGTGGGGGGAGGAATACGGCCGCCACCCGGTCGGCACGGGCCCGTTCATGCTCAATGAATGGATCCCCGGCTCCCGGCTGAACTTCGTGCGCAATCCCAATTATGTTCAGGTGCGGGGGGACGCCTCCAACCCCGGTCCCGCCCTGCTGGCGCAGATCGTCTTCCTGGTCATCCCGGAGGACGGCACCGCCATGGCTGCCCTGCAGACGGGCGAACTGGATGCCTCGGTCCTGAACGCCGATACCCTGCCCCAGGTGGAAGGGAAGCCGGATTTCAATATCTATTTCCACGAGAACAGTACCTCGCTCCAGTTCATCGAGTTCAACTGCGAAAAGCCCCCCTTTGATGATCCCCAGTTCCGCACCGCGCTGGGGTACGCCGTGGACCGGGATGCCATCGTCCTGGCCTCGCGGGGCGGCTATTCGACCGCGATTTATAATCCTCTCGCCCCCGGCCTGATCGGGTATGACGAGGCCATCGGCCTGGAGTACGGCACCCCGTACAACCCCGACATGGCGCGCCAACTCCTGGATGACCTGGGCTGGGTCGATACGGACGGCGACGGCATCCGCGAAAAGGATGGCGAGATCGCCAGTTTCGAAATGTGGTCCTACACCGGCTACACATACGTCCCCCGCACGCTCGAGGTGATCCAGCAAAACTTCCTCGACGTCGGCATCGAGATCGAGATCAAACTCAGCGACTGGGGAGCCTTTTACCCCAGCCTGAAGCGCGACGGCTTGGACATGGACCTGATGCGCTGGACCTGGGGAGACATGGATGTCATGACCGTCCTGTTCCGCTCGCCTGGCCACCGCGGCCACATTCCCGAAGATGCCGAGCTGGATGCCGTCCTGGACGCGATCGAGACCACCATGGACTTCGAGCAGAGGCTCGACCTTGCCCGCCAGGCGCAGACCCTGCTGCTCGGGCGCATGCTGATCGTCCCGATCCAGGCCGACTGGACGATGTATGCTCTCAGCGCGGACGTGCGCGACTTTCACACCGATTATTTTGGTTACCTGATCGCGGGAGATCTCTGGATCGAAAAGTAGAACGACCTCCCGCCCCGCGCCCGACTGACCCGGTATGATTTCCTATATCCTCCGCCGCCTGCTCTACCTGCTCCCGGTCTGCATCGGGATCCTGCTGGTCACCTTCCTGATCAAGGCGGCCATCCCGACCGACGCGGTCAGCATGCTGTACAGCGGCCAGCTCACGGAGGAGACCTCGGCCGAGGCGGAGGCCATCATCCGGGCGGAGTTCCACCTGGACCAGCCTGCGCTCGTGCAGTTCTTTTACTATGTAACCGACATCCTGCGCGGGGACTTGGGAGTCTCGGTGAGGACACGGGAGCCGGTCATTGACCTGATCGGCTACCGCTATCTCAATACGCTCAAACTGGCCTTTGCCAGCCTGGCGATCGGGGTGATCCTGGGGGTCGGCACGGGCATCATCTCGGCCTATTACAAGGACACCTTCTTCGATGTGACGGCCATGACGGTCAGCCTGTTTGGACTGTCCATGCCGGCTTTCTTCCTTGGCATCCTGCTGATCCTGTTCTTCTGTGTCGAACTGCGCTGGCTGCCGGTCATCGGAGACGGCAGCTGGAAGCACCTGCTGCTGCCGTCCCTGAACTTGGGCTTGATCCTTTCGGCCAGCCTGGCGCGCATCACCCGTTCGAGCATGCTGGAAGTGCTGGACCTGGAATACATCCGCACGGCGCGCGCCAAGGGATTGAACGAGAGGCTGGTGGTGTTCAAGCACGCTCTCAAGAACGCCCTGCTGCCCGTCATCACCATCATCGGCCTGCAGATCGGCGGGCTGCTGGGCGGCGCCTTCATCATCGAGAACGTCTTCGCCTGGCATGGCATTGGCGAACTGGCGGTCAAGGCCATCATCTGGCGCGATTTCACCATCACGCAGGGTATCATCCTGATCAGCGCGGCAACCTACGTGTTGGCCAACCTGGTGGTGGACATCCTCTACCAGGTCATCGACCCGCGGGTCAGGCTGGCCGGGTGAGCCCGTGATGAAAACCAAAACGAGCCAGGCAAACACCCTGCCACAGCTTGAGCCGCAAACCCGGCCGGCGGCCTCCCAGACCAGGCGCATCCTGCGCCACCTGCTGCGCAAACGCTCCGCCCAGATCGGCGGGGTCATCTTCCTGACCTTGATCTTCATGGCGCTTTTCGGCCCCCTGGTGATCCCCTACGACCCATTCGACATCCATGTGGAACAGCGGCTGCAGCCGCCTTCCCTCCAGCATATCTTCGGCACCGACGAGCAGGGGCGCGACCTGTTCAGCCGCATCATCTTCGGGGCGCGTTACGCCCTCCAGATCATGTTGATCACCACCGTGATCGGGGCGGCGGGCGGCCTCCTGCTGGGACTGCCGTCCGCCTATTTCGGGGGCGCGGCGGACATGCTGGTCATGCGCCTGATGGACGTCATGCTGGGCTTCCCCTACATCCTGCTCATCCTGGCCATCGTGGCGATCATCGGGCCGAGCCTGGAGAACGCCATGATCGCCATCGGGGTGGCGGGCATCCCCTCCTTTGCCAGGCTGGCGCGCTCCGCCATCCTGGTGGTCAAGGAACAGGATTTCGTCACCGCTGAACGCGCCCTCGGCGGGGGCAACACCCGGATCATGTTCCGCACCGTCCTGCCGAACATCCTCTCGCCGATCATTGTCTACATTTCACTCACCATGCCCACCGCCGTGCTGGCCGCGGCCGCGCTGAGCTTTGTGGGCCTGGGCGCCCAGCCGCCCATGCCCGAGTGGGGCGCAATGCTGGTCAACGCCCGCGATTTCATGGTGACCGCCCCGTGGGTGGTGCTGGCGCCCGGATTGACCATCTTTGTCGTCACCCTGGGGATCAACCTGTTCGGCAATGCCCTGCGGGACGTGCTCGACCCGCGCGACACGACCAGCCAGAAGAGCTGATGACCAGATGTAGCATATAGGAGTAACTACATGACCGAGCCGTATGACTTGCTGATCGAGAACACTCACATTGTAGATGGGACCGGGCACCCGGGGTACCGGGGCAGCATCGGGGTGCGCGGCGAGAAGATCGCCGCTGTCGGCGTGGTCGAGGGTCCAGCCGGCCGGGTGATCGGCGGCAGCCGGATGGTGACCTGCCCCGGGTTCATCGATCCCCACTCGCACGCGGATGTGACCTTGATGAAATACCCCCAGGCAGAGAGCCTGCTGATGCAGGGGGTGACCACCGTCATCGCCGGGAATTGCGGCATGAGCCTGGCGCCTTTCCAGGCGGAGAGCAGTTCAGACATCCTGGCCGCGATGAAACAG
>JACQYE010000130.1 GCA_016208355.1 Chloroflexota bacterium | reverse complement strand
TTGTACCAGCGCTTTGTCATATTCAGACCAGTTCTTCACACGGTATAATGCTTTTCGGCGTGGCTGTGTTCGTTTTCGTTTAGGCATAAACCAAACTTACACGGTCACGCCATCCTTGTCAATTATTTATGCACCAACGCCTACCTGATACCAAAAGAGAACATTTCCACTAACCTATAATAAACGGCTGGATTTACTTTTTCCAGACGAAAATCGAGGCCAGTTACTGCCAATAGGGAACTGATTACAGCAGAAATCACCACTAACACAATCACCAGTGTCCAAAACCCTCTTTTATGACTCGGTCTATTTTCCAGTTCTTTCCATCCTATCCAACAACCTAAAGTTGCTAATAGAAGCAAGGATGGAACTACATCAGCAAGATACCGCATTGTGGCTGCGAAGAAGAGAAGAATCGGGGCAAAGGACAAAGCACTCATGCCGCTCAGCGTGAACAGCGTCCATAGAAGGAGATGATTGTTGGGCGACTTTAGGATACCTTGACGTCTTTGTAGGGAGGTAACCAGCACTTTTCCACCTTCCCTAACCAAAAACAAAACAGATATTGTGGCAAAGAGAACATAAGGAACACTGAGTAGTAAACCGCTGACCGGTTCTGCAACAAAATAATATTTAGGATTGTGAATTGGAAAGACAACAAAATGGCTGCCCCAATATGCATAAATATAAGGAAAGGTGGAATTCAGGCTAAATGGATTGAACAGATAATTGTAAAAATTAATGGGAACATTAGCCCATGACAGAATTTGATCAAAAAGTGCGTTTTGATTCATAGTGGTAAGTTGGTAACGATGACCAAATTCAAACCAGGAACCAAATCGGGTTTTGTTATACCAACCCAAGCCCAGCACGCCTGCTACAAAAGGAATACTCAACGAAAAGAATGACAATATTGTTTTGATTGGGGAATAGACTGGTTTTCGGAAAAGATTCCAGATTATCATCATGAATAAGAAAAATGCGGCCAGTGCTATACTCATTCGGCTAGCCATGGCAAGAACCAGAGAAAAGCCTGCGAAGAAAAGACCCCAGTAATTTGTTTTTTGATTCTCTATTGATAAAAAGGCCAGATAGAAGCCTGTCATCAAAAAGAATTGTCCTCCGGCAATGGCAGCTTCATAAACAGCCGCTCGGTTTAACATCCAAAGGATTGGATTGGCTAGCCCTGCCATGAGAATGCCTGGAACAATATAGGGCCAACATAGATCTTCAAAGAATTTACTCCGCATCTTTAAGAGCAACAAAACGCTGACCAAGAATTCCCCGAGAATGAAACCAAAACCTAGTAAATGGTCACCAATTTCTCCGGAGTAGAAAAAACGGACTACGGTCAATAACAAAGCGGGAGCAGGTCCCCAGTAGAGATAATATTTTCCATTGTAAAGCACTGCATCCCATAAGTAGGGAAATCCTTGTCGGTTTTCGACCTGATAAGGGTCGGCTAATGCCAATAATTCAGGATGTGGCTCCAATAGAAGATTCGTCTGTCTATGCCAGAAAGCGTCTGCAAGTTTGTAATAATATGTTGTAGTTGTTGGCCATTCGTCCCAAAAACCGAGACTAATGTACCAAACATAAATAACCATAACGCCGCCGCCCAGGATTACAGCAGCCAAAGCGGCCATCCTACTTTTTGAAGCACTAAAATAACAAAAAAATCGAGATTTTCTAACCTGCGTTAGGGTGCTGGCAATTGCGGTCTTTACGCGAGCTTGATACCAGCGCACAAAAGAGGTATGGCCCCATCTTGATCGCAGAGCAGTCATTTTGGAAGAAAGAAAGATACCAAATCGCTGAAGATGAAGCCATTGAAAAAACTCGCTAAGGTAAAAATTTACCTTTCCTTTGATCATTTCAAAAAATGACATCAAAAGTCCCCAACAGCCCATTATGAAGAAAAGGACAATAATTAGTATACCGGAAACAGCAACATTGACTCTGCCAATCTCCCAATCGTTTTCAGGGTCAAATCCAAACCGGTTTGCAAAGATAGCAAATCCAGCAAGCCCAAATCCAATCAAACCAAAAATTACTGTAAGCTTTTTTTTCATTTGAATTGTATATTTAGCCAAGACCCCGGCCAGATATGTGGTTGATACTAATTGTTTGAAGTGTCAATCAGTAACCGTTGGAAATATTCCATTTCCCGAAACCTGCGGTTAATAGTATGTAAAATTAATCCAATTGCAATAAATAGCAGCCCTGTAAATATAAACCCGAATGATAGTAAACCAGAGAAAATGCTTGGCACTTGATAGGCCGTTTTCACATCGAAAAGCACACTAATTCCAAAGATGAAACCAGTCCCGAAGCTACACAAACCCAAAAAACCAAAAAAAGTAAGAGGTTTATAATCACGGAATAGTGCAAAAATGGTTCCAAGGATTTTAATACCGTCTTGAAGCATCTTTATTTTCGAATAACTTCCAAATGGCCGTGATCTTAAATTCACAGGGATTTCTTGCAAAGAAAAACGTCGTTCTAGGGCCTTAATCGTCAGTTCTGCTTCGATTTCGAAACCATTTTCAAACAGAGGGAGACTCTTAATCAGTTTTCGGTTCATAGCCCGATACCCACTTAGAATATCTGTGAGATGGGTGCCAAAAGCGATGTTAATAATCCCTTGAAACCACTTATTTCCAAGCCAGTTTAGAAACCGAAATTCGCTTTTGCTCTCTTTCATAGTGCGTGAACCGATCGTCATATCTGCGGTGCCATTAAGAATCGGTTCAATAAGCATATGCACTTGGGGCGCTGGATATGTATCATCTCCGTCCACAATGATGTAAACATCGGCCTCGATCTTCTGAAACATGGTCTGAACAACAGCACCCTTACCGCGGCGGGTCTCAAAAATAACTTCTGCACCAGCCTGGCTGGCTAAGTTTGCAGTTTGATCCGTGGACATATTATCAAACACGTATATTTTTGCATTTGGCAACTCATTCTTAAAATCCGAAACAACCTTTGTGATTGTTTTTTCTTCATTCAAGCAGGGAATTAAAATAGCAATTTTCGTATCTTGGATGCGAGAGAACGGTGGTTGCATTTCTATCTCCTCTACCCTGAAACCTCTGAATAAGGGCCTGAAGGAATTTCTGCCGCAGTATAACATCGTTTTTAAACCTTCTTCGTAAAACATGGCTTGACTCACCCCGCTGGACTCTGTATAATCTGCGCATCAACTGTGAGTAGTAGGCCGTCTGCACGCTGATAGAGAAGGAGGCCGGAGGTCGAGTAAGTCAAGACCCGGGCTGGAAGCCTCCGCAGCAAACAACGATCGAAGTCGCACAGTTTCGCTGCCGAAGAAATCATTGTGAGAGTAGACCGGCACGGGAGGTCCCGTTACAGGCCAGCCTGATGATGGTCAGGCACAGAGTGCAACTGTTTTCGGTTGAATTGAGGTGGTACCGCGGCGCCCGCCGTCCTCAGGAGGATGCGGGCGTTTTTGTTTTCTCGAGGTGTTGTTATGCCTGACGAACAAGAGTTCTTCCGCCGCTCGCAAGAGATGATGGCCTGCTACGAACGAGGCGATTACGCCGAGGCTTTGGCCGTAACCGAACGCCTGGCTGCCGCCTTCCCAGAGCAATCCGCCCGGACAGATTTCTGGCGCGTCTGCCTGCTGACACGTTTGCAGAAGGTCGAAGATGCGCTGCTGGTTCTGGAGAAGGCGCTGAACTCCGGCATGTGGTGGTCCGAGCCGTACCTGCGCAACGACCCGGACCTGGCGCTACTGCAAGGGAATCCCGACTTCGAGCGCATGGTCGCCGTCTGCCGCGAACGTCATGCCGCGGCGCAAACAGAATCGAAACCGATCCTGATCGTGCGCGAACCG
The DNA here is from genome assembly GCA_016208355.1 of Chloroflexota bacterium. Classification (GTDB taxonomy): domain Bacteria; phylum Chloroflexota; class Anaerolineae; order Anaerolineales; family Villigracilaceae; genus UBA877. The sequence goes on along the minus strand of JACQYE010000130.1, from coordinate 18,439 downwards.
GCGAAGGCGGCAAAACCCTATCCTGTGCTGATCGCCCTGCACGCCATGAGCAGCACAGCCGAAGCGGAGCTGCCGTATTGGGAAGCAGCCTGCACGAAGGGATGGTTGGTCGCGGCGATACAGTCATCGCAACTGGCCTGGCCGGGTGCGTATGCCTGGAATGACCGCGACAAAGGACAGGAGGAAGTCGTTGGGCAGTTTGCGAGCCTCTGTGAGCGGTACCCGGTTGATCAGTCCCGCGTGGTCGTCGGCGGGATGTCGCAGGGCGGGGCGCTCGCCATCCGCCTAACGCTCAATGGCAGCCTCCCGGCGCGCGGTTTCCTGTCCGTTGTCCCCGGCGTGATTGACCAAAACCTGCTGGAGGCATGGGCGGAGACAGCCAGAGTCCATCCGTTGCGCGGCTATGTCGTCGCCGGAGGCAAAGACCCTCGCCACGATTTCTTCCATCAGGTCTGCGAGACACTGCTGCAATACGGTATCCCCTGCCGGATGGAAGAGCATCCGGAAATGGGTCACGAGTTCCCGCCGGACTTCAAGAAATCACTTGCAAAAGCGTTGAATTTTTTATTGCCATAAGGAGTCAGAATGACCGAATACCAGTTGCCAAAAGCCTACGATTTCAAGTCCACCGAACCGCGCATCTATGAGATGTGGGAAAAGGGCGGCTACTTTCAGCCATCCAACGACCCGAACAAACCGGACTTCGACCCGACGAAGAAACCCTTTGTCATCTCCATCCCGCCGCCCAATGTGACCGGCGAACTGCATCTTGGCCATCCATTATTCGTCTCGATGGAAGACCTGATGATCCGTTACCAGCGCATGAAAAGCTATTCAGCCCTATGGGTTCCTGGCACCGACCATGCTGGCATTGCCACCCAGTTACAGGTGGAGAAAGACCTGCTGCGGACTGAAGAAGTGACGCGTGAGGAGCTCGGCCGCGAGAAATTCGTCGAGCGGGTTTGGTCCTGGAAGGTGAAATATCACCACCTCATCACCACCCAGATCCGCCGCATGGGAGCCTCCTGTGACTGGGGACGGGAACGCTTCACCCTCGACGACGGCCTGAGCCGCGCCGTGCGGGAGGCCTTCGTACGCCTGTACGAGAAGGGACTCATCTACCGCGGCCCGCGCCTGATCAACTGGTCGCCGGGACTCAAGACGGCTGTCAGCGACCTGGAAGTGGAATACAACGAGGAAGAAGCCAGGCTGTATTACTTCAAGTACATGCTCAAGGATTCCGACGAGTATATCCCGGTTGCCACCATCCGCCCGGAGACCATTCTGGGCGATATGGCAGTGGCTGTCCATCCCGAAGATGCCCGTTATCAGAAATTCATCGGCAGGACTGCGCTCGTGCCCATGCTGGGGCGCGAGATCCCGGTGATTGCAGATGACTACGTCTCGCGCGAATTTGGGACCGGCGCACTCAAGATCACCCCCGGGCATGACCCGAATGACTATGAGATCGCCCAGCGCCACAACCTGCCCATCCTCTCGATGCTGGATGCGGCCGCAAAAGTGACCAAGGTCGGCGGACCCTATGCCGGCCTGGACCGCTACGCCTGCCGCGAGAAACTCTGGGCGGATATGAAATCCGCCGGCCTGGTGATCAAGGAAGAGCCCTACCTGACCACCCTGCCGCGTTCGCAGCGCGGCGGCGAGATCGTCGAACCGATGGTTTCCACACAATGGTTTGTCAAGATTCAGCCATTGGCCCAGGCGGCGTTGGAAGCCGTGCAGGATGGGCGCATCAAGATTGTCCCGGAACGCTTCGAAAAGGTCTACTTCAACTGGCTGGAAAATATCAAGGACTGGTGCATCTCCCGACAGCTCTGGTGGGGACACCGCATCCCGGTCTGGTACTGCGACGATTGCGGCAAGCAGACCTGCACCCGGACTGATCCAACCCAGTGTGCTCACTGCGCTTCGAAGAACATTCGCCAGGACCCGGACGTGCTCGATACCTGGTTCTCCTCCGGCCTGTGGCCGTTCTCCACGCTCGGCTGGCCCGAAGAGACGCCCGACCTGAAATACTTCTACCCGACCTCCGTCATGGAGACCGGCTACGACATCCTGTTCTTCTGGGTAGCGCGCATGATCATGATGGGACTGGAATTCACCGGGCAGGCGCCGTTCCATACAGTGTACCTGCATGGGCTGGTACGCGACGAACATGGGCGCAAGATGAGCAAATCTTACGGCAACGTGATTGACCCCTTGACCGTCATGGATGAATATGGCACCGATGCCCTGCGCTTTACCCTGCTGGTGGGTTCTACGCCGGGCCAGGATATGAACATCAGCCTCAAGAAGGTGGAAGGCAACCGCAACTTCGCCAACAAGATCTGGAATGCGGGCCGGTTCGTGGTCTCCGCAATCAACTCGGTGCAGCCTGGACCCTCAGCCGGTCACGAGTGGACCCTGGCCGATTCCTGGATCTGGGCGCGGTTGCAGCAGCTGGTACGTGACGTGGAGCGCCTGTTCCAGGCGTATCAGTACGGCGAAGCCGGACGCCAGATCTACGAGTTTTTCTGGTCCGATTTTGCGGACTGGTACGTGGAAGTGGCCAAACTCCAGATGACTGCTGGCGGCGACCGGGCTTTCTACACTGCCCAGACGCTTGCGCGCGTGCTGGACATGTCCCTGCGCCTGCTGCATCCTTTCATTCCGTTTGTCACTGAGGAATTGTGGGGCCACCTGCACAAGGCGCTGCTCGGTTCGCCGTTGGCCGACCTGGCAAAGGACTGGACGGAGGCGCTGATCGTCGCTCCCTGGCCAGCAGTGCGAGATCCAGAAGGCTGGGAAGAGTCCAAACTGGCTGACTTTTTCCTCTTGCAGGAGATCGTCCGTTCCATCCGCAACCTGCGCGCCGAGAAGAAGGTCAGCCCGGCGAAACGTATCCCGGCGCTCGTCGCCGGTGGGGCAAAGACGGAATTGCTCAAGGAGCAGGCAGGTGTCATTGCGGCGCTCGCCGGGATTGACCCGCCGCAGTTTGCCATCCAACCATCCCTGGCGACGAAGCCCGAGGACGCAATTGCCCTCGTGGTAGGGCCGGTCGAGGTCCACATCCCGCTTTCCGGCATGGTGGACATGGATGAGGAACGCGTTCGCCTCGAAAAAGAACGGGCCAGCATTCAGGTCCAGATAGACCGGCTGGAGAAACTGCTTGGCTCGGACTTCGCCAACAAAGCCCCGGTTGCGGTCGTTCAGAAGGAACGCGAGCGGCTGGCGGCGTTGAAGGAGACCTCCGGGAAGTTGAAGGCGCAGTTGGGTTAAAGTTGAAGATGAAATCTGCCCGGCTCACACGAGCCGGGCAGAACGTTTCAGCGGGTCATTTCAGAGAGCGTGGAGGTGCTGATTCTGGGCAGGAGCACCTTGAACGTTGACCCCATTCCCGGTCCGGCGCTTTCTGCCCACAATTTACCGCCGTGGGCTTCCACCAGCCCTTTGGCGATGGGCAGGCCAATGCCCATGCCGCCGTGTTTCCGGGTGGTATGCGGCTCCACACCTGGTAGAACTCATTGAAAATCTTTTTCAAATCGCCAGGGGGAATCCCAATCCCGGAATCCTGCACCGAGACGAGCAGGTCACCGCCGGTCTGGAGCATTGTACTGACGGTGATCCGTCCGTCCTCAGGGGTAAATCGGACTGCATTGTCCAATAGATTGATAAAGGCTGAGGTCAATTTCTCGGGGTCGCATTTTACAGGCAGAGGCTGCTCCGGCAGGTTCATGACCACCTGGTGATTTTTTGCCTCGGCCAGTGTCTTGACCTCGCCAAACGCGCCGCGCAGGATCTGCTGGATCGGCACAACCAGCCGGTGCATCACCATTTCCCTGGAGCGCAGCATATTCAGGTTGGTCATGGCATCCACCAGGGCGCGCATTTGCATGGCGGCGTTGAGCACCTGCTTGGCGTGGTCGGAGAGTTCGCCGGGAGACTCTTCTTGCAGGAAGGTGGCATATCCGATGATGATACCCAAAGGGGTGCGCAGTTCATGGGATGCCAGCGCCAGGAAATTCGTCTTCAAGTGGTCGGTAGCGCTGATCTCATTGTAAGCGTCGCGCAAGGCTTTCACCAGCCGGGCGTTGTGGACGGCTACCGCCGCCTGCGAGGCAATGACGGAAAGGATATCGGCGTCGGCCTCGTCAAATGTCTCCTTACGCTTGTTCAAGGCTTCCAACACACCGGTGGGACGGTCTCTCACGCGCATTGGCACGCCGAGCAGGTTGTGGACATCGAAATCTACATGCCTTGAAACGCTGTCATAATGGCGGCCATTGCTCTTCACATCCGAGAGGATAACGGCTTTGTTCTCGAGGAAAACTTCCCCGGCCACGCTGCTATCCAGGGGGACAGGGATATCGGCGAGCCGCTTCGGGTCCGACCCCGTGGCGGCGGCAAAGACCAGTCTGGCGCGCTTTTCATCATATAACAAAATCGAGACCGATTCGCAGTCCAGAATTTCTGCGGCGGCCTCGATAATGAATTGAAGCAAATCGTCCAGGTTGAGCGTCGAATTAAGTTGAACGCTGACCTCGATCAACCGGGCGAGTTGTTCCGCCATGTGGCGGAGTTGGGGCCGGGTTTCATCCATGCCAACAGTTTATCCCCGATTTCAACAGGACGCAATATAGAACATTTGTTCTTGTTGTCTATGTTTCCTGATGTCGGAATACCAGCCAGGCCGCAGTCAGCGAGATAACGATCAGCCCAAGACTGCCCCAGAGTGCCGGCCAGTTGGACGCTTCGCCTCCAAGGGCAAGTGTCCCGCCCCAGTTGAATAACTGGCCGGGGAAATACTCCCCGATGCGCGGCACGGACCCGATGCCTGCCACTAAAACCAATCCAGCGAATGACAATCCTGCGGACGCTCCCTGCGTCCGGGCCAGGGCGCTGCAGAACAACGTCACAGCCACATAGACTAGGAAGACAATCAGCATTAACCCGTTCAGTGCCAGGAAAGTCCCCCACGGCAGCGCCTCGAACAGGAGCAGGGTGTAATACCAGCACCCCAGCGCCGCCGCTGCCAGGCTGACCGCGAAAGTGAAGCCGAGCGCAGCGAACTTTGTCAGCAGGAAGGTCAGGCGCGAAACGGGATGTGTCAACATCATGGCTGCCGTACCGCGTTCCTTTTCCTGCGTCACAACACCCATACTCATCAGCACTGCCAGCAGGATCCCAAACTGACTCATGTTTTTGATGTATTGCCCAACCGCGTCCGCCAGAGTCGGCGCGGGGATCAGGTCGGCCAGACCGGGCGGCATATCGGGGATGGACTTGAGCAGGTCGGGGGTCACTTTCGCCAGCAGGGGCGAGGCAAGCCCGAAGAGAACCAGCACTGCGGCCACGATCAGCAGGCGTTTGGTGCGCCACTGTTCGGTTATTTCTTTACGCAGTACGATGAAGAAGTTCATTTCACCGCCTCCGTTTCCACCAGTTGCAGGAATACATCTTCCAGCGAGGGACGAAGCTCCTCGTAGCGCCGCAGAACGAGTTCCTGGGCTGCGGCGGAAGCCATCAATTCATGGCGGGCAAGCACCACGTCATTGGCAGTAACGCGCACAGTAGCGCCTGCCACGGCCACTGCCGCGACCCATTTCTGACGTTTGAGAAGATCTGCCCAGCGTTTCATGGCAAGAGGGTCTTCACCATCGGCTTCGAAAACCGGCTGGGCATAACGTTCCATCAGCATTTCCCGTGGAGATTGGACGACCATCCGGCCTTTGGCGATGATCCCAACCACGTTGCAGACGCGTTCCACGTCGGCCAGGATGTGGCTGGACATCAGGACAGTACACTGTTCGCGCAGGCCTTCGATCAGGTCGAGGACTTCTTTGCGCCCGGAGGGGTCCAGCGCGCTGACCGGTTCGTCCAGTAGCAGGACCTCGGGCCGGTGGACAAGGGCGGCGGCGAATCCCAGCCGTTGGCGCATGCCGCGCGAGAACCCGCCGATGCGCCGTTTCCCGGCCTCAGCGAGGTTGACCAGATCGAGCAATTCCTTCACCCGGGCGGTGCGCTGTGTGGAGGAGAGTCCGTGCAAGCGGCCAAGGTAGTCGAGGAATTCGCGCGGGGTCATCCAGGGGTAGAAAGCCGGCTCCTCGGGCAGATAGCCGATGTGGCGGGAGAGGGCGCGGCCATCGCTGCTGAGGTCTATCCCGGCAACGGAGGCCCGGCCCGAGGTCGGGCGCGCCAGACCGGTGAGGATGCGCAGGGTGGTCGTCTTTCCGGCGCCGTTGGGTCCGAGAAAGCCATACACCACCCCCGGCTTGACGGTCATGGTCAAGCCGTCAAGCGCATGGACAGCGCCATAATGTTTGTGAAGGTTTTCAACCTGGATCATTCGTCTTTCCTGCCTGCCACGAAGTAAATGATTGGGCCGATGTAATTCGCCAGCACGATGACCAGCGCCCAGACCCACTTTGGGCCGCGGGTATGTTCGCGGCGGATGAGGTCAACCAGGGCGGCGATCATGAGCGCAAGCTGGATGATAAGCACAGGGATCAGGAACGGGATGTATTGCTGAATTTCTGAGAAGTCCATGACATAGCTCCTTATGCTGATATCAGAGATTATCCTTTCGGTATCAAATAAAAGTTGTACGCAGGAATATTCTACGGCATTGAGCGCCAGCGGCGGGCCGTGCGGTCGAGCGGGCGCTTGGTTATGATCTGGGACTGGTTGGAGTTTTCAACCGTGCGAAAGCCCACCACTTCCCAGCCCTCTTCGCCGAGTTGGTTTAGCAAGGCTTCCAGTTCGCTATCTTTCACGCCTTTGAAGAAGGTGCCAACGGTCAGCACATGGTATTCCCACTGGTTGAGTTCAGGCATAATATTCTCCAAACTTCGGGCCGGAATTGTATGTTATTTTTAACCTGGGCCGCTACAGAGTCGGTTTTTGGACGCACTAGTTTCACGTGAAACGATTTTTCCGGGCAACCAGCCCTGCAAAGTTTATCCCTGCAAGGCTGGCGCCGTTTCACGTGAAACCGAGGGACTATTTCTTTTCTTTCGGCATATTTTGCTGCGCCAGGGAGACCATGCCGCTGAGGCCTCCCAGGTTCATTGTGTCCACGGCGCTGCTTGGGACGATGACCAGTGCGCCTTTCTCCTTCAATCCTTCAAAGAGCATGTTCATGGCGCGCAGGTGCAGGGCGGTGGGGTTGTTGGCGTAGGCCTTGGAGGCTTCGGCGAAAGAGGCGGCAATCTGTTTTTCGGATTCGCCCAGAATGACGCGCGCCTGGCGTTCGCGTTCCGCCTGCGCCTGGCGGGACATGGCGTCCTCCAGGTCGGGCGGGATGACCACGTCGCGGATTTCCACCTCCTGGACAGTGATGCCCCAGGGCGTGGTACGTTCATCAATGATTTTTTGCAGCTCAGCGTCCATCTTGGCGCGGCCGATCAGAATGTCTGCCAGGACGCTCTGCCCGATGATCTCGCGCAGGGCGGTCTGGGCGGCCCAGGCGATAGCGGCGCGGTAGTCGGCCACCTCGAGGGCGGCTTTCTCCGCGTCCCAGACGACCCAGAACAGGACCGCATCCACATCCACGGGGACGGTGTCTTTTGTCAGCGTTTTCTCGGCCGAGAAGGGTGTGACCATGACGCGGTGGTCAATCCAGTTCGGAACGCTGTCAATGACGGGGATGAGCCAGAAGGCGCCCGGTCCGGCAAGTTTCTTGAACCTGCCGAGCCGCAGGACAACGGCCTTCTCCCACTGGGTGGCGACTTTCAAGCCGAAGAGGAAGTACGTACCGATCAGCGTCCAGCCAATGATCCACATGGCAGTCCAGAATTCTGGCAGGATGCCAGCATCAGCCATCAAGATTCCGCCGAGCGCGCCGATCAGCAGGAAGATGCCGAAGAGAAAGCCGGCGATTGGAGGAAAATGCTGGTCGGGTTGTTGGCGGGCCAGTTTCTGATCTTTGGTAAGGTTGGGTAAAGTTGTCGGGGACATGGGATTACTCCTTGTATGGGGAACAGATTCAGGGTCCGGTAACGTGGGATCACTGGCTGGCGGAGCGCAGGTTGGGCGAGTCGAAGAAGAGACCCTCCACCTGTATCCCGTCTATCTTGAAAACAATCGTTACCACGACATCTTCCAGGTCATACTTGCAAATGATGCGGTAAATGGCAAATCCCTGTTTGTTGGAAATGCTCAATTCATTGGCGGAAACAAAATTCCCGCTGGCGGAGAAGATCAGGTCGCGCAGTTGGGAAAATTGTTCTTCTGTAAAAGCAGCCAGCATCTCATCGCTGAAGTCGCTCGTGAAGGCGGTGTAATCGCCGGCATCCATGGCGGTCAGGATGTTCGTGGTAACAGCGATTACTTCATCGTCGCTGATCGCGGCGGGACTGGCGGGACCGCATCCGGCTGCCAGGAAGGACAGGAGGATTAGCAGGCTTGCGATTGAAACGTATCGGGTGTTAGACATTATTCGACTCCTTGTTTCTTTGAATTCAATTGTTGCCGGATAAAGGCAAGAATTTCTTCGGGTGGAAGCCCCAACCGGACAGCGTCGGCCAGATAACGGTCCGTGAGCGCCTCGAACGTGGTTCGGCGCATCGCCTCGGACGTTTCGGGTGGGGGCATTTCCAGGATGTAGGTGCCGCGTCCTTGCTGGGTGGAGATGATCCCGGCTTCGTCCAGGATGCGGTAGGCACGCGCGACCGTGTTGAAGTTGACGCGCAGTTCGGTCGCCAGGGCGCGGACGGTGGGCAGTTGGTCGCCGGGCCGGATACGCCCATCCGCGATCATTTCTTTGATGCGGTCCACGACCTGGAGATAAATGGGGATGCCGGAGCGGAAGTCAAGTTCGAGGTTCATAGGCTGTATATGATGTACGATTGTATAATTGTATCATTGTACTAATTGTATGCGCTTTATTAATTTTGTCAAGCCCTTGCGCGGGGATTATCACCGCAGAGAACGCAGAGTTCACAGAGCAAAAATGGGGGGAAATCTCGATATGCTCCGTGATGAAACAGCGTGGTTCGTCTTTCCATCGAGGCAGACCTCGGAGGTCTGTGCTATACTTACGCAGATTTTTTCACCAAAGGAGTCATCTTATGGACATCCATACCACCGATGATGCCGTCACCCGCCGCATCAAGTACTTCACGGACCGCGAGCGGATGCTGCGTGAGAACGACCTGTATTTCTACAACCAGCCGGTGGAGGAGATTCGCGGCGGGGCGCGCGTGCTCGTCCGTGGGCGGGAGATGGGCATGTATGCCTCGTACAGTTATCTCGGCCTGATCGGGCACCCGCGCATCAACAAAGCTGCCAAAGAGGCCGTGGACAAGTTTGGCACGGGGACGAACGGCGTCCGCACCCTGGCCGGGACGCTGACCATCCACACCGAGTTGGAAGAGACGATTGCGGCGTTCAAACATACCGAGGCGGCCGTGACCTACTCCTCTGGCTACGCCACCAACCTGGCGGTCATCTCGACCCTGATGGGGCGCGGCGATTACGTCATTTCCGACAAACTCAACCACGCCTCCATCGTGGACGGCTGTCTCATGTCCGGGGCAGAGTTCCGCCGCTTCCGCCACAATGACATGGAGGACCTGGAAAAACGCCTCCAGCAGGTGCCGGAGGGCGTTGCCAAAATGGTCGTCGCGGATGCGGTCTTCAGCATGGACGGGGATGTGATTGATTTCCCGCGCGTGGTGGAATTAAGCAAGAAATACAACGCCTGGCTGATGATGGACGAGGCGCATTCCGTGGGCGTGCTCGGCAAGACCGGGCGCGGTATCGAGGAGCATTTCGGGCTGGAAGGCACGGTGGACATCAAGATGGGCACGCTCTCCAAGACCATCCCGTCAGTTGGCGGGTACGTGGCCGGGAAGAAGGAACTGGTTCAGTACCTGCGCCACGCCAGCCGGGCCTACATCTTCTCGGCGGCCATCCCCCCGGCGCAGGCCGCCGCGGCCAACGAAGCCTTCAAGGTCATCCTGGACGAACCCTGGCGCATCGAGAAATTGCGCCAGAACGCCGACCACTTCCTCGCCGGGTTGAAGGAGGCCGGGTTCGATACCATGTTAAGCACCACAGCCATCGTCCCGGTGCTGTGCGACACCGACGAGCGCGCCTTTGCCCTGACGCGCCAGTGCCAGCACCAGGACCTGTTCGTCCTGCCGGTGGTCTCCCCGGCTGTCCCGGAGGGTCTGGCGCGCCTGCGCGCCACCGTGCTGGCGTCACACGAGCCGAAAGAGATTGATTACGCCCTGGGGGTGATCGAAAAAGCCGGGAAGGAAATTGGGATTATTCAGTAAACTAAACCGGGCGGCCTGCAGGCCGCCCGGTTTATTGCAATCAGGAGTAGGTCACGCTTTCAGCGTGACGGGTCACATGAAAGTGTCACGCAAAATGCGTGACCTACTTTTTCCCCATAAACTCTTCCATCGTGGCATGCCCCGGCTGGCTGATGCCCTCGCGTTTGAGGGCTTTCCAAAGGGTCAGGAACAAAATCTTGATATCCAGCCAGAACGACCAGTGATCCACGTACCATAGGTCGAGGCTGAATTTCTCGTCCCAGGTGAGGGCGTTGCGCCCATTGACTTGCGCCCAGCCGGTGATACCCGGCATCACGTCGTGGCGGCGCATTTGCTCGGGGGAGTAACGCTTCAGATACTGCATCAGCAGCGGGCGCGGCCCCACCAAGCTCATCTCGCCGCGCAGCACGTTGAAGAGTTCGGGCAGCTCGTCCAGGCTGGTGGAGCGCAGGAAACGCCCCAGGCGGGTGATGCGCTCAGAATCAGGCAGCAAAACCCCGTCCGGCCCGCGGCGGTCGGTCATCGTGCGGAATTTATTGAGGATGAAAGGCCGGCCCTTGTACCCCGGCCTCTGCTGGCGGAACAGAACCGGGGTCCCGTGCGCCACACGTACCAGCAGGGCAAGCGCCAGCAGCAGCGGGGAGATGACCACCAGCCCGAGGCTGACCGCGGCCAGGTCAAAGACGCGTTTAATCAACGGCATATTTACATTCTACCAAAAGTTTGTGGTATATTTTGCATATGAGGTGTCTATGAACGAGCGCATCCTGATTATCGAAGACGATCCCGCCATCCTGAAAATCCTGCAACGCGGGCTGGCCTACGATGGTTACGTGGTGGACATCGCCACCGAGGGCCGCACCGGCCTGAACCTGGCGCGCGACCACCATCCAGACCTGGTGATCCTGGACTGGATGCTGCCCGGCCTGGACGGGCTGGAGGTCTGCCGCCGCCTGCGGACGGGGGGCAGTCTGCCCATCCTGATGCTGACCGCCAAAGACACCATCCAGGACCGGGTGCAAGGCCTGGACGCCGGGGCGGACGATTACCTGGTCAAGCCGTTCAACCTGGAGGAACTGCTGGCGCGCATGCGCGCCCTGCTGCGCCGCACCCAGACCGAGCGCCAGCAGGTCTATAAATTTGCGGACCTGACGATGGACTCGGCCTCCCGCCAGGTGACGCGCGGCGAGCGGCTGGTGCCGCTCACGGCAAAAGAATACGAACTGCTCGAACTCTTCCTGCGCCACCCGCGCCAGGTGCTCACCCGTGAAGTCATCTTCGACCGCGTCTGGGGCTACGACTTTGGCGGCGAAAGCAACGTGCTGGAGGTCTACATCCGCTACCTGCGCCAGAAATTGGAAGCCGGGAACGAACAACGCCTCATCCATACCGTCCGCAGTGTGGGGTACGTGCTGCGCGAGAACCCTTAAATGTCCCTGCGTTTACGCCTGACAATCTTATATTCCACGCTCACCGGTGGGATTTTGCTCGTTTTTGGGATGTTGATCTTCATCATGGTCAACGTCCTGCTTGTTAACCAGGTGGATACCATCCTGCTCGAAACTGCCCGGGACGCCATCCAGCGCATCCGCGTGAACGTGAGCGGCGAACTGGTGCTCATCGAACTGCCGCGCATGGACATGACGGCCAATGTCTACATGCAGGTAATGGATGTGGGAGGGAATATCGAGTTTGCCTCCGCACCCCTGCGCAACCTGGACCGCCCGATTGACCCGGTCGTGGCTGGTCTACGGCAGCAGACGTTCAGCGACACGTATATCGAGACGGTGCACTTGCGCGTGTTGAGTGTGCCGCTGTTCGCCGGGGGACGGCGGATCGGCCTTCTCCAGGCTGCCTATAACACCGGCATTGCCGATGATACCCGGGCAACGCTCATGCGCATCATCGTGGTCGCTTCCCTGGCTTCGATGGCGGTTGCCGCCGCCGCTTCCTGGCTCACCATTGCCCGCGCCCTCTCCCCGCTGGCCGCGGTGACCGAGACCGCCCAGCAGATCTCAAGCGCCGACGATCTCTCCTGGCGCATCCCCTTGCGCGGGCCGGAGAATGACGAGGTCGGGCGGCTGGTCCAGGCTTTCAATGCCACCCTGGAGCGGTTGGAACATATTTTCACCTCCCAGCAGCGCTTCCTGGCCGACGTGAGCCATGAACTGCGCACCCCGCTCACGGTCATCAAAGGCAACGTGGACCTGATGCGCAAGATGGGCTGCGCCGACGACGAGTCGCTGTCCGGGATCGAGGATGAAGCCGACCGGCTTACCCGTCTCGTCGGCAACCTGCTGCTCGAAACACAGGCCGAATCAGGCAAACTCCCCCTCCATTTTGCCCCGCTCGAACTGGATACACTCCTGCTGGAGGTGTTCAAGGAGATGCGGGTGCTGGCGCGCGAGCGCGTGCGACTGAGAGTGACCGAGATTGACCAGGTTCAGGTCAACGGCGACCGTGACCGGCTGGAACAGGTGCTCATCAACCTGGTCTCGAATGCCATCAAGTACACGCCCCAGGGCGGCGAGGTCTTCATCAGCCTGGCCAAGGTGGGCGGCAACGCCCGCATCATCGTCCGTGACACCGGGATGGGCATCTCGAAGGAAGACCTGCCGCATATCTTCGAGCGCTTCTACCGCGCCGAAAAGTCCCGCTCGCGGCTGATGCCTGGCGGCTTTGGACTTGGTCTTTCCATTGCATACTGGATCGTGACCCATCACGGCGGGCGGATCGAAGTGGACTCGGCGGAGGGCCAGGGCACCTCCTTCGCCATCTACCTCCCATTGCTCCAGCCCGAGGGGACCATTCCGGTCGGTTGACAGGAGACAGGTCCAGGAAAGAAAGGTCTCCCGGGTCAATTTCCGGGAGATTCGTGTTTAATTGACACTTTTACTTGACTTTTGCCCTGCTTATGTGCTACATTCAGGCGATTCCAACCCCTGAGAGAAGCCATGCATCGCGAACGCGTTTCCGAAAATGTCTACTGGTTCCAGAGCGAAGTCTATGCCCAGGTGACGGCCGGCGTCATTGCCGGGCCGCAATGGGCCGTGCTGATTGACACGCTTGCCCTGCCCGAAGAGTCCCTTGCCATCCGTGATTTTGTTGAGCGCGAGGTCGGGGTGCAGGTGCGCTATATCATCAACACCCACTATCACGCCGACCATACCTGGGGAAATTGTTTCTTCCCGGGTGCGACGGTCATTGCCCACGCGCTGTGCCGCCAACTGCTTGAGGAGCGCGGCATCCCGTCAATGGAAGCCGCCCGCAGGCAGAACCCGGCTTTCAAGCAGGTGAAGATGGTCTTGCCGCATTTCACCTTTAACCAGGGCGCGCTGACCCTGCGCGTGGGCAAAAAGAACCTGACCATCCTGCCCTCCCCCGGTCACAGCCCGGACGGCATCTCCGTGCTGGTGGAGGAAGACCGCGTCCTCTTCGCCGGCGATGCTTTCATGCCCTTGCCCTATGTGGTGGATGGCGACGCCGAAGACATCACCCTCTCCATCAAGAAGTTCAGCCGCATGGGGTTGGAGAATATCATCCAGGGTCATGGCGATATTGTCCTGCGCGGCGAGATTGATGCTGCCGTGAAGGAAAACCTGGCTTATCTCACCAACATCCGCAAAGTGGTGAAAACGGCCCTGCGCCGCCGGGCTGCGCAGGAGTTTTTGGACGAGAACAACGTGGAAACCTGCGGCAAGAGCCGTGTGTACCTGGGCGGCCTGGCCGAAGAACTCCACCGCCGCAACCTGCTCGCCCTCTACCAGCAGGAAAAACAGGGTGAAGGAAAATGAAACAGCGCCGCCGTCCAGCATAATGGACGGCGGTACTCTTTTACTCTGTGAAAATTTCCGGGTTTATTCTTTTTCCTCCCGGACTCTTTGCCTGCTTCCGTTTTTCGCGCAGTTTCTGTAGTTTGACCGGCAGTCCGTGGCGGCGTTCTGTCCCTGCAAACAATCTCTTGATATTGGGACGCAGCGCCCAGAGCATCAGGAGTTCCGCCAGCAGGCCGTACAGCACGTATTCCCAGGGGGCCAGTCCCAGGGCGGCGCGCACGGCGAAGATGATCATTGTCATCAGGCCAACGCTCAGGGTGGTGACCGAGGCGAAGCCGATGCCCCACCAGATAAGGATTCCCAGCGGGAGCATGATCAGCACAGCGGGAGGCCACAGGCCGAAGGTCCCGCCCAGGGCGGCCGCCCCACCCGCCCCGCCCCGCAAGCGGAGACGCCCAACCGGTCCGCGTTCGGGCAGGAAGATGGAGTGGTTGTGTCCCAGTACTGCCGCGATGGGGGCCAGGACGTGGACCCAGACGTTACCGGTAATCGCCTGCGCCAGCCAGACGGTGACAGCGGCCTTAAGAATATCGAGAATGGCAGTAAAAAGTCCTGCTCTAAAACCGGCGGCGCGGAAGGCATTTGTCCCGCCCGTACGCCCGCTCTCGACGGTGCGGATGTCTTTGCCGTTGGTCGCCTTGACAACGAGAAGCCCAAAAGGGATCGAACCAAAAAGATAAGCCGCCAGCACAGTGCCGGCGTCGGTCAGGAATTGCATTGCTCCGTACCTCCGAAATTACAGGGTAAACAATAATACTTTGGCGTAAGTGGAAACACGGAAATGGCGGACAGGTTACTCGGAAACCGTCAGCGGAACCAGATCAGCAGTCCCCAGATCAAGGCAAGCATTACGCCCGGCTCGGCCGCCGCCCGCCGGAAGGAAACCCCGTCCGCCAGCGAGACGGCCAGCACCGTCAGCGCATAGACGGGGGCCAGCAGCGCCAAACCATAACGGACGGGGGTCAGCGGCCAGTAGTGTAGCGCCGCGCCAAGTTGCATCCCAACCAGCCCGATGCCGATAGCCCAGGCCAGTTCCCAGCGCTCGTTGAGACGCAGGTGCAGGGTCCGCAGGGCGGCCAGGAAACTGCCCAGGAACAACGCCGGAGCGAGCAGGAACAGACGCCCCCCCGAAGCCTTCAGCGAAACGGCCAGGATGAGGAAAATGGCAAAGGCCAGGGCGGTCAGGACAGCCGTCGCGACGGGATAGCGAATATCAGTCGGATCCACAACCACGTATTCAGCCAGGAAGACAGTCACCAGCAGGAAGACGCCCAGTCCGAACCCCAGCCACCAGACGTTTTCCGGAAGGGTATTGAGCGCGATGCCCAGGGCCAGCGATGTCAGGGTGGGAAGCAGCCAGTGCTCGCGCGTCTCCCCCTTTTCGATGGATGGGTGGGTGCGCAGGAGCCAGTCCACGCCGGCGGCGGTCAGGGCGGCGGTGAGCATGGAAATGGCCGTGTTCAGGCTGATGGGGATGGTCAGCGCCAGTCCAAAAATGGGAATGGTGATATTCCCTTCCGGCACATGCAGGAAATGCGTCAGGGCAAAGGCCAGCAGGATGATGGCTGTCAGCACACTGACCCGGCTCGGATCCGGGAGGTAACGGTGTTCCGTCATGCGCAGGATTGTACCTCAATTTCCTTGACCGGATTCCAGCCCGCGTGATACACTTCGCCCGTTACAAATCCAAAAGAAAGGAGGCGCACTTCATGGTTTACCGCAAGTTCGACAGCGTAGTTCTTGTTCGCACCGCCGATTCCAGCGGTGGGACAATTCCTTCGCGGAGTGCGCCTGTTGCCTGAAAAGATACACGCAGTGTATTCCCGGCCACGGACACTCCCAGCCCGTGGCCTTTTTATTTCCCGAGGCGGCCATGGGCAAACCCGTGGCCGTTTTTATTTTATTGCATGTAAAGAGAAAGGAAAACCTATGAACGATAATATTCCACTCTCAAACACCCCCTCCGTCCCGGGGCTGATCTTTCGCCACTTCCGCGGCGAGGAGGATTACCCGCACATGGCGGCGCTGATTGCCGCTTGCAAGATTGCGGATGGCGTGGAGCGCTCCACCAATGTAGATGACATTGCCCGCAACTACCGGCACCTGGAAAACTGCAACCCGCAGACGGACATGCTCTTCGCCGAAGTGGCTGGGCAGGTGATCGCCTATGGGCGCCTGTGGTGGGCTGACCAGGCAGACGGCGCTTACCTTTATATGCCGTTCGGCTTCCTGCACCCGGACTGGCGCGGCAAGGGCATCGGAACAGCGATGTGGGCAGCCGGGGAAAACCGGGCGCGTCAGATTGCGGCCGGTCATCCGAAAGAGGCTTCCAAAATTTTCCAGGCGGAACCGTACGAGACAGAAAAGGCGCTGGTGGCCTTGCTCGAATGCAGAGGCTACCAACCTGCCCGTTATGAGACGCACATGGTGCGCGACTTGAGCGAACCATTCCCCGAAGCCCCCGTGCCGCCGGGACTGGAAGTTCGCCTGGTAAGGCCGGAGGATGTCCGCCCGATCTTCGACGGCTCCAACGAAGCCTTCCGCGATCACTGGGGCGCGCGTGACGAGAGCGAGGAACAATACCAGGCCAGCCTGGAAGACCCTAACTTCCGTCCCGAACTTTGGAAAGTAGCCTGGGAAGGCAACCAGATGGCAGGCGTGGTGCACAACTTCGTGGATGAGAAAGAGAACACCGAATACAAGCGCAAGCGCGGCTATACGGAAGGTATCTGCGTCCGCAGGCCGTGGCGCAAGCTGGGACTGGCGCGCTCGCTGCTCGTCCAGAGCATGAAGATGTTCAAAGAGATGGGCATGACCGAGACCGCCTTGGGCGTGGACTCGCAGAATCTCTCCGGCGCGTTCCGCCTGTACGAAGGCGTTGGCTACCGCAAGGTCAGGCAACAGACCATCTATCGCAAGCCGATGGAGTAAAATAGAACCATCCAACCAATCCAATCGCCTTTTCCATCCGAAAGGAGACTGCCATGCAATTACGCTGCACATACTGCCAGACCATGTTTGCCATCAGCCGTGACGAAATGCTTGCCGCCCTCCAGCACATGGACCAGCACAAGCAGAAATACTACGACGCCCATTGTCCGAAATGCCGCCGCGCCAACCGCGTGGAAGGCAAACGCATCGAACTCTTCTTCCCGGATTGGAAGAAAACGATCAAGGCCATGCAACAGGAGGCCGCCAGGGCTGAAGAAAAGCCTGCCGTAAAAGTGGCAGAGGCCGGGTCGAAGAAAGCCCCGAACAAGGAAGTCGGCAAGATGACAACTGTAAAAAAACCAGCCGCCAAACCTGCGAAAGCAGCGCCTGCGAAGAAGAAACCCGCCTCCGCTCCGGCGAAGAAGTCGTCCCCGAAGGCGAAACCCGCCACGAAACCCAGCGCAAAAACCTCTGGCGCGGTCAAGAAGAAATGACTGTCAAGAACATCTTCATTGACTTCGGCGGCGTAATTGTTCGCACGGAGGACAAAACACCGCGCAGGCGCGCCGCAGAACGCATCGGCCTGACCTATCGTGACCTGGAAAAAATCATCTTCGAGAGCGAAACCAGCCAGCGGGCGTCCGCAGGGGAGATCCCGGAGGAAGCCCACTGGCAGGCAGTGGCCGAAGCCCTGCGCCTTCCCCGCCTCGAAGCCGACAAAGTGACTGCCGAATTCTTTGCTGGTGACCGCGCTGACCAAACCTTGCTCAACTACCTGCGCGGCCTGCGCCCGGAACATAAAGTATGCCTCATCAGCAACGCCTGGTCAGGACTGCGGGCGTTCATCGCCCGGAACAAGTTCGCCGACGTTTTTGACCACATGGTCATTTCGGCCGAGGTCGGCCTGATGAAACCCGACCTGCGCATCTACCGCCTGGCGCTCGAAGAACTGGCTGCCAGCCCGGAAGAATCCGTCTTCATTGACGATGTGCTTGCCAACGTGGAAGCGGCCCGATCTGTAGGCATGGCTGGCATCCACTTCACCCAGCCCGAAAAGGCGCTGGAAGAGTTGAAATATTTACTAAAAAATCACCGGTGACCTTCCGCCTGTCGGGGGGAAAGGTCACCTGACAGGATAGACAATGAAAATCCAATTGAATAACCGCCCCGTCCTGCGCAGCCTGGACGACGGGCTGGTCCTCTGCCGTTCGCTTGCAGACGATGCAGACGCGCTGGCCGAGTTCAACTCCCGCATCCACAGCAACGAGGGTTTCGACAAACCGGACGAACGCGTCGGGGTCTGGACCCGCGACCTGCTCACCCGTCCCCATCCCACCTTCCACGCCGACGACTGCACGCTGGTCGTCGAAGCCGCCACCGGGAAGATCGTCT
>JACQYE010000063.1 GCA_016208355.1 Chloroflexota bacterium | reverse complement strand
CCGGGTTGAAATGACGACGTTGAGGCATCGTAGTGCTCCTGTGCTGAACAGTTTATGTTGTTTTGACCTACTGTCCAGTTTTTGGGGCGCACTACAGTTGACCCGGCAGGATGTTTGTTCTACAATGCTGGCAAGAACCGACGGCCCGCCATTCCGCCTATAATCCGGCGGCCCCGGAAGATTATGCGGAATTATTTCCGCCTAAGCGCAGGCGCTAATTGAACTCCTCGTCTGTGAGCAACGGGTTCATGTTTGCGGCGGTCGTGAAGCGAAAGAACAAGCCGTAAGAAGGCCGGGCGAGCAAAGGCCAATGAAACAGAGCAGAAAGGCAAAGACAGAGATGCAAAGAGCAAAAGACATGAAAGCAAAACAACGTGAAGAACTACTCAGAGCATTGAAAGCCCGTTTTGAGAAAAACATGAACCGCCATAAAGGTCTCGAATGGGCTAAAGTACAAGCAAAGCTGGAAGCTAATACTGAAAAACTGTGGTCTCTCAATGAAATGGAGAGAACTGGTGGTGAACCGGATGTTGTTGGTTATGATAAAAAGACGGGCGAAACCATTTTTTACGATTGTTCAGCGGAAAGTCCCACCGGCCGCAGGAGTTTTTGTTACGACCGCGAAAGTCTGGAGTCAAGGAAAGAAAATAAACCAGCAAATAGCGCGATGGATATGGCTTCTGCCATGGGCATCGAGATTTTAACGGAAGAACAATATCGAGAGTTGCAGAAACTTGGAAATTTCGATACGAAGACGTCGAGTTGGGTGAAAACACCTTCTCAAATAAGAAAACTAGGCGGCGCCCTCTTTTGCGACCGTCGCTATGACCATGTCTTCGTGTACCACAACGGTGCAGAATCTTACTATGCCGCCAGGGGGTTCCGTGGCTTGCTAAGGGTCTAAATTTTGCACAGATTTCACCTGTGACTGCGGCAAGGCGCAGGTGAGCATTTTTCTCCGGGGTCGAGTTTTTCCTGCTCCCAAGCGGAGTCTACGCCCCGCCCACCTGCCCAGCCTGTGCCCCGAAGGGGTATACCGCAAACCATTCGGCGGCCACCTGGCTCCGACAATACGGATAATTTTCTGTCATCTCTACATGCCTACCACTCAGGATCTACTCAACCGGCTCGATGATATAGGGCACTCCCTGAAAAAATCGGGACACGCCCTGGCCTTGATCGGTTTGGGGTCCGTCGGTGTTGAAACCGAACGGCTCGACTCCTATTCGGATTTAGACTTCTTTGCCATCGCGGAAAACGGTTACAAGGCTCGGTACATCGACAATTTGGATTGGCTGAGTTCGCTGTGCCCCATTGTTTATCACTTTCGTAATACACCAGACGGTCACAAGGTACTGTATCAGGATGGTATTTTTTGCGAATTCGGCGTCTTCGAACAACCTGAATTACGCACTGTCCCCTTTGGAAAGGGACGGATCATCTGGAAACGACCTGAAATTGATGAGATGATTTGTATGCCGTCGGTGGTCAGTGCCCCAATTCAGCCACCGGATGTAGAGAGATTGGTGGGCGAAGCCTTGACCAACTTGTATGTTGGTTTAGGCCGGTTTTGGCGCGGGGAAAAGCTTTCTGCCGAGCGTTTCATTCAGCACTATGCCGTAGACCGGGTTTTGGAGTTGGCGCAATTCATCGAGAGTGAAAAGGCAGTGCGGAAAGATGTATTTGCCAATGAGCGGCGATTTGAACAACGTTATCCGCGGATTGCGCGCGAGTTGCCGCACTTTGTTCAAGGGTATGAACATAGTTGCGAGTCGGCGCTGGCGATCCTGAGATTCTTGGAACACCACTTCGACATCAACCAGACGATGGCCGATGCAATTCGTCATTTGAGCAACAAGGCGATATAAAACGAATATGGCTGTTTTGCAGCCAGGTAGATTTTTGCGCGGCCCAACCCTGCAAGCAGCGGATTTGGCCTCCGCCCGCCGTTGAGCCAAAACCGTCGGGCAGCAACTGTGGAAAACTGGAGGAGGAAAATGAACATCTGGAACCAGGCGTGGAACTGGAACGCTACGAGAGACGAGGAAAAAGAAATATTTCCATGCGATCACTATATGACATCCGAATATCGTAGCATGATACGGGCGATTGAGGTTTTTGCATCGGCAAATATAGTCTTTCGTTGGGTCTGCCAACTTAAACTTGCACCCTACAGCTACGACTGGATAGACAACTGGGGACGTCAAAGCCCCCGCCAACTTACTCCGGGAGTG
The DNA here is from genome assembly GCA_016208355.1 of Chloroflexota bacterium. Classification (GTDB taxonomy): domain Bacteria; phylum Chloroflexota; class Anaerolineae; order Anaerolineales; family Villigracilaceae; genus UBA877. The sequence continues at coordinate 21,284 of JACQYE010000063.1, read as the reverse complement.
GAGCAATTAGAGAAAGGCCAAAACTTCCTGATAGGCCAAATCGTAGAGTTCGAAGAAGGCCGCCAAATTACCAGTGTCATCCATCCTAAACTGGAAACGATATTTGGCTTGATGTCGCTCACATATGCAGTGCAATATAGAGGTCCCGCAGCCTGTCGTCTTATCGTAAAAGTAAATGTTGCGGCTCGGAATTGGATGGAGAGACTTCGCAGATTCGTACTGGCATGGGGGGATCTGATCATGATGCGGAAGCAACTAAAAACAATCAAGTCACTTGCAGAAAGTAATTCGTCATATGATTGAAAGGCATTGCCGCCCGACACGTGGTTCCAGCCAACACTGCTCCGCACCGCGTCTGAACCGCGCCGTTGGGCGCGATACATCCAAGCAGCACACGGCATGAAAATTGGAAAACGACTTCCGAGGCCGAAAGGTCTCGGAAGTCGTTTTCCAACATTAGAGGAACCGTTTCTACGGCTGATATGAACTCGTAAAGTTATCGTAAACGAACGGACACATATTGTTATATACATCCGCCTCGATGGGATCGAAGTAACCTTCCGGCCAGCCCATGCGGGCATTGCACTCCGGTGTGCCGTAATGATCGGTGTTCCCGCCCGGCGAGAAGGAATGCAGGATCTCATGGATGATGGTGCTGGCTGCGAAATACGTCGGCGTGGAAGCATACAGGTCGTCCACAGCACTGGAGCACATGGAATAACCGTTATGTTCCACACAGGCAGTCCCCGGCTGGTTGCGGCATTCCCCGTTGATGGAGACCGTGCTTTGAACGGTATCCGAATCACCATATCCGCAGGCGGCAAATTTATGGCTGTAGTGGACGATGCCTATATAAAGGTTGGTATTGCCAACAACAGGCGAGTTGAACAGATTACGGAAACCGGCCGGACCGGGAAGGGTGAAGGCATACCCGCCATATAACCTGGCCTGCCCATTGTCGCCGAAGGAGAAGATGATAATCCCGTCCGGGAGTGCGGAGGTATGCGAGGAAATATAGCGGTTGGCAATATCATCCATCGTCCCGCCGGCGCCATCCTCCACGAAATCAACCATATACACGCCAAACGGAGTCAGGTTGAAGAAGATGTTGTTCGCATCCGTCACCAGGTTCTGAGCCTGATCGCGGCTCACCGGTTCGGAGGTGGTATCCACAATAACGGCCACCTCGAAATAGATGGGCGTCAATGGTGTGTTGGTGTCTGTCATGCTTTGCCGCGTATCCGTTACGGAGAAGGATGGCTCCGTCACCGGGGCAGGTGAACCACCCGGGAGGTTACAAGCCATCAGCAAAGCCAAAAGGCCTATTACGATGTTGAAAAGGAAGTATGATTTTGTGCGCATGAATACTCCTCATGAGTGAGTATAACTGGACTGATTTTATCAGTTTTAATCACTGACAGATTGACATTCATTATTATTAAGGACACTTCCGAGACCTTTCGGCCTCGGAAGTTTTAGTTATTCCTCTGCAGGGAGGGGATTGTTTCGGGTCTCGATACGCCCCTTCGGGGCTACTCGACCCTCGCAATGACACCGGTTAGCCGCACCCACCGCCGGAGGGACCGCGCTGGCGCTGGAGTTGGATCTTGGGGGTGTATTCCAGTTCCCAGGCTTCCGGTTCGGGGTCGGCGGCTTCGTAGCGGTCGCCAAGCGCCGACGGGAAGGTATAGGCCAGGGCGTCATCCGCAGGCGGGACGGGGGTCGGGGTGATGTCCGCTTCATCCGCGCCGAAGATGGAGAGCCAGTTGTTGACGCCGCCTTCCAGGATGTAGACGTTGGGCACCGAGTTGGCGACCAGCACCTTCCAGGCATCGCTGGCAGCGGTCTCGTCGTTGCTCATCAGGACGACCACGGTGTTGGTCGGGGGCTGGGAGAGCAGGAACGGGAGGACAGTTTCCAGGTCCGCCAATGGGATGTTCTGCGCGCCGCGGATGTGGAACAGGTTATAGTCCGCTTCGGAACGCACGTCTATCATGACAATGTTCAGTTTCTGGTCGGCCAGGCTGGCAAGCAGTTCGCCGGGATGCACCTGCACGAGGCGGTTGGTCAGCAGTTGGCCGGGCGTAAAGGCCACCTTCTCGTCCTCCACCGTGCGGGTGATGGTCAGGTTGGCGTATTTATCCGCCGCGGTCGGCTGGCCGATGACCAGCACGGCCAGGGCCAGGAGGACCAGCACCCCCGCGCCAACGACGCGCAGTTTTGGTTCCTTGCTCAAGTCTTTCTTGCCGAAGATGGCTTCCAGTTTTTCGCCGCCCCAGAACATGAAGAGCGCCATCAGTACCACCAGCAGGACGACCACGCCGGTGGGCAGGTGGAAGGCGTCCATCAGGGTCAGGCGGCCAAAGTAGCCGCTGGTGTTCCACCACTGCCAGAAGCCGTCCACGGTCTCGCCGAAGGCCCACACGCCGGTGATGGCGCCGAGGACGAAGACGATGCCGTCAATTTTGCCCGTGGAGGCCGAGACGAGCGAGGTGCCCGGGCAGAACCCGCCGACGATGAAGCCGACGCCCATGATCAGGCCGCCCACGATCCCCGACGAGAGATAGGTCTCCGGGACGTAGACCAGGTTGAAGTCCAGGATGCCGACCGCCGAGGAGAGGAACAGCAGCACCATGGCGGTGACAATGGCAGTGAACATGACCTTGAGCACGGTCAGGTCTTTGAAGTAGAACTGGGCCGCCAGTTTCTTCGAGTTGCCGAAGCCGGAGATTTCCAGCACATAGCCGAAGCCGAAGCCGATCAGGCCAAAGACCAGGTAGGTCCACCAGTTCTCGGAGAGCGCCTGGGTCACGAATTGGGGTAAGGGAAAGATAGGCATGGTAAACCTCCTAGTTCCACATCTTGCGGACGAAGTAGGCCACCCCGTAAGCCCCGGCGAAGATCATCATCATCAACGCCCAGGACCCGGCGGAAAGCGTCGCCCCGCCCGAGAGCGCCTGGCCGGAGGTGCAGCCGCGCGCCATGCGCGCCCCGTAGGCGAAGAAGACACCGCCCACGAAGGCCATGACCAGGCGTGTGCGGTTGGAGATGTGCGGGCCTTTATTGACCTCGAACTTCGACCGCCCATTGAGCAGACCCGCTATTGCCCCGCCGGCAAACGCGCCGATAATCACCGGCACGCTCCAATCGTCGAGCGGATTCTTCAGGCCGCCTGCCAGTTTGAGCAGGTACGGCGTCTGGTCAATGTGACCGGGGACGATGATGTCTTCCACGGAGGCCACGAGACGATTCAGGCCGCCGGAGGCGCCCAGTCCGTTGCGGGTGATGAGGAAGGCCAGGAACAGGACGATGCCGAGCAGCACCCCGCCCACGTAGGGGTGGACGTAGGGTTTTTCCCGGATGCCGAACAGGCCTTTGCGTGGTTTTTCAGGAGCAGCAGTTGTCATTTTTTCTTCTCCTTATTCTTGTGTCATTGCGAGCGAGCGTCCTGAGCGGAGGCACGTTCTTTGTGCCGAAGTCGAAGGGCTGCGAGCGAAGCAATCTCCACCTCATGATACGTTGGCATCTCACTCAGGGATTGCTTACCTTTCGGGTACGCTACGCGGTCGTCGTTCTTCGACTTCGCTCAGAACTCCTCGCAATGACACTAATAAATTATTTTTTCTTCCGAGGAGGCTTGGCTACCTCGTGGACTTCCACATCTTCCCAGCCGGTGACCATGGCCTTGATGCTGTCGAGCGGCTGCGGCCCGCCGGTGGTGGTGAGATAGACATGCCCGATGATGAAGGCGGCAAATACCCAGGCGATCAGGGTATGGAACGGGGCCAGCCCGTCCAGGCCGCCAAATTTCGCGGCGACCTCCGGCCAGCGCTGCACGCCCCACATCAGGATGCCCGTCAGGCCCTGGAGCGGCAGGAGCACGTTGAGAATGCCCAGGTACGTCACCTGCTGGAGCGGGTTCATCTTCTTCTCAGGCGTCTTCTCGAACGGATGCGCTTCCTTCTTGAAAATGCCGCGCAGGTAATATTTGGTCTGCTCGATGGCGTCGTCGAAGAATCCGCGCGGGCGCGGCAGGAACTGGCGTACCTTGCCGCTCACCAGGTGGTAGAACAGAGACAGGGCGGCGTTGATGGCCAGGATGGCCGCCGAAACATTATGGATGACGACCAGCCCACTGAAAGAGACGCCGAACAGGTCGGGGCGGTGGATGAAGAGACCGGTCAGCAGGAGGGTGACGATCAGGAGGGTCTGCAGCCAGTGCCAGAAGCGTTCGTAGGCCTCGTACATGTACACTTTCCGGACCGTGGGCCTGCCCTTCTTCGCCTTGCGCGCTTGCAGGAAACGCAGGAAACCATGACCGGCGATGCCTGCCAAGACACCCAGCACGAACAGCCCGCCGACCCAGTCCACCCAGGCGAGGCGGCTGTGGCCGAAGATGTAGAAGTTTTCGGCATCGGTGTCGAGTTTGTAGTAGAGCGCGCCAGCCTCGTCGGTGTAGAGCGCGCCATTGGTCGCAACATTGGTATCCGCGGCAAATTCGGGCATCACCCCGCCGGGAACGTAACCCGCCAACTGCACCGGCTGCGCGATTTGCGAGTCGCCGTTATGGCAGGTACGGCAGTCGCTGACGGCATAGTCACCGCCCGCCACGCCGTGGTTGATGCTGTAGGGCTGGACCAGTCCCTGAATGCGTGGATTGTCGAGGCCAAGGGCCGCGAGCCGCCCGGCGATCAGGGTCACTTTTTCGGGGGTGTCGAGGGTCAGTTCTGTGGAAGCAATCTGCCCATCGCCGTCGGCGTCGAAGGCGGCGACAATCTCAGGGGCGTAGTCGCCGTTTTCGAGATAAGCAGATTCCAGGTCAATGAGACGCACCGGGCGGGTGTTGCCGTCGTTGTCGTCATAGACCCAGAACCAGGTCGTCACCAGATTGTAGGGCGCCAGCGACTGGCTTTCGTCCAGGTTGGTGCGCGGCAGGAGCACAGGCTCGAAGCCGGTGACGAGCGAGTTGAGCGACTCTGGATCGCCCTCCACGCCGCGGCAGACGACGGCGGGTTCGCCGCCGGTCGTGACCACCGTCCAGTCATAGGATTCGATGGCCGGGGCGTACATCTGCGGGATGTGGCAGGATTCGCAGGCCACGCTGCTCATGTGCGTTTCGGTGTAAGGCAGCCAGTCGGCGTGGGTGGAGACGGCGTCGTGGCACGATTCGCAGCGGCGCATGGTGCCCTCGGTTTCGGGGTCAACGTTGAATTGCGCGCTCAGGCCGCGGGCGAAGTCGTGGGAGGGCCGCTCCAGGTAGGCGCCAAAGTCAATCCGGCGCGGGTCGAAGGTGAGATGGCCAGGCTGGGTGGCAGCGCTTTCCAGGTAATAAATCGGGTTGTTGAGCGAGTAGTGGCAATCCACGCAATCCAACTGGCGCTCGGCGTGGATGTCCCAGGAGCGCGCCAGTTCGCTTTTATCGGCCAGACCAGGCCGTGACAGGCGGCGCAATTCTCGTAGACAGGGTCCTGGATGGCTACGTATTCTCCCAGCAGGAGACCGTCTTCGTCGAAGGCGGTTGTATTCCAGGTATAGGTACCGTCTTCACCCGCCGTCACCAGGCCGGTACCAGCCAGGGTGGCGGTATTTGCCCACCCGAATTGACCCGCCTCAATGGCTGCTGCGCGAGCCGCGTTATCCGGCGAGGCGGTATGGCACAGGAAGCAGTTCATCTCGATGACGCCGGATTGGTTCCAATACCACATTGTCGTGCGCCCGGTCTCCGGGTTCAGGAACGTGGTCTCCGGGTTAGAGAGGAGTGCGGGGATGGAGGTCAGCGCCCAGCCGTTGAGAGCCGTGGTCGCCGGCCCGCCGCCCACGTGGCGCAGGCCGTAGGTCATAATCCATTCAGGCGTGCCCAGGTCGAGACGCTCGTCGCCGGGCTGGGAAAGATAGCGATAGGTGAGCGGGTCCCAGTGGCCGAATTCACCGCTGCTCACGTCCCAGGTCGCGCCTTCCACTGCCGCACCGGACTGGATCTCGGAGAGGCCCAGGTCGGAGTGGAAACTATGGCTGGCGATGAACCCGGTATCGTGGCACTGGCCGCAGGTCTTCATGGTGGAGACGGGCTTGCCGCTCTCGAGGACATTCAGGCCATTCCCGTCGAGCATGGCAAAGACCGGGTGCAGGGGCGAGGCTGTGGCTGGCGGGACCTCGGAATTGCCCGCCATCACCTGGCGGATGCCCAGCCCGAGGGCGGAGGCGGTCAGCAGGAGGCCTGCCAGCAGGAACAGGGTTCGATAGTTGATTCGTTTCATTGTCATCCCTCCCATTTACGGCTGGAAACGCCCGCCCCATTCGATGGGGTCGCCGGGGTAGCCGAGGGCTTCCCAGTCCATGCGGCCGTTCTCGCCGTGGCAATCGTCGCACTGGAGCGCCTTGTCCGCCGATTGGACCATATGGGTGCTGGGCCAGTACATGTAGGTTTCGGCAAAGTCATATTGCCCGCTGTAGGCCAGGCCAGTGACTTCCTCTGAAAGGCGGAAGGCCTGATCCCAGTCGAACACCGACCAGTAGCCGCCATCGCCGGCTGTGATGGGAGCCAGCAGGTAATTGTAAACTGCGTCGTAAGGCTGCCTGGCAACATGCAACTTGAATGGGAAGATTTTGGCAGTTGGGTCGTTGATGTCGCCAGCCGGAATATCCATAACAGTTGGCTGGGTCGGGTCAATCGGGTCGCCCAGCAAGTAGCGGTATTCGAGGTTGCCATTGAACCACAGATAAGTAGGCATGATGTTCTGCTCGTAGATGAACGTGCCTTTGATCTTGAGATAAGTATAGTGGTTTTCGGGGATGTCCTGCCCGGCGGTTGACCAGTCCCAGTAGGTCTTGGTGGGTTCGTCGAGGGCAATGGTCGGGACATGGCAGGTCTGGCAGGCCACCGTCTGGACGTGGGCATTCAAGCGCTCATCGTCGTGGGTGTCTTCCGCGTGGCAGTTGGTGCAGGAGACCTGCTCCTCTGGATCCACCTGGTAGTTGTCCACCACGAGGCGGCCCAGGACCTGGTGTTCTTCCGTCCAATGGCAGTCGGTGCACAGGAAGTTGTTGCCGCCCATGTGCACATCCACTTCCTGATCGGGGTAGTAGAGCGTCTCGGAGAGGTCGCCGTGCTTGACGTTGTTGCCGCCGCCGCCGTTAAAGTGACAGGAGCCGCAATTATCACGCGTGGGGGCGCGCACGCTGCGGGCTGCGGCCAGCAGGTCCACACCTTCGGCGGGGTCGCCATAATTGGACTTGCCATATAAACCCATATCCGCATGGCAGATCAAACAGTCAATATTTTCCTGGGCGGTGAAGTCGTACTCCTGTCCCTCTTCCCACCCGTAGCCGGCGTGGCAGGACATGCACTGTTTCTGGTTGCCCTGCGAACTGATGCAGAAGTTGTTGATCTGGTTCGCCTTCCCGATGGTAACCGGTTCGTCGCGCCAGGGGACGTCGAAGGGTTCGCTCTCCCAGGTCCAGTGTGTGGTGTGCATCACCTGGTCGGCGGCTTCGGCGTGGCATTCCAGGCAGGCACGCGTTACATCCTGGGGTGTCTCGAACGGCCCCTGGACAATATCGGCGTGGCTGGTGTGGACGGTATGCTCCGGCACGTAAGCCCACGGATCGTCCGTTTTTTCGGCGGGACGCGGCCAGAAGTACACAATTGGCACGATGATGACCAAAAGAATGCCAACTGCTCCCAGAATCCAAAATGGCTTGATCTTCTTCATACCCTTCTCCTCTTTGAGATAGGTTCTATTCATTTTCCACGATCAGACTAGCGCGGTACTGAATGCGGTCGCGCATAATGGCGCGCAGGGTGTCGAGCACTTCGATAATGCGGTGGTCTGCCAGGGCATACTGGACGTTCATCCCCTGCCGGCTGGCAGTCACCAGGCCGCGGTCGCGCAGGACTTTCAAGTGGCGCGAAATCGTCGGCTGGGGCAGGCCCAGTTCCTCGGTCAGTTCGGTGACGTTGCGCGGGTTATCTGCCAGGGCATAGAGCAGGATGAGGCGGGTGGAATCGGCCAGGGCAGAGCAAAAGTCAGCGTGCAGTTGGGTGATTTCCTGAATAAGCGTTTGTGAGATCATAGACTACCTTATTCGGATAAACGAATATGCGATAATCCTATATTACCCTTGTGACGGGTTGCACAATAGTGACGGGTGTCACATTATGGAACGATTAATGTCACGCGGCAACTCCCCCGATAAAAAAAACGGCGTTTCGATGACGCCGGGGAAATAAACTCAACGATACTTTTCAGCCTGATGAACTTCCCCCACATAGGCGTACTCGCCGCGGTATTCCACGGGGAGAAGCCGCGCCAGCGTCTCCATGATTTGCCGCGTCCCCTCCGCCAACGCGTCGGGACCTCGATCCTGCCGCGCCAAAATGAACGGTTTCCCCACCGACAGCGTGACCCGCGCCCGCTGCAGCCGTTTCAGGCTGCCATAGACGCGCTCCGTCCCGGTCAGCGCAATGGGGATAATCGGCGCCCCCGACTTGAACGCCAAAAACGTCGTTCCCTCCGTCCCCTGTTCCAGCGCGCCGGTGAGCGACTCGCGTCCCTCCGGGGCGACGATCACACGCCGTCCCTGGCGCAGGGCTTCCAGCGCGACAGAGAGGGCGCGCCGGTCAGGGCGGCCGCGGTGCACCCAGATGATGCCCAGGGGGTCAGTCACCCAGCGCAGGGGCAGGATGTCGCGCAGTTCGATCTTGCCGATAACTTCGGGAAAATCCGGCAAGGCAGCCAGCGCCACAACCGCGTCCGCGTCGGCAAGGTGGTTGATGACCACCAGCGCCGCGCCCTCGGATGGGTAATTTTCCAGCCCGCGCGCCTCGCAGCGGGTGCAGGTGAGCACCAACAACCGGCACAGCGCCTTGATGAAACGGCGGAACAGGCGCCGGGTCCAGGAAAGGCGCGGGAGACGGGTGAGTTCCGGCCTCCAGACCTGGCTGACGGGTTTTTCAGTCGGGGGGATTGGTTGTGTCGGCATACACGCCGCGGTACTCTGCAGGCAAAAGTCCGGCGATGGCGCGCATGACGAGGTCGGCATTGGCCTGGCGGGAGAGGCGGCGCGCCTCGCCTTTGCCTTCCACGGGCGGGAGTTGGAGCGGCTGGCCGATGCGCATTTCGAGAAACGGGCGCTTGCCTTTGGAGGCTTTTTTCCAGAAGTCGTCGGTGGTGCCCACGATGCCGACCGGGACGACCGGGACGCCAGCCTGTTCGACAATGTAGGCGATGCCTGGCTTGGCCGGGCGCATCCCTGGCGCGTGCGAGCGCCCGCCTTCCGGGGCAATCAGCAGGGCATGGCCGGAGCGCAATGCGCCGATGACCGTGTCGAACAGGGCGCGGTCATAGTCGCCGCGGTGGACCTGGATGCCGCCCCACAGGCGCGCCAGGATGTTCTGCCCCGGTTTGCTCCAGACCTCTGCCGCGCCCATGGCCTCCAGTTGCTCCGGCCAGAAGACCCCTACGAAGGGCGGGTCGAAGAGCGAGACGTGGTTGAACGCTACGATGTAGGGTTTGCCAAACGGGATGTTCCTTTTCCCGGTGATTTTGATCGGGGCAAGGATATGGAACAGCGCACCGAGCAGCAGGCGCGCCAGAGGACGTCCGATCCAGCGCCGCCACCAAGCCACGCGATAGGGTTTTATTTCCGGCATAATGCCTCCACGCGGGCGAAGACTTCATCAGCATCGAGTTTATCGGAATTCAGAATGACCGCATCTTCCGCAGGCCGCAGGGGAGCCACGAGGCGACCTGAATCGATCCGGTCACGGTCACGCACGCCAGCCAGGATCTTTTCGTAATCCGCGCTCCCACCCCGACCGATGATCTCGGTGTAGCGGCGGCGGGCGCGTTCCTCGGCAGAGGCGTCCAGATAGATCTTCAGGTCGGCTTCAGGCAGGACAACCGTGCCGATGTCGCGTCCCACCATCACCACCCGGCCGCGCAGGCCGATGCGCCGCTGCTGGGCGGTCAGCGCCCGGCGCACACCGGCGTAGACCGAAACCGGGGACACGTTGGCATCCACTTCGGGGCGGCGCGTCTCCCAGGTGATGTCCACGCCGTCGAGCAGCACGTCGCAGGCGCGCCCATCATTTTTCGATGGCGGGCGGACGTCAATCTGCGCGTTTTCCGCCAGGGCAGTGACTGCGACCTCGTCATCAATCTGGATACTGCGCTGGAGAGCGCCCCAGGTGACGGCGCGGTACATGACGCCGGTATCGAAGAAGAGATACCCCAGGGCGTCAGCCAGCCGCCGCCCGAGGGTGGATTTGCCCGAAGCCGCCGGGCCGTCAATGGCGATTATGGAAGGAGTTGGCATGAGAGGGTAGTTGTATGGCGGGCTTGCAGCCCGCCGACTCACAATGAAAAGTGTCACGCTAAAAGCGAGACCTACTTATGGGGTCGGCAATCCCTGGTTATCGAGCAACAGGTCGGCGCGCACCCACAGGATGATGTCTTCCCGCAGCACCGGCATCTGGCGGTAGACAAACCAGTTCAGCCAGTTCACGAAGGTGGCGTTGTACCAGTCGCCCACTTCGCGCCAGACGAGCGGCTCGCCGCGGTAGTCGGCGGTCAGGGTCAGGTCCACTCCAAAGGGGGTGATGACCAGTTCCGGGGTGGCCTCTGGAGCGAAAATATCGGACTCTTCGACCTCCCAGTCGCGGAACAGCCAGCGCAGGGCGGGCGAGTCCACGCCGACAATGGCCAGCGGAAGTTGGGCGTCGTAGCCGGTGTTCAGGTTCGAGATTTCATTCGCTACTTTCAACACCAGGTCGGCGCGTCCGAGGCGGGGTTCCGGGTTCCATAGCTCGAGGGTGCGCGGTTTGCGCACCCCCGCCGCGCCGGTGGTCATGGCAAGGGTGAAGAGCGCCAGCGGGAGCAGAACGCCCCAGACCCCGCCCAGCCAGGCTTCGTTCACCGTCCAGCCGGAGCCGACCAGGACGAGGGCAATGGCGATCACGAGCGCGATTCCGCCGATGAAAACCCATTGCAAACGCGCCTGCGTGGAAATGGGATCGAGCAAGGTGAGGTTGGCCAGGGTCAGCCATGAGAGGACAAGCAGGACGAAGATAAACGTGATTACCCCGCCCACCACCCAGCGGTTGGCGGAGGAGAAGTCGAAGTGGCGACCCAGTTCCACGGCAGCCAGCGCCCAGAGCGGCAGGAGCGCCCATCCCAAGTCGGCCACCTGGCGGCCAACGCACACCACTACCAGCAGGAGCGCGGCCAGCGCCCACAAACTCAACTTGATGGAAACGGCATCCCGTTTGATCAAGCCGCGCACCAAGCCGACCAGCCCGAAGACCAGCGGCAGGAGTTCGTAAGCCGGGAGCGCCAGGAAGACGCGCCCGAGCGGGACGTCGGAGAGCGTCCACCAGTTGGAAAAGAAGACCGCGAACGATTTGACAAAAGCAGCCAACCCTTGCGGGGAGAAGACGAGCAGGCTGCCCACGACCAACAGGGTCCCGAGCCCCCAGCTGAGCGCCGCTGTGAGTCCCTGGCCTGAGTACAGGCCACTTTGCGGGCGGACGCTTTCCGCCCCCCCGCCAGGTTCAGTCTCGACAGCGCTGGTCATTCCCCGGAAACCAGAAGGGAGCAATTGGGCGGCGGCCCAGGCCAGGAGCAGACCAAAAACGCCGAACCAGACCGAAGGTCCCGAAAGCAGCGCCAGCCCGGCAAAGAGACCGGCCGCGGCGCGGCGTCCGTCCAGCCACAGGACGAGAGTCAAGGCCAGGAAGGCGATTGCCAGCATCGGACCGCCGGCCAGCCGGGAGAGGGCGTTCAGGCCGGGATCGAGCGCCAGGCCAAAGGCCAGCACCAGCGCCGGGAGGCGCCCGATGCGGCTGCGCACGAACCATGGCGCCAGCACGAGGCCGGACCCGGCCAGGGCCGGCCAGAAACGCGCCCAGAAGTCGCTCGCGCCAAAGATGGCGAACAGAACGGCGGTGAGATGGATGTAGCCGGGGTTGGGGCCGAGCGCCGGTTTCAAGCCGTTGACGATTCCAAGCGACTGGAGCGCCCAATCGGCTTCAAAGTCAGAAAGCGGAAGCGCGCCGAGATGGAGGAAACGCAATCCGAGAGCGATGGCAAGCGCCAGGGCATAAAGGGTATGTTCGAGGGTGAAGGTTTTCTTGAGCATAGGTGCCTATTTTTACCACATGTTCACGTCACGCGACGCGCTACGGGATTTCGCTTCCCGCGGGGACTTCGTAGATGACCACATTCCCGGATTGGAAGACCGGGACAAGATAACGCTGGAACTTGAGTTCGTAGACGCGGTAGGTGTTGCGTTCCAGCGTACCGACAACGATATAGCGAATGCCATATTTCTGGATGATGGCCAGCGTTTCATCCCAACTGTTGGTCTCGTACAGGACCGGTATGTCCATTTCACCGCGCTGGCGCTGCTCTTCGTATGTGCCGCGCCATTGGTCTTCATGGCCGACCCAACCCACCACCGCAGGCTGCCCGGAGTAGGCGGAAATGCGGGCATAACCGGTGTAACTTCCGCCCACGGCCTCGGCAATGACGCCCAGCGGAGCGGAAGCCAGCCAGTCAGCGGCAGCGGCATCGTCCGGGTAGATATCATGGAACCAGCGCGCCCCGTCCAGGGTCCAGGCCGAGGCCGCGGCGGTGCGCAGGGGAGTCGGGTTGCCGGCGGCGCGGGCGGCATCCAGGGCAGCGCGGAAGGCAGGGATTTGGAAATCGTTCGTCTTATTCGGCAGGCCGAAGAAGGGGAAAGCCAGCCCGACCACGAGGAGAAGTCCCAAACCGATGCCGTAGACCCACTTCCAGGCGCGGCAAAGGTCACGGAGCATGACCGCAATCCCAAAGGCCGCCGCCAGGCTCCACAGCATCCAAGCCTGGTAGTAGAACTTGAAAATGGTGTTCATGCGTTTACCGAACAGGTCACGCAGGTAGACAAAATCGGGAGCCAGGGCGAGCACCGCGCCGAGAAAAATCATGAGGACGATAAAGGCTGTAGGCGGAAGGCTGAAAATCGAGGTGCGCGTGTCCCCTGCGGAAACGATAACGGGTGAAGAAGGGGCTTCCTCCCCGCTCTCTTCCGCCGGATGCGCACGGTCCGTTTTCGCCAGAAACGCGATGGACGGGATGAGCAGCGCCAGCAGGGTCAAGAGGCCGCCAATGAAGGAGAGACGCCGGAGCAGGGTAGCGAAGGAAAACAGCACCGTGCTGACATAGCCCTGCGCTTCGAGATAGTCCGCGGCGAATTCCGGCATTTTCAGTTGCGCCAGCAACCCGAGCACCAATGAGAACACCCACAAGAAGAGCGTGAATCCGAAGCCGAGGCCGAAACCCGCCCACCAGTTCGCCAGGCGCTTCCCGCTGCGCCGGAGATGTAACAGGTATATCAATAGCGGCAGGAACAATGTCCCAAACATGACCCAAAGATGTGCGCCGCGCGTCGGGTATTCCAGGTTGGGCAGGATGCCGCCCGCCTGGGAGGAAAAACCGAAATAGAAGGGCAGGTAGAACAAGATGGCCAGCAACCCCAGCGGGACGCCGAAGGCAAACAGGTCCTGGAGCCGTTTCCAGGTCCAGCCCGCCTCCCGGACGCGGGACAGCACATAGGCCCCGGCCAGCAGGGCAAAGCCGATCAGGATGTCCCAGGTATTGAGGAAAGCCAGCCCGCCGAGGAGCAGAGCCCCCGAAACGAAATGCAGCGGGCTGACCGGCAGACGATAGAAGCGGAAATTCGTCTCTCCTCGCCAGCCGCCCAGAAACAGGTTCAGGGCAAAGGCAACCGCCATCAAGCCGAAGGGCATGGCCAGGACGTGGGGATGCAGGTCGCCGAGCAGGTAGGAGAAGGCTGGGAACTCGTCAATGATCTCGGTGAAATTCCCGGCCAGGACGTAATACTGGACGACGCGCGAATCCTGCCACCACCAGATGAAACGGTCCGGGACCCACCGGAAGGGTTGGGAGGGTGAAGCGTTGAGGTGCAGGATATCGAGCCAGGTCCAAAAATTGTAGGCCTGCAGGTCGCGGTGCGCCAGTTTACCCAGCGCTGTCCAGAAATTCGTATCGCCCGGCTGGCCGGTCCAGCCGATGCCGCGGCGGTGCAGGACTTCGAGGAAACCGGCAACGTTGGAGACAAAGAGCAGGAAAACAGAGCCAAAAATGGGCAGGCCAATAATGGGTTCATGATTTACTTCTTCAGAATTACGCCTTTGCCAGGCTGCCAGCAAATTATAGAGAATGCCGTACGCCCCGATGAAACTCAGGGCGAAGACCAGCGCCAGCATCAGGTTGTGCGCCACCGCGCCGGGCGTGGCAGTGACTTTTGCCAGCATGGCAGTCATCACGTAGCCGAAGTAGTAGTAGGAGATCGAGTAACCGGAGAGCCAGGGGTCGTGCGGCGGGAAGGTAGGCGAACGCAGGATGGCGTTGATGAAGGCCAGTTCCATTGTCTTTTCGCCGCCAGCCGTCTCGATATTCGGGTTGGAGGCGCGCACGAAAGCCCAGGCGGCAAAGGCGAGGAAGAAAAGGATTTCAACCGTGATGACCAGGCGGGAGTTGGATTTGAGCCACTTGACGATGGACCACGGACCGTGGACCGTGGTTTCGCCATCGGTCACAGTCTGTCCACGGTTCACCATCCATAACGTCGTGGCGCTTAAAACCGCGAAGAGGAGGAGAGTCAAGATTAACCCGCCGCTGTCGTTCTGGATGACTCCCAGCGAAACCAGCATCCAGAAGAGATAGCCCCACACCAGCAGGCCGAGGGCGCGCGCCAGGGTAAAGCCGCGGTCGGCCAGGGCCGGGAAGAGCCGCCAGGCCAGCGGGAAGGCCAGCCAGCCAAGCAGTGTCATAAGCAGATACCAGGCGAAAAAATTAAGCATGCCCAACAATCTCCGCGGGAGGCGGCAATACTTTTACCATGCGGTGAAAGCCGCCGCTGCCGTGCGCGATCATCGGATGTTCTATCTTATACGAGTGGACAATTTGATACCCGCTGCGCTCATAGAGACGCCGGGCCGGGTTATCAAAAGTAACGAGCAGCGAACATTTCAACAGCCGATTTGAACGCGCCAGCGCATCAGCGTGGCTCAATAACGCCGCTCCGATGCCGCGTCCCTGCATTTCTGGAAGGACCGCCAGGTTGGTAACATAAAATTCGTCGGCCGCGGCTTCCACTAGGTTGCCATACATCGGAAGATAACGCACCAGGCGAACGGTCGCAGCCAGACCAACGACTTGCAAGAGATGCAGGCCGGTACGCAAATTGAGTCGGCCCAGGCGTCTGCCCGGGCAGGCCACGAGCGCGCCCACCACCCGTCCATCCAGTTCGGCCACCGAACACAATTCATGGCTCAGGCGATTGCCCTTGCGCTGGAATAAACCTGCCAGCACGGCACCGGTTGATTTGTGGTTCCCACGACCAAACACCCAGTCTGCCTCCTCCCCCATCGAGAGGTGGATGAGCGTCGCCCCCAAGGGAGCATCTGTCGAGAGAGCAGGCCGAATCTGGATGAAAGCATCACTCATATCGGCAGACTCCGGAACTGCCCATCCGGGCCGGGAGGAAAATCGAGGACACGGTGTACTGCATCGAGGTTGAGAGGACCGTAGATGTGGGGGAACAACTCCTCGGGCTTACCGTCCCGCACCGGCGTGCCGAGGGTGTTCACGGCACGAACGGTGTCCGTCCCCGGCTCCCAGCGGACCTCGGACCGGAGCGCCGATAAATCAATTTCCAACAACACGAGGCCGGTCTGGCCGCGATAGATTGCATTGGCGACGCGCAGAACCTGGTCTGCTTTCGAGCAGTGGATGAAGCCCTGGCTTGCCAGCGAGTCGGCGGTGTACGCGCCAGCCTCCTGCGCGGCAGACCAGGAGGTCCGGGTGGTGATGTGGTAGATGAACCCGGTCACGGGGCCACCTCGCCCCCTGCGGGGACTTCGTAGATGACCGTCTCCCCGTCCCGATAGACCTCATTCCAGTAGATGCCGTCGAACTGCTCGAATTTCAGCAGGCCGTCCGGCCCTCCCTCGTCAACCGGCCCGCCCGGCGCGCCGGGAGCATATTTGGCGCGCTCAAGTTGCCCGACGATGATATAACGAACATCGTGTTTGCGCAGGAAATCCACCGCGGCGTTAATGTCGGTGGTGGCATAAAAATTGTCCACATCCACGCCGCGCTGGATGACTTGAGGCTGGAAATAGACGCGCTGTTGCTGCTCGTGCCACTGCCAGCCGACCACGGTGGGCAGGCCGGTGTAGATGGAGTAACGCGAGAACCAGGTGTATTGGATGCCAGCCGGGGCAGCCTCAACGATGACCGGCGACCCCAGGACATTTTCCTGCATCCAGACGATGGCGCGATAATCCTCGGCGGTGCTGAAAGTGCGACCGTATTCGGCGTAGGTGGCATACTGCATGTAATCCATGCTGTCGAGCGTGTGCGGCGCTTCGAGGATCCAGCGGTCGCGCACCTTGTTTACGCCCGCCACAAGCAGGAAGAGCGACGCGCCGATGACCAGCAGAGTGGAGACGATCTGCCAGAAGAGGCGCCAGCCCGGCAGCCATTTACGCAGTTCGACCAGCAGCCAGCCGAAACTGGCCGCCGCGCTGATGCCCAGCAAGACCCAGGATTGGACGCCAAATTTATAAATGGTGTTCATCCGCCCCACATCGCCCTCAATGGTGAACAACTCGACAAACATGGTCAGGAGCAGCCCGGTGCCTGACATAAAGAGCACCAGGCGTTTCACGTCTGAAATACCGGGCCGGAAGAGCATCAGCACCGCCGCCCAGAGCGCCAGCGGCAGGGCCAGCCAGAGAATGGTGACACCTTTCCAAGGAGGGGTCTGGGTGGGAAGCATCACCCACACTTGCTGGACAACCAGCACCAGGAGGAGGATGACAAGACCGGCCAAAATCAAGTCGCGGTAAGGACGCAATTTTCGGAGCGCAGAGACCGGCGTTTCGGCCAGCCACTGGCGCGTCTCCCAGGCCATCCAGGAGACAATAAAGAACAGCAGGAAGCCCCACTGGATCAGGTAGGCGGTCAGCGGCGTGCGCAGGCCTGTCCACTTATTGATGGATGAATACGCCTGCCCGAACCAGTGCGTGAATGGTTGGAAGAAAAGGAGCGCCAGGCCAGCCAGGAGGACCGTCGCGCTTCCAGCCAGGGCGAGGCGCTTCCCCCAGTCCGGCAGACCTGGGAATATTCGCTCCACCCTGGAATAACGGGCAAGTGCGTAGAACAGACCTGCGATTCCGAAGACAAGATAGGTATAGAAATCCCAGGTATTGGTAGGTTTCAGGGAACCGATGACCAACGCACCCAGGAAGAACCCCAGCGCCGAGTCGGTCTTGCTCCGCCACCTGGCTTTGGATACCAGGAGCGAAACCACCCAGGCAATCACCAGGATTGTCAGCATATAGGCAATTACATGGGCATGAAGATCCGAATAAAGGAATGAAAAAGAGGGGAATTCATAGAATTCGTCATGCGGGTAAGCGAAGATCCGGCTGGCAAACCAGTACCAGTCGCCGGGGCTGTATGGCAGGGGCAGCCCGGCCAGGGTCAGGACAAAACCCTTGACCGTCCACCAGACCTTCTCGAACAAGTTAGCGCCTTCAATGACGCCATTCGGCGCGGCGTTGCGCTGGAAGCCCAGCACGAACAGACGCACGACGCCCAGGTTGCCAAGTAAAACCATCGCTGCGGAGGCACCGAAACCGGTCAGCAGCGGCCAGGCGTCGCTTTTCAGCGACCAACGTTCCGGGTCGGGCAGGCGGGGCTTGATGAGGTTATAGCCCACGGAGAAAGTGGCTGTAGCCATGATGGCAAAAAGGGTCGGCAGGATGAAGTTGAAGGCAATCGAGGGCACGATGCCGAGCAGTTTGACCGGCGTGCCGCCGCTCGCCGCCCTTCGAGGGGTGCCACAGGTCGGGGTTGCCGATACGGATGAACAGGTCCAGCAGGAAGAAGGCCAGGAAGAGCAGTTCGAGGAACAGGTACAACTTCCAGCGGCGGCCCCACTCTTCCTTCAATGCGTCGCGTTGACGCCAGGCCTGCCACGCCCCAACCAGCGCCACCACGCCGAGGGCGACCCCGATGGTCGTCTGGCTGAATGGGATGCCGTTCGACCCGGCCAGCCAGACCAGCCAGGCCCACATCAGGAGACCGGCGATGCGCGCCAGTGGGTAACCGTTGTCTGCCAGGCCAGGCAGGGCGGCGCGCACCAACGGGAAGGCGAACAGACCGACGAGTAAGATAAGGATATACCACACCACCAGTCCCAGGCCGGGATATTTGTTCAGGAGGGCATCACGGTCGAAGAGGTCCGACCAGGTGCCGCCTGCCTGCTGAATGGCGGCCTGCTCCTCCGAGAGCATCAGGTCTTTGTAATCGTCGGCCTGGCCGGGCAGGAGGTGGACGACATTGCTCAAATCCACTGCGCCGAGGAGGGCCGCCGCCTGCGCCGGGTCGTAATCGGCGCTTTTTTGGAAAATGAACACCTTGGGGTGATCGTAGAAAGTGAAGGCCTCCTCCGCCGCCTGGTCGTTGATGACCAGCGGGCCGAGGGTCGGATAATCCGTAAACGTGGCGACCAGGTCGAAGCCGAGTTGCCCCTCGAACATGCCGGGCTCGGCGACGCGGTAGCACCAGATGATGTCCTTGTCTTCCGGGCAGCCGAGCAGGGCGCGGTAGTAGGCCGTGGTCAACGGGTAACGTTCCGGGATGCGGGTGGTCTGGGCGTACTGGTGGTTGGTGGGGATGAGAATGTAGTCGCCTTCGTTCAGGATCGAGAGGAAGCGGGCAAGTTTATCGGCATTATCATCCCAGTAGATTTGCAGGTTCAAGTCTCCCCGGAAAAGGCCGCCGAAACCATCGTAGCCGTCGGTGCGGAAAGGCAGGGACCAATCGTAATCAGTCTCGTTGACCACAGCCGAACCGGAGAGAGTCAGCGCGCCGCCGGTGGTTTCGAGGATAAGGTAATACGTCTGGCCATTGAGAATAGATATAGACTGATCGAAGGTCAGGGTGGCTGGTTCGCCGCGCGGGTCGCCGGCTGGGGCGAAATCTGCCGTCACGCTGGCTGTAGCAAGGATTTGCTCCGGGAGCGGGTCCGGCCCGGTGGCGAGGCGCAGGGTCAGAGGTTGGAGGCCCGAGGCGGAGGAGTCAGCCACGTGCGCCAACAGGACGGAGGTCAACGCGCCGTCCTGCCTGGCAATAAATACCGACTGATACGGCGATTCGACCTGAATCTGGTATCCGGCACTGTAGGGTAACGGCTGGCGGTAGGCGCTGCCATCCGGCAATTGATATAGCAGGTTGACCGGTGCAGGAACGTTCTGGTAAATCCATTTGGAGGCGGCAATGCGCGGCTCGTCGCGGGTGTAGATACTGGCGAATGCGAAGGCCCAAACCACCGTCAGTACAAGAATGGTGAATCCTGCAATGACAGACGATAGACGATAGACAACAGGCAAAAATTTTCGACCAGCCGTTTGTTTGCCTTTGTCCCACAGATAAATCAGAAGCCAGGCTGCCATCAGCGCCAGAAAGGGGTAGATGGGCAGTTGGTAACGCATGGTCGGGTTGTACTGGAGCGATTGCCAGCCGAAGTAGAGCGCCGTCCAGAACCAGAGCAGGAGATGCTGGCGCCATTCCCCTTTGAGCATCCGCCAGCCCATCCACAGGAAGCCGATCCAGGCGAGGATGCCGAGCGGCAGGCCGAGGCCCCAGGTCGTCAGGTTCTCGAAGGAGTACAGGTGTGTGCGGCGCGCCCATTGCAGGTTCCAGGGGATGTCGTTGTCGGGCGTGGCCTGGAGGCGTTGTTCGCGAACCTTATCCAGCCATAACTGGTTGATACCCTGGCCGTCGAAGGCGTAGGGTTGGAAAACTCGGAATGAAAGGATGGCAAGGAGGCCGCCCACGAGCAACGAGACAAGGATCAGTGTCCGCTGGCTGCCGTTCAATGGCTGGCCGCGCTTCCAGTAACGGATGAAAAAAGCCAGCGGCAGGAGCAGGGCCAGCGGATAGGCATTCAGTTTCGAGGCCACTGCCATGCCGTAGGCGAGGCCGAAGAGGACGCTGATCCTCCAGCACGATTTCCGAATCACGAATAACGGTTTCCGATTTTCTCCCGGCCACAATCTCCACAGCAAAATAAACTGCCAGGGTCATGAAAGTGACGGCAAAATTATCCGTGGTGTAGAAATGTGACTGCTGGATCTGCATTACTGTAAAGGCCGAGAAGGCCGCTGCCAGCAAGGCCATCCGCCGCCCATAGAGGCGGGCGACAATGAGATAAAGCAGCAGGATGGTCAGGAGGTCGAAAACCGCAGACAACTGCCGCCCGAAGAGTTTCAGGTTGCCCATCTGCCCGGTCCAGTCGGCCAGGTAACGGACGATGAAAACCGGCAGGGTCCCGTATACAAAGGCGTTGTGTCCCCGGTTTTGCGGGTTGAGAGGGGAACAAGCGGTATCGAAATACCCGCCCCACTCCACGCAGTCCGTAAAGGTTTCAGGGTACGCCGCACGCCAGGGTTCTGAAACCGTGGTCGGCGCAGAGCCGAGGGTATCGGAAAGCGTTCCGATAGGGGCAATATCGTAGGTCACCGAAGTGACGGTCAACTCGTCCGGGTGCTGGTGCTCCAGGTTGCCCCAGTCGCTGCCGGTGAAGCGCAAAAAAGCCGCCACGGCAAGCACAACCAGCAGGAGAACATCATACAGCCAGGGGATTTTTTCGTTGGGTTTATCCATAATATCCGTGTTTATCTGGGTCATTCTTCCGGCGGGACAAAATAGAGCAGGAAATCCTTGCCCTCCAGCCCGGTCTCAGAGACAAAGCGGCTCCAGATGCCGTCCGGGTAGAGTTCTTCCAGGCGCGCCTTGCCGGTCTCGTCTTCTACGTTGACAATGAACAACTTCGGGCCGCTGGCATCCAGCGTAATCTCCAGGTTTTCCGGCCAGACGCCGAAGTCGCGGTTCGGGATACCCGCCCAGACGCCCGGCAGGCGCGTGTCCACCCAGTAGGGGTAGGGCACGATCCAGACGGTGTCCGTCTCGCCATACGTCAGGCCAAATTGCTTGACCACCGCGCCCATTTCGGATGAATTCCAGGCGCCGCTGTCGAACTGCCGGGCAAACTGGTTGAAGACCAGGTCGTAGTTCTGGAAGGCAGACCAGGCCACCAGCAGGAGTGACAGGCTCCAGGTCAGCGCCGCGCCGCCCCGCCCGGTCAGCCTGGACCGGATACCGGTCCACAGTCCATCCAGCGCCAGCGCCACGATGACAAAGACCGGC
>JACQYE010000134.1 GCA_016208355.1 Chloroflexota bacterium | reverse complement strand
CCTGCTCCAGCAGCCACCCCTCCAGTTCCGGGATGTTTTCGCTCAGGCGGGCGGCGGCCACCACCGGTAGCCAGCGGCGGTACTCAGCCTCGCCGCTGGTCCGCAGTTGGAAGTACCGGCGCAGGTAAACCGCATGGAACAGCCGGACAAACGTTTTCATCCCCCGTTTGGGGATCTGGGAACTGGCCGCCGCGCCCAGGGTATTTACACGTGAACTGTTTATCCAAGAAACCGCTGGCGAACGGCGGCTAAATCACTTTGACTTGCCCCGCCCATCTCCAAATAGCGCTCAATATTCAGCCCGTCCAGTGCGTTGAGCAGAACGTCGCGAACCGAGGTCTGCTCCCGCACCAGAAGTTCATCGCGCTCGGGATCAGCGCTGAGCGCATAATCGGCAACAATCTCCTCCGGAGCAACACCCACCAGCGCCAGCAATAACAAAGTCATAATGCCCGTGCGATCATGGCCGCGGACACAATGGAAAAGAACGCCACCCGGTTGAGCCCGGGCGATCGCAGACACAACGGCCGCATGACGCTCCGGCCAGCGCCGAAGCGCATCCTTATAATAGAGCGGCGTGCTCCACAGGTCGGTGGCGGCCCACTTTTGCACGAATTCCTTATCCGTAACGTCTTCGATAGCGGCTTGAACCGTGGTGAGGCCGGGATACGGCGACGTAAAGTTGAGTGCGTCTTCCTGCATGCCATCCGTGCGGAGCGAAATGATAGTGCGGATGCCATAGTCATATACCGCTGACCATCCGGCGGCGGTGAGCCTGGCCGGAGTATCCGAGCGGACAACGGCTCTCCAACGAGTGATGCGGCCATCGGAAGTCCTCAGGCCGCCGAGATCGCGAATATTTCTGCATCCATCCCAGACAAGCACTCGCTCAGTCATTGAACTGCACCTCTTTTACACAACCCATTTGTCCTACAGTCGATTCAAAATTGGAGCCAGCAACGGGCGGCCAAAGTCGCGATTAGGCTACGGCAGCCGAATTAACGAGAGCCTGTTAAGAATTATAGCACTGCGCCCAGCTTCCATAGGAGTAATTAATCCTCCCGCAGGTGTTGAACCTGCGGGAGGATGCTTGCCAGGGAAGTCTTGATTTCAAAGGCTTTTTCTTGCCTGCCCCACCAGCCATGTTTCCAATTCCTGTATGTTCTCGCTCAAACGCGCCGCGGCCACCACCGGCAACCAGCGACGGTATTCGGCTTCGCCGCCCGGGCGCAGTTGGAAGTAATGTCGCAGGTAAATGGAGTGGAACAATTTGACAAAAGACTTCATTGCCCGGTCTGGGATCTGGGAGCTGGCCGCCGCGCCCAGGGCGATGATCGTCGTGCGTGCCACGTCGGCCAGAGGATTGCCGAGCGAGGCGTCAATCCAGTCAATCACCACGGCGCGGGCGGGGGTCAGCAGGATGTTGCCGGGGTGGAAGTCGCCATGGCAGATGCGGTCGCCATCAGGCAGGGCTTCGAGGGCGGTGAGCGCGGCAGTTTTTAGGAAAGCAGGTAAAGGGTTCGCACTCCCCAGCTTGTTTTCCAGCCTGCGGCGCTGGGGCGGGAGGTCGGGTCGCAAAGTGTTGGCGGGGACAGGTAATCCACTGTCATGGACGGCCTGCGCCATGTGCTGTTCGTATTGGATATTTTCCAGTTCGAACCAGTTGTGGAAGAGTTTGAGCACCCGGCCTTTGTCCCAGGCATAGAGTTCAGCGGTGCGGCCGAGGGCGAGGGGCTGTTCCAGGTTCCTGTTCATGCGCCTTCGACGACAACCATGTTCGTGCGGGCGTACTTGTGGCGCAGGAGGCGGGCCGGGGCATATTCGGGTGAGTTCAGCCAGGTTTTTGCTTTTTCGGCGTTCTCGAACTCGAGGATAACCAGCCGATTGGCTTTCCAGTCACCCTCGAGGGTCTCGTTTGGGCCGCCGCGGGCGAGATATTTCCCGCCGAAGAGTTTTATTGTGCCGGGGGCGAGTTTCTTATATTCTTCGTACCCGGCAGGGTCAGTAACTTCGATGTCAACGATCACATAGGCGGACATGGGGACTCCTTTTATGGGATATGCTTTTTCAAAAACACACCGATCTGACCAATTGCCTGACCCGCCTCCGGTACGTAAGGGGCGAAGCCCTGGAAGACGTGCCACATCCCTTCCCAGACTTCCAGGGTCGCATCCATTCCAGAGCGGCGGGCTCTTTCCGCCAAACGGGTGGAGTCGTCATAGAGGATTTCTTCTGTTCCGACTTGGATGATCGTGGGTGGGAGGCTGGTCAGATCGGCGAACAACGGCGAGATGAGCGGGTGGGTGAGCGGCTGGTCCCCGGCATAGGTATTTTCCAGCCAATTGTCGTTGATGGAGAGCACCGGGTCACGCTGGGCGCGGGATTTGATCGAATCGCCGGAGAAGGTCAAGTCGGTCCAGGGGGAAAGCAGGAAGAGCGCAGCGGGGAGTGGCTCTTGATGGTCACGCAGCGACAGGGCGGTGGCGAGGGTCAGGCCGCCGCCGGCCGAGTCGCCGCCGATGGCGAGGTGGCGCGGGTCAACGCCCTGAGCCAACAGCCAGCGGTAGGCTGAGAGGGCGTCTTCCAGCGCAGCCGGGAAGGGATGTTCGGGGGCAAGGCGGTAGTCAATCAGCAGAAGACGCGCCTTCGCTGCAATGGCGATGCGGGAGGCCAGTCCGCGGTGGGTGGCAATCGAACCGATGACGTAGCCGCCGCCGTGCAGGTAGAGAAGGACGCGCTGCGGGTCGGAGGCCTCGGGCGAAAGCCGCTCCGCAGGAACGCCGGAGGCTGTAATTGAGTGTGTCGTTACGCCGCGCGGCACGCGCACGCCGCGCCGGGCGGTATCTTCCGCCTGGCTGCGACGTTTCTCGATGGGGACATTGGAAAGCAAGGCATCCTTGAGGTCGCGGATGATGGTCTGGATGAGACGGCTGCGGAAACTGGGCATGTTCTCCTTGATTATGGTTGGCTAAGGTTGAGCGGCCTGACCCGAATCCGGGTTGACCATCAGCACGGACGTGTCCACCGCTTCGAAGTCGTTGCCAGTCACGACATCCAGCAGGTGGAGCATCTCGTTATCCCAGCGTTCGTCGGGCGCGCCGCTGACATACCAGTCCGCGCCGTTATCGGCCAGGACGATACCGTAGACTTGCATGGCGCGCAGGAGCACCTGTAATTCAGGCGGGAAGGGGCTGATGTCGAAGTCCGATTTCAGGCGGAAGCGCGCTCCCATGGGTGGGATTTCGGGGGAGTTGTCGTCTGAGGTCAAGTGACGGGCAGGCCAGATGTACCCATTGGTATTGCTGGCGGTGAAGCGCAAGGCGTGGTTAATCTCCCCGGCGGCAATCTCGTCGTACCGCGCCAGGCCGGGTAGGATGGGCAGGCCGGCCGCGTCGGCGGAAGTCCATCCGGCAGGACGTAGGGCGTTGGTGGTCAGGTTCCAGACCGCGCCGGAACCGCCATACCAGGCGCCGTGTTCCTGCCAGGCGTCGAAAATTTCATAGAGCGTGCAGGTGGACGTGTCAATGACGAGGATGTGGTGGTCGGAGCCCCACTCGCGCTGGTAATCAGCCGGGATGGGATAAGGCCCGGGGTCGGATTCGTCCGGGTAGTAGAAGTCGAAGGGGTAGAACGAAGCGGAGGCATCAGCCAGGTTGTAAGGGATGCCAATCGGGCCGCCGTCCCATTCGCCGGAGCCGAAGTCCATGTGGAAGCCGGTGCTGCGCCCAATACTATCCACCCAAGCGTCGGAGAGCAGGTGGACGGGCAGGCTGTCCACCGGGGTATTCCAGAAATTATCGGCGGGAAAGATTGGGCAGCCGCCAATTTCCGGCGCGCCGGTCAGCGGAGCGGGGGCGGT
>JACQYE010000131.1 GCA_016208355.1 Chloroflexota bacterium | reverse complement strand
CGCTCCAGCGATGGCGGCCAGACCTGGGAGCCAGTGGGTAACAAGTTCGCCTATGACGGCATCCCCGGCACCCATCAGTGGTATGACGGCACACAGCACCCCTGGGAATTCAAGCGCGTCTAGCGTCTCGAACCGTCGCTGACCGGCCCGGACACGGTCTACGCAGGGGTGGAAGATGCCGCCATGTTCCGTTCGACCGATGGCGGACAGACGTGGCAGGAACTACCTGGCCTGCGTGACGCCAAGGGACATCTCTGGTCACCGGGGGCCGGGGGAATGTGCCTGCATACAATCATTTTCGATCCAAGCGATCCAAAACGGATTTTTGTTGCCATCTCGGCGGCTGGCGTGTTTCGCACCGACGACGTTGGCCAGACATGGCGGCCGGTGAATAATGGCTTGAAGTCCAATTACGAACTCCCTGACGCGGCTGCCGAGGTGGGCCACTGCGTTCACAACATTGCGATGCACCCATCGCGTCCGGGCGTGCTGTTCATGCAGAAACATTGGGATGTCATGCGCAGCGACGACGCGGGTGATTCGTGGCACGAGGTCAGCGGCAACTTGCCGAGTGACTTCGGATTTCCAATTGCTGTGCACGCGCACGAGCCGGAAACCATTTATGTTGTCCCGATCAAGAGCGACTCGGAGCATTATCCGCCCGATGGCAAGCTGCGTGTGTACCGCAGTCGCACGGGCGGGAATGAGTGGGAGGCGCTCACGAAAGGGCTGCCACAACGCGATTGCTACGTTAATGTCTTGCGTAGCGCGCTGGCAGTTGACTCGTTCGATCCGTGTGGAGTCTACTTCGGCACCACGGGCGGGCAGGTGTACGCCTCCGCCGATTCTGGAGACACTTGGACGCCCATCGTCCATGATCTTCCCGCTGTATTGTCCGTTGAAGTCCAGACCTTGCCATGATCCGCGTCCTGCTCCCGTTCCATCTTCGCATACTGGCGCAAGTCAGCAAAGAGGTTGAACTTCAGGTAGAAGGACCGACAACGCTTGGCTCAGTTCTGGACACATTGGAAACCCGGTATCCGATGTTGCGCGGGACGATCCGTGATCAGGTCACAGGACAGCGCCGCCCCTTCCTTCGGTTCTTCGCCTGTGGGGAAGATTTGTCCCTTCAACCGCTAGACGCCCTGCTGCCCGATGCAATCGCGACGGGAACAGAGCCATTTCGGATTGTCGGAGCCATGGCTGGCGGTTAGGTAATAGGAAACTGACCTTTTGTTGTCTCCGCCAGGAAGAAAGAGAAGCACGAATGTGTAAAAACATCAAACCTCTCTTCAATTTCGAGCCGCCTGCCACCGAAGCAGAGATTCGTGCAGCCTCCTTACAGTTTGTGCGTAAGGTGAGCGGCTTCAACAATCCATCCAGGGCCAACGAAGCGGCTTTTCTTGCGGCCGTTGATGCGATTGCGTCAATCTCTGGCGACCTGCTTAGAACGCTCGAGACGAACGCACCACCCAAAGACCGTGCAGAGGAAGCCGCCAAGGCACGGGCGCGCGCAACCCGCCGATTTTCCACCCATTGAAAGAGGCGTTTATGGACCAAGCCACACGAACGAACCTGCAGAACCTTCGCTCTAGAGACAGAGAATTGCAAAACAAAGCCTTTTTCTATGTTATCGAGTTAACGGACAAACCTGTTGACTGGGCTTACGATGTATGGGCTGAGATGGTGGCAAGCCTGCGTCACGAAGATAACCATGTGAGGGCAATTGCAGCCCAGGTGCTTTGCAACCTAGCCAAAAGCGACCCTGAAAACAGGATGCTCAAGGATTTCCCTGCTTTGTTGGCCGTCACCAAGGATGAACGCTTTGTCACCGCGCGGCATTGCCTGCAAGCCCTCTGGAAAGTCGGCGCTGATTCTTATAAGCCACCCGCCAGGGTGGTTTTTTACAGGATGAAGAAAGAAATCAATACATGCCGAACAATCGCTTGTGCACTTTCATCATGCACTTGTCCATCACCACTTTCAGCCCGGCGGCCTCCCCCTTTGAGGCGGCATCTTCATTGATAATTCCCTCCTGCATCCAAACAACTTTCGCGCCAATCTGGATTGCCGCGTCAACAACTGGCGGCACATCCTCGGGGCGGCGAAAGACCTGCACCACGTCCACTCTTTCGGGGATTGATGCCAGATCGGGATAGGACTTCTCGCCCAGGATTTCAAAAGCAGCCGGGTTGACTGGGATTACATGGTAACCACGTTCTATCAGATAGACGACGACCCCATAACTCGGCTTCTCAGGATTGGATGAAGCGCCAACGCTTGCAATCGTTTTTACAGATGTAAGAATATCTTTCAATTCGCGGTCATTTTGAATCGCCATAATCTCCTCACTCAGCGCGGCAATTGGACGGGCAATGCCACCTGAAAACGCGTCATCCCAGGTTTGGATGTGACGTTTATTTGCCCATAGTGGTTATTGATGATGGTGTACGCGATATGCAGCCCCAGCCCGGTGCCCTTGCCCGGAGGTTTGGTAGTATAGAAAGGCTCGAAGATTCGATCCTGGATTTCCGTCGGGATACCACAACCGGCATCTTCGATTTCCACGACTATTTTTCCATCGTTTGGGTATGTTCGCAGTGTGAGTTCGCCTTTTCCGTCCATAGCGTCAATAGCATTATCAATGATATTGGTCCACACCTGATTGAGTTCACTCCCATGGGCTTCGATGTGCGGCAGGCTGGTGTCATATTCGCGCTTGATCTTGACGCCTTCCTTGGTTTTGTGTCGCAGGATGACAAGCGTATTTTCCAACCCCTCATGCACGTCAACCTCCTGGATTGGAGCCTGATCGAGGTAGGAATAGGCTTTTACGGACCTGACAATCTCTGAAACGCGTTCTGAAGCCATACGGGTCTCGTCGAGCAGGGAATAGACCGCGCAACCCGCGGCCAGCCATTTCACTACCAGAGGAAGGGTTTCAAGGTCAAAACTGGCCTCAAGTTTTTGGAGCGAATCGAGTTCCCAACTGCAGGAGACGAGGGTTGGTGAAAGTTCCCAGGCATCCTCGAGGCCGATCGTCTCCAACCAGGACTGCAGGCTGGCTTCACGGTCGCTTTGAAGCAGCGGATCTGGCTCGAGGTCCGGCGCGGGACGAGCCTCAATGGCAATCTTGAGGTCGTTTATGACACTAATTTGTTTGGCCGTGAGGGTGCAGCGGTCGAGGTCAATCGAGGTTTTCGCCCAGCCGGCCAGCGCCGAGCGCAATTGGTCCACACTGCGGCGGACAGCCGCGACGGGGTTGTTCAATTCGTGCGCCAGACCGGCCGTCAGGGTCCCGAGGGCGGCCATTTTCTCGCTCTGGCGAAGAATAGCTTCATTTTGACGAAGGCGTTTACTCACGGTATGCAGGATTGCGAGCGCAGCGGAAGGTTTTTGCGAGAGCAATTGCTGGAAGGTGTCCCCACGAATTTTCAGCAGACGGCTGGGGCGGACTGCGCGCACAGTTGCCATGCGCGGTGCATGGTCGAGCAGGGCCATCTCACCGATTACTTCGCCGGGCGCGCGTATTGCGATGAGAATATTTTGTGTGTCTGACTTTTTTTTGACCTCGAGTTCGCCGTCTATGACGATGAAAGCCGCATCGCCCGGCATACCTTCCTCGAGCAACACCTCGCCCGCGGCAAGCGAGAATGAATCCGCCTGTTCTAGGAGCCAGTCAAGATCAGCATCCGGCAGACCGGCAAACAACTCCGAGCGGCGCAGGAAATCTTTGTTCATAAGGTGCCGAGGTAGGATTCAATCGCGGCGATGGCAATGCCACCCTCCCCGGCAGCTGTTGCTACACGATGGTTCGTCCCGAGGCGGACGTCACCTGCGGCGAAGATGCCGGGTACACTCGTCTCGAGCATGAGCGGATCGCGGTCGAGCGGCCAGCCTGCTGGACGATTGCCGTTTTGCATAAGATCGCGCCCGGTGAGGACAAAGCCATGTTCATCGAGTGTCACCAATTCTTTGACAATATCGTTTTGAGGCTTTGCGCCGATAAAGATGAATATCGCCGCGCCTGGCAAGGTCTGTTTTTGATTAGTCAGGTTATTCAACACCTCAATTTCCTCGAGATTACCAGGCTTACCGCGCACTGCCACCACCTCTGTGTTGAACAGCCGCTCTATCTTTTGGTTGGACGCCAAACCGTCAACGAGATATTGCGAAGACCATTGCGTATCGCGGCGGATGACCATGGTCACTTTACTGGCAAACCGGCTGAGAAACATGGCGCCCTGCCCGGCCGAGTTTGCACCGCCGACAACAAAGATAGGTTTATCTTTGTAATACGCTGCCTCTGTGTAAGCCGCGCCATAATAGACCCCCGCTCCAGTTAACTCCTCAATGCCAGGGATCTCCAGCCTGCGAAAGGAGGCGCCGGTGGCGATTAGAACCGCTTTGCACGTGATTTCTGAACCATCCGAAAGTGTGATAAGGCGATAATTATCCTGCACGTGCACGCGTGTTGCGGATTGCACCGAAATGATCTCCGCGCCAAAACGTTTGGCCTGGGTCACGGCGCGGCGCGCCAGGTCCATGCCCGAGACCCCGTTGGGGAAACCGAGGTAATTTTCGATCTTCGGGCTGTTGCCTGCCTGCCCGCCGGGGGCCTTTTTTTCGAGGACCAGGCAGCGGATTCCGCTCGAAGCGGCATAGACCGCTGCAGCCAGCCCGGCAGGCCCTGCGCCCACGATGACAAGGTCGTAGAACGGCGAAGAGGCTTTGGTTTGAAGTCCGCTCTTGTTGGCCAAGTCGCGTATCTCCGGCTCTACCAGCGCGGAACCGTCGGGGTAAAAAACCACCGGCAGTCTCAACTTACCATCCGACTGGCTTTCCACGAGGGAACGGACTTGCGCATCTCGATCAACATCCAGCCACTGATAAGCAATCTGGTGGCGGGCGAAGAAGTCCTTCACCTCATGAGAACGCGGCGACCATAATGCGCCTGCCACGCGGATGCCCTCGAACGGCAATTTCACATTGCCGCGCCAATCATCGAGCAGGTCTTCAAGAACTGGATATAAATTGTCTTCCGGCGGGTCCCACGGTTTCATCAGGTAATAATCCAAGAGTAACTTGTTTATAGAGGAAATCGCTACTTCGGTGTCTGCGTAAGCCGTAAGTAAAATCCGTTTCGCCTCCGGATATATTCCGCGAGCCGCTTCGAGGAATTGCAGACCTGTCATCTGCGGCATCCGTTGATCGGTCAGGAATAACGCCACGGATTCATTACGCGCCTGCAGTTGGTGAAGCGCCTCCAGCCCTGCTGCGCCCGAATTGGCCTTGACCACGCGGTACTCGCGGCCGAATTTTTTTCGCAGGTCGCGTTCGATCGCGTTCAAGACTGCTGTGTCATCGTCAATTGTTAGGATTACCGGGTTTGCCATGGAATCACCTCAAACGTGCAAACAGAATTTCAACCACAAAGAACTTAGGTCATTTCTTTTTGGGAAGAATCAGGCAGTGGCGACCGTCTGGAGGACCGACACTGGAACGGAATGCCCGATGCCTTTCAATTCGAGAATGCGTTGTTCGAAACTGCTTTGGTCGAGACCTGCGGAATCGGCCGCCTCCTGGCTGACAAGTATTTCACCCGTCGCCGCCTGGGATGAAAGCCGCGCACATAAATTCGCCGCACTGCCCAAGACTGCTATCTCATTGACCCCGTCCGCTGAGCCCACCGCGCCAACGTATGCCAATCCCGTATGCACACCGACACCAACGGGAACCCATGGGCCTTCCGCTCTGCCATGCCCGGTCACGTTCAACACTTCCTGTGCGGCTTCAATAGCAACTTTGGCATGGTCGTTGCCTGCGAAGTGAGGTACGAAGAGGGCGCTGACCTGATCTCCCATCAAGCGATTGACCATGGAATTGAAATGAACCAGCACGTGGCTGGTCTCCCTGTAAAAACGCTGGATCAGGCTCTTGAACTCTTTGGCGGGGGTGGATTCAGCCAGCGGGGTCGAGCCGCGTACGTCCGCAAATAGCATGGAGAGCTCCACCTCTGCGCCGCTCTCGTATTTGCGTGCAAACTTTTCACAGTCGCTGCAAAATTTTGGACTGAAGGTGGCCGGCGCAGATCCCAGGGGACGCAAAAGGATGCCCCCCAGGCCCGCCATCGGCACACCGCATTCGAGGCAGTGCGGGTTGCTGGGAAGCAGGCTATAGATTTTTTGTTTGATTGCAAGTTTACGCACGATTTCAGGCGGAGGCGGGACACGCCATTTCCCCGTCAGATACCAATACCAGACTTCGTCGGCCAATTCTTTCTCGAACACGTTAACCTCTCTCGCCGCCAGGATATGCGATTGTGTCCAGTGATAGCACAGCAAAGTTTGTTATCTTGAAATCATTGAGTTGGAACTACGTTTGAGCAATAGCGCATACTGCTTTGTCCATGTTGGCTGGCTAAATTTGGAGTAATTTTGTCTTAATTGTACCACAACGAGGTGACTTCACGGATTTATTCTGCCGCTAAGGCAACTGTGTACCATTCCCCTGCCAGGCGGGCTGCGTCCGTCAGCAACCGGTCGAACTTGTGAACCCGGAGAAAGATATGCCTCGCAAGGATGCGTCGCAAGAATCCTGGTAGCGGGAAGTGAAGCTGGACCATATCATGCAGGCGCGTCCCACCCTCTGGCAATGGCTCGAGGCGGATAGTCTCACTGAACATCTTCTTCCCTTTTTCGTAGGACTCGGTTGTTGAGTATTCAAACGGATGCCAGTCAACAATGACCTCCGTGCTGACACCGCCCCCATGTGCGCAGTGGTTGCTGGCTCCGCTGCCCGTTCGACCGTTGGGCCTGTCACCGCTCGACCAATGGACATGACCGTTCCAAAGGTTGCGCTTAACAGGGTCTTGCAGCCATTCCCATGTCACGTGTGGAGGCGCCGGGAAGTTGATGTGCAGGACAAGGTCGGCCTCCTGATCGCTTACGAAGATCCGGCGGGTATTGGCAATCTCCTCATAGCGATGGTGTAGACCCAAGGTGTAGGTGTGCACATCACCGAGATATTCATACGACTCAACCTGGGCATGTGTATTCTCCAGGTTCATCTTCATGTGCGCGAGGCACTGTTCTGTGAACATCAGATAGGCATTCCAACCCGTGGCCTCGGAAACGTGGTTTTTCGCAAGGCGGTGAAGCATGTTCACATCCGTACCGACCAGTTCCAGCCGATCTGCAACTTGCTGAACAACAAAATCGCCGTGATGAGCAATGAATTTCAGATCGAGAGCAGAGATGTTCCGACATGCCTTACAGGTACAAGTGGTTGCGCGTTGCATGGATGACCGCTTGTCCCGGAACGCCACATAAACAGACTCAAGAAACTCCAACAAGGTCTCGCCGCGCTGGACCTCCGCCTCTGTTGCATATGCAAAAATCGCATCGCCTTCGAGTTTGTGAATGGTGAGCAACGACTCGAAACGACTGACAAGGAGCCCGAGCAACTCAGACAGAATTTGATGCGAGTGCTCAAGTTCGGTAGCCGCGACGTAGGAAGTGTAGCCCGAAATATCTGCCAGGACCAGATAACCGTGTTGGGTGTCCATATCGGAGCAATATTGTCCAAATTATATCACGTTGGAAAAACCTCGAAGGATAGGACCGCAAGAATCCATAAAAGAACGCGGCGATTGGTGCGCATTCTCGTTCCCGATTTCTCCCCGGACCTCTGTAATATCTTCTTGCTTGTCAACCGTTCATGGCTGACCCTTGGTGTGTTGCTGAAATCAGACAACAGGGAAATTGGACAAAAACAAATACACCCTCAACGAGGGTGTATTGCATCGAACAGATTGAGGCTGTCTTCCAGTGCCCCCAAGGGGAGGCTGTATTTACGGATAATAGAAGTTGAGAGGGTATTTTTGGGTGGGCAGACCCAGGTAAGAAACTATTTCTTCAAGTCATCCAACGAATACCATGAATAATAACCTTGCAATATCGCTTCGTAATCGCGCTCTGGATACTCTTACCGGCGTAAAGAGCATACCTGCTCTCAACCAACCCCCGTCTCGAACAACTGGTTCGCCGGAGGATCTTGCCCTTGTTCTGCGAATCACTCTCCAGGATCTGCTTGCCCGGTTTCTGGTCAGCTATGGGCAGGTGAATTATGCCGCTCTAAAGACCAGCCCTTCCTATGCGGATTTCCAAAATACGGCGGCAGCTTTACAGACTTTCGATCCTGCTTCCCTGCTGAACCGCGAAGCAAGGCTGGCCTTCTGGATCAATATGTACAATACGCTCATCCTGGATGCAGTTATTTCCTTGAATGTGGAACGCAGCGTTTCGGAACGACTGGCCGGGGTTGGATTCTTCCGCAATGCGGCTTACATCGTCGGAGGACAGCGCGTCAGCGCGGACGATATCGAGCATGGCATCCTGCGCCTCAATCGCGGCCATCCATATTTCTTTTATCCTCAATTCCGCTCGGATGATCCGCGTCTCGGCTGGGTGATCGAGCCGTTCGAGCCGCGCATTCATTTTGCGCTGAACTGCGCTAGTCGATCCTGCCCGCCCATCCGGACGTATCTGCCTGAAAAGAATGAAGGGCAGCTCGACTTGGCGACACGCAGCTTTGTTGCCGAAGATGTCGAACTCCTGCCGCACAGGATGGAACTCCGCATCTCCTCGATATTCAAATGGTTCGCCAGCGATTTTGGCGGTCGCGGGGGGACGCTCGATTTCCTCCTGGCACATCTCAGCGATGAAGGAAAGAAGGATTGGCTAGCATCCCAACGCGAGCGCGTGAAATTCTCCTATAAACCATATGATTGGGGTCTGAACGGTAAGGTATAAGCTGCTCTAAAAAAAGAACCCGGCGCATTCTTGGCGCCGGGTCCTCTATTCTGCAGGGCCATCCAATATTCTCAGCAAAGTCTCGTACTCCTCCCGGCAGTCGGGACACATTGTCAGGTGTTTTTGAACCAGCGGCATGAATCCAGCCGCATCCTCGCCGCGCTTTACCATCTCCGCAAACTGGTCCAGCAAAGCGAAAACTTCATCGCAGGTCAGTTCTTTCTCGTTGGTCATGGCCACCGACCGTAGCAGCATCTGCATGGCTGGATCATTCTTTTGCGTTTTTTTAGGGCGGCGCTTGAATAGGTCAAAGAAAGTTTTCATATCAACTCTTGGATGCCACGAGAGACGTGATTCTTACCCGTTGAACATGTCCAGCAGTTCGTTGATCGGCAGGCCTTCATGCTCGAGACGGTGTTTCAGGCGCAGGCGGGCATCGTGCATCAGTTTGTACAGGGCATTGCGGTTGGTACCCATCCGCCGGGCGACCTCTTCCAGGGGAATTCCTTTTACGCCGACGGCGGTCAGGGCCTGGCGCTGCTTGTCGGTCAGTTCTTCAGACAGGATGCGGTTGAGGCGCTGCAACGCGTCGTTCCTTTGGGCCACGGCTTCTGGTCCGGGGCCTGGTTCGGATACAAATTCGGGTTCTAAGTCCTTGCTGTCCGCCTCGGTCATTTCGTCCAACGAAATGTCCTTCCACCGTTCGCGCCGGAGTTCGGTCAAGGCAATCCGCACTGCGACCGTATAGACCCAGGTGGTAAACTGACTGCGACCCTCGAAAGTGTCCAGTTTGTCCATCACCCGCAGCAGGGTCTCTTGGATCACATCCTCGACCAAGGCCTCGAGCGCCGGGTCGTTGGGAGAGACCCAGCGGGTGAGACCACGCGGCAGGACCCGCAGCAGGGTGGCATGCAAGTCAGACAGGGCGGCCTCCCGTTCCGGGCCGGGGGTTTGAAGATCGTGGATCCAAGTCTGGTTATCGCGTTCGGACATCGTAGCATGATTATATCCGATGGAAGGTACGTGTACCCGTCAGGGTAAGAAATGTTGCGCTGGCCGCATCTTATCAGGTGAAAGGGCGCCTGCCCTCAATCAATTAAAAAGGAGATCGAAAATGAACGCACTTTCTGCAATTGTCGCTGGTTTGGTCGCCACCCTGGTAATGTCCATGGTGATGGCACTCGCCCCCAAAATGGGATTTCCCAAGATGGACATTGTCGGCATGCTCAGCACGATGTTCAGCAAGAAAGGCATCCCGGTTTTGGGCTGGATGATGCACCTGATGATGGGTGTGATCTTTGCGCTGGTTTACGCCTTCCTATGGTCGAAGGGCATCGGCGCGGCCACATGGCTCTACGGCCTGGTCTTCGGTGCGGCCCATTGGCTGATTGTCGGCGTCATCATGGCCATGATTCCCATGCTGCATGTTGGTATCCGTTCCGGGTCGGTCAAGGCCCCCGGCCTGTACATGACTGGCAACGGTGGCGGGGTGAAAGCCTTCATCGGCGGTCTGATGGGTCACATGATCTTTGGCCTGGTTGTTGCCCTGGTCTACGCACTCATCTAGGCACTCTTTACCCTTGAGCCGGGGCTTCTCCTCCCCCCGGCTCATTTTTTATATCATAATGAACCTATGGAAATACCATCTCTTACAACCGACCAGATGCGTGAAGTGGACCAGCTGATGATCGAGACATATGGCATCTCCCTGCTCCAAATGATGGAGAACGCCGGGCGCGCCCTGGCGGAATTTGCCCGGCGTATGCTGGGCGGGAACGCGGCCGGGAAGGTTGTCATCGTTCTGTGCGGGCCGGGTAATAACGGCGGCGGAGGCATGGTCGCAGCCCGCCACTTGCACAACTGGGGTGCGGACGTGCGGATAAGACTGGCCTCTGATCCTGCCCGCTTGAAGGAAGTTCCAGCGAAGCAGTGGGCGATCTTGGAATCTCTGGGACTGGACCGGAGCGGTGCCGACCTCGAACCTGCTGACCTGGTCCTGGACGCGTTGCTCGGCTACGGCATTTCCGGCGACCCCAGGTCGCCAGTTGCGGGTCTGATCCGTTGGGCGAACCAACAGCCCGCTCCGGTGTTGGCGCTCGATGTGCCATCCAGCCTGGATACGACCAGCGGCACTGCTTATGATCCAACGATCCACGCTACCGCGACCCTGACCCTGGCGCTGCCAAAGACCGGGTTACTCGCCCCCGCTGCCAGTCAGTACGTTGGCGAACTCTACCTGGCTGACATCGGCGTTCCGACAGAGTTATATCAGATCGCATTTGGGCTGCACATCCCGCCCTTGTTTGGTGAAAATGCCATCATCCGTGTATAAAGACCTGTTCCTCATCCGTCAGGGAATGCGTTACGAAATTCCGTCACCGCTTTTGGACCGTTGCGTTCCAGGCCTTGGTAGAATTTTTGGCGGTCCTGGTTGCGATAATCCATCCGTTCAACGTGAAAAGGCGCCAGGCGCTCGCCAGCCTGCCGGCGCTGCAGCACTTCGAGGAAATAGATAAGCGCATTTTCCACGCTGTGCGCATCCGTCCAGTCGGACTTGTACAGGATCAAGCCAGAGCGGTTGAAAATCCAGGTCATGTTGGGCATCGAACCAAAGGCACGATGACAGGCGCCATCGAGTGCATCCACCAGGATGGGACGCGTCACGCCAAGAATATCACGCAGCTTGGCGGCATGGGAAAATTTCTGCTCGAGCGAAGTCAAATGAGGCATATGCTCGCCGGGATGGGCTTCATGCGTGTAAAGAAAGTAAGCGCCAACGTCGTTGGAAGAATATTTTTCAGCGATCACATTCATGGATGGCGACGCCATCCCGCAGTAGGGTCAGGTAAAGGAGCCAAATTCGATCATCGTGTATTGATGCTGTGCCACTATTGTGTGCAGAGAAACGGGCGTCTGGTCCAGCTGCCACAGAGGAAATTCCGGCGCAAGCGCGCCAACCTTCGGGCTGGCATCGAAATTGAGCCATTGTTCAAATTTCTCAGGCACGAAACTGTCGTAGTTGTAGCGGGTCTGGATGTCATCCATGTACATGCCTCCGGGTAGGTTTTCTGTCGTTGCAAGACAAACGAATTATAAAAGGAATGAGAGATGAAAGAATGGCTGTCTTTGTGTTTCACTAAATCGATCATACGCCGGGCTGTCCTGACTTCCCTGGTTGTTGGAGCAATTTTGATTGCCATCAATCACGGAAGTGCGATCCTCGCCGGGGAAGTGGATGCAGATCGCCTGTTGAAAATCGCCCTGACGGCGCTGGTCCCTTATCTTGTCTCCACCCTGTCGAGCGTCAGTGCCCTCATGGATAACCGGCGGACAGCCGCAAAGTAAGATTCTCGCGCCAGAGACCGTCTATTCCATAACAGAGAAACGAGTATATATGAGCGATCAGATCACTGTCTACAGCACGGTTTGGTGTCCGGACTGCAAGCGAGCGAAGCGTTTTTTTGCAGATCACCGCATTCAGTATACCAATATCGACATCGAGCAGGATCCACAGGGTATGGCTTTTGTCGAGAAGGTCAACGGCGGGATGCGGATCATCCCGACCATCGTTTTTCCGGACGGCTCCATCCTGAGTGAACCGTCGAATGCCGAACTGGCGGAAAAACTGGGCTTGCAGACCAAAGCCAGCCAGGAATCTTACGATGCCATCCTCATTGGAGGCGGTCCTTCCGGGCTGACAGCAGCCCTGTACCTGGCACGTGAGGGCGTGAGCACGCTTGTCATTGAAAAGGCTGGCCTGGGCGGGCAGGCAGGTGTGACCCAGACCCTGGATAACTTCCCCGGCTTCGACGAGGGCATCCCTGGCGCGGAATTCGCCGAGCGGCTGGGCCGCCAGGCGAGGCGCTTTGGAGTGGAGATCCTTCAAGCCCAGGATGTCACCGGAATCTCCCGCCAGGGTCGATATTTCAATGTTTCCACGGCAGGCGGGGGAACTTACTGCGCCCGGGCGGTTCTGCTTGCCAGCGGGGCGCGCTACCGGCGGATGGACATCCCCGGCGAGGAGGAACTGATCGGTGTCAACGTGCATTTCTGCGCCACCTGCGACGGCGCCTTCTACAAGGATAAAAAAGTGTTGGTGATCGGTGGCGGCAACTCGGGATTTGAGGAGGGACTCTTCCTGACCCGTTTCGCCTCCCGGGTGGACATTGTCGAGTCCATGCCACAGGTCAAGGCCAGCCAGATCCTGCAGCAGAAGGTGGCCGGCAAGGAGAACATGTCTGTGACGGCCAACCACGCTGTTCGGGAATACCGCCTGCGCGATGGGCGGCTGGATTCGGTCCTGGTTGAGGATCGGGCCAACGGGGAGCTCAAGGAGTGGCAGTACGACGGCGTTTTCGTCTTCATCGGCCTGACCCCCAATAGCGGCCTGGTCAAGGATCTGGCCGAGGTGGACCACTGGGGTTTCGTCCAAACCAACCAGAGCCTGATGACCAGTGTGCCAGGGCTTTTTGCCGCCGGGGATGTGCGCGCCGGTTCGACCAAGCAGGCCGCCTCTGCCGCCGGGGAAGGCGCTACGGCGGCATTGATGATCCGACAGTACTTACAGGAGAACAGTTGAATCATGAATCCATTGGGACTATTCCGCAAGGAAAAGGATGAATTCTTTGCCCGCGACCCGGACAGTCCGCTCGGTCCTGCAGACAGGTCAGGCTTCCAAGGATTGCGATATTTCCCTGAGAATCCTGCCCTGCGTCTCGAGATCCAGGTAAAGGAAATACCTGGCGAGGAGGTGATCGAGATCCCGACTAGTTCAGGCGGGACCCAGCGCTACCGGCGATTGGGACGGTTCTCATTCGATGTGGAATCCCGCCCCGTCGAATTGACGATCTACGAGAATGAAACGGGCTACTTCCTGCCTTTCGTGGACAGCCTGGCAGGGCAAGAGACTTACCCGGCTGGACGATACATCGAACCTGAGCCGTTGGGCGGCGGGAGGTTTGTTGTGGACTTCAACCTTGCATACAACCCGTATTGTGCTTATAGCGACCATTGGTCCTGCCCACTTACCCCTTTTGAGAATCGCTTGAATGTGCCCATCCGGGCTGGTGAAAAGATCTTTCACCAATGACAAATCATAATTTGTGATTATCGAGAGAATATTTAGGACTCAATTCAAGATTGGAGATACTGCTCCCAATTTCATCCTCCAAACTGTGGAGGGAACCCCCTTCTCCTTGTATGAGATTCTGCGAAGTGGTCAGAACATACTCCTGGTTGTTCTTAGGCACCTGGGTTGACTGCCCTGCCAGGAGCATGTGGCACAGTTGTGCCAGATTCAGGAACAATTGTCCGCGCTCGATGCGCGGGTCGTCTTCATTTCCTTTGGAACCTTGCCGGCAGCGGTGGCCTGGGCGGGATTGTTTTTTTTCATCAAGTGGGGGGCAAGCGCGTAGATGGAGCGGAAGCGCAACATAAGAAGAATCCGCCTTGAAAGGCGGATTCTTCTGTGCCCCCAAGCGGACTCGAACCGCTGTTTGGGCCTTGAGAGGGCCCCGTCCTGGGCCACTAGACGATGGGGGCAATTGCGAATGCGGGCGAGATTTTATCAGACGGTCTCCGAATCGTCAATCAAAAAGACGTGCAGTTCACCCGGGCCATGGACACCGATGGTCAGGGTCATTTCGATATCGGCGGTGCGGCTTGGACCGGTGACGATGACCCCGGCAGTAGCGTTGCGGACCTCGGGCCTGCCCAGCGCGTCGGCGAGGCTGGGCACCAGCCGGGAGGTTTTCAGCACGGCCACGTGGACCTCCGGCAGCAACGAGGCAGTCAGCGTCTGACCGGCCCCGCTGACGAGCAGCAGCGACCCGGTCTCGGCGATGCCGCACATCGCGCCCGTAACGCCGCAGCGGACAGTGGGGTCTGTCTCACGCGTTGACGAGATATTTGTTACCAATTCCGCTCCGGTATCGTCCACGCAGACGCGCTCTATATTTTTGCTTGCCAGGAACCCGGCCAGTTTTCCAGGCAGGTCTTTTTCTTTCATTTGGTAAACTTTTCCGCCGAGCAAAGCGAGTTCGTCTGTGAACCGGGTAATCAGGGATTGGGGTATCAGAGGATCAATGGATAGTTTTTCTTCTGGCGGCGCAATTACCTGGTTGCCTTCTTCTCCAATACCCTGCTTGATGTTCTTCCACCTCGCCCGGAACGGCCGCCTCGCCAGGCGCGGGAAATCCTTGCTCAGGCCCCAGCCGGTGAGAGCCGGGAGGCGTATCCATTCCGGCAACGGGAGCAGGCCCAGGGTCCGTTGCGCCAGCGAAAAAAGGCGGGGGGAGCGGGTGATACGGTCATACAGCCGGAGTCCAAGTTTGACCGGGGCAGGCGTACCGACCCCTTCTTCTTGTTTTTCGTTCTTTTCCATTGGCGTTCCCCCTGCGCGCACACGCAGCAGCATCGCCGGCAGGTCAATATCCACCGGACAAGCGTCACGGCATGCGCCGCACAGGGACGAGGCCTGGGCGAGATAGGCAAACTTCGGGTCAACGAGTCCGCTGGAGATGACCGAGCCAATCGGCCCGGGGTAAATGCTGCCGTAGGCGTGGCCGCCCAGTTCGCGGAAGACCGGACAGGCATTGAGGCAGGCGCCGCAGCGGATACAAAAGAGGGATTCAGCCAGGGGCGAGTTGCGCAGGGCGGCGCGCCCGTTGTCGAGCAGGATCAGGTGGCGCGCCTGACGATTGAGCGGAGAATTGATCAGGCTGGTGTAGACGCTGAGTTTCTGGCCGGTGGCCGAGCGCGGCAGGAGCGAGAGGAAGAGGGCGAGATCGTCCAGCGTGGGGACAAGGCGCTCGATGCCCATCAGGGCAATGTGGACGGGTGGCAGGGTGGTGACCATGCGCCCGTTGCCCTCGTTGGTGACGATGCAGAGCATGCCAGTCTCGGCCACGCCAAAGTTGACGCCGGAGAGGCCGATGTCGGCGGTGAGAAAGACTTCGCGCAGGACCTTGCGGGCAGTACCGGTGAGCACAGGGATGTCTTCGGTATAAGGCAGGCCGAGTTTTTCCTCAAAGAGTTTGCCCACGTCGCCGCGTCGCAGGTGGACGGCGGGCGTGATGATATGACTGGGACGCTCGCCGCGCAACTGGACGATGTATTCGCCCAGGTCTGTCTCCACAACGCGAATCCCGTTGGACTCGAGGGCGTGGTTGAGGTTGATTTCTTCGCTGACCATGGATTTCGATTTGGCGATGAGTAGGGGCGGATCGCGATCCGCCCCTACTGTGTCGCATATATCCAAGACGATTTTCACTGCTTCGTCCGCGTCTTTGGCGCGGTGGACAGTGATTCCGTTGGCGGATACTTTTTCGATGAAACGGGCGAGATATTCGTCAAGATGCGCCACCACATCTGCCTTGACAGCATGGGCGCGGAGGCGGCGTTCCTGGTGGTCGGGCAGGGAAGCAAAAGCGGATAGACGCCCGACCTTGCGGCGCTGGGCGTTATTATCCAGAGCAATTTGCAGATTCGGGTCAGCAATGGACTGGCGGATGCGTTTTCGGAAAGTATTCATTTGCTCTGTTCGCTTATCCAGGCCTTGAAAAATTTGCCCAACGGGCTGAGTGCCCCGCTTTCGGTCGCAGCGATGGAGGCCTGGTTAATCGCGCGGTTGATCTCCGGGGCCGACAGGGTGCGGTATTGGTCATAATCCAGGTAGGTAAAGAAGTTCCTTGTCCAGAAAAACGAGACAAATTCGATCTCGTCTGCGCGTGCCATGAGCGTCAGGGCGCGGATAAATTTCTCGTCCAGCGGTTCGAAGAAGGACCAGGCATCGCGGCTGTAGATCATTTCAAACTCGCCGCCCAACTCGCCCAGTTCGGCCGAATCCACTTTGTAGAGCCAGGACTCGCTGATAGTAACCCTCTTCCCATTGGCGTGAGCCAGTCGGGCTGCCTCGCTGGCCTGTTGTAAAAGATTACCGTCTCGACCAATCGGATAGATATGGATGTCTATGAAGTCAAGGCCTGCGATCTCCATCAGTCCGTCCAGATAGGCTGGGTCTTCCCAGGTCCCGGCCCCTGCCCCGAGCAGGATGCCAGTGGATTTGTCTATCATCTCCAAGGTAGTTTCTATGAAATCCAGATACTCTTCAGACGAGTATTCAAACCCTGTCAACATCGCCATGGTGGAGGGTTCGTTGGCGATTTGCAGGTGATCCGGTTTGATTTCGTTGGCAATCGTAACTAGTTGGTCCTGGCGCGCCTGAAGGAAAGATGCTTTGTCATAATCCGACCAGTCCACGCTGACCGGCGAAAAGAGGGTGCCGGAAAAGATCGGTCCGCTTTCAACCAACAGGACCATGCCGCGCGCGTGGACTTCTTCTGCCACCTGTTTGAAAAACTCCAGGTATTCTTCGGAGCGTGGATAATCCGGCTGCAGGAGCGGGACGGAGACGGCGACCACCACGCCCTGCACACCCATACTTTGTAAGGCGTCCAGTTGCTGGCGGACGAGCGGAAGGACCTCGGGCTTGAGCAAGGTTTCTCCGATGTTGCCGTTGGCATACGAAAGTTCCGCGGCGAAAATGGGCGGCTGCCCTCCCGACTGCGGAAGGGAGGCGATGAACGCATCAAGCGAGGCATTCAGGTCATTACATGTAGATTGGTATTCATCCGGGATGGATGGAGGCCAGTCCGTGGACGGAATGGCTGTGGGTGTGGACGATTGCCGGCAGGCAACAAGCGCGAGGATAAAGACGAGAGCGGTATAAGCCAGACGTTTCATGGATGTTCCATTTTTAGCGAGAGTTCAGGATCTCAGCAATGTGCAACACCCGC
Source organism: Chloroflexota bacterium (assembly GCA_016208355.1). Taxonomy (GTDB): domain Bacteria; phylum Chloroflexota; class Anaerolineae; order Anaerolineales; family Villigracilaceae; genus UBA877. Next base: position 8,236 of record JACQYE010000131.1, on the reverse strand, counting down.
TGGGTTTTCTTTTGTCGTTTCAGGCCGCCCTGGATGTGCATAAGGCAGCCGGTATCGGCGACCACCAGCGTGGGGGACTCGGTCTTCTCCAGATTGGCGATCTTGCGTTTCAGGAATTCCGCCGAGAGTTCGGGGTGCTCTACCGAGAAGACCCCCCCGAAGCCGCAGCAATCCTCGCGCTCCTGCAGTTCGACAATCTCGGCGTCTTTTACAGAGGCCAGCAGAAGACGCGGCTGACGGTCCACACCAAGGCCGCGCAGCAGGTGGCAGGAGGGGTGATAGGTCAGTCGTCCAGGCCAGCGGGCTCCGAGGCGCTGCCCTGAGCCGGACGAAGGGTCCAGAATGCCGCGCACATCCACCAAGTACTCGGTAAACTCGTAGGTGCGGGCGGCCAGCGCGTGAGCGCGCTCCAGCCAAATCGGATCATCCTTGAACAGTTCCAGATAACCGTGCCGGACCATCGCCGCGCACGAACCGGAGGGGATGACAATCATCCCGTTGGTCTTCTCGAAGACCCGGAGGGTTTGTTCGGCCAGCGGACGGGCGTCGGCGCGCAGGCCGGCATTGAAGGCGGGCTGCCCGCAGCAGGTCTGCTCAGGCGGGAAGTCCACGCGCACGCCGAGGCGGTTCAGCACGCGCACCATTGCCTCGCCGACCTCCGGGAAGAAGGTGTCTACCAGACAGGTGATGAACAGTTGGACGGTGTCGGCCATGTTTTCTCCGCTGAAATTGTACTTCACAATCTCGCAAAATTTTGCACAAATGCGCCCTTTTTTTGGTATGATTAGCGGCTTGAAGGAACCAGCCATGACAACTTTTCTCGCCAAAATACCCAACCACTTCGACCTGCCGCGCCGCATCAACCGGCTGGGCGAACTGGCCTACAACCTGTGGTGGACGTGGAACCCCTATGCCCAACGCTTGTTCAACCGCATTGATAACGCATTGTGGGAACGCCTGAACCACAACCCCCTGCGTTTCCTGCGCCAGGTCGGGCGGACGGAGATCAACGCCGCCGCGCAGGATCCCATCTATCTCGAACTTTACGACCGCGTTTTCGGCGACTTTGACCAATACCTCAAAACCATAGATACCTGGTGTGCGCGCACCTACAAAAATCGCTGCAAACAGATGGTGGCTTATTTCTCGATGGAATTCGGCCTGCACGAGACCATGCCCATCTACTCCGGCGGCCTGGGGGTGCTCTCCGGTGACCACCTGAAGGAAGCCTCTGATTTGGGCCTCCCGCTCGTCGGCCTGGGACTGATGTACGCTGAAGGCTACTTCTCCCAGCGCATCTCCGAAGATGGCTGGCAGGAGGCGGTCAATAACCCGCTTAACTTCGACGACCTGCCTGTCCAGCCGGTCCTGAAAACGGATGGCGAACTGCTCAAAATCACTGTGAATTTTCCCGACCGTTCGGTCAATGCCTGCATCTGGGAACTGCGCGTCGGGCGCATCCCGCTCTACCTGCTGGACACCGACCTGGACGAGAACACCCCCAACGACCGCAAATTGACCGCCCGTCTTTACTGGAGCGATATTGACCTGCGCATCGCCCAGGAAGTGCTGCTGGGCGTGGGCGGGGTGCGCGCCCTGCGGGCGCTTGGCTATGAACCCTCCGTCTGGCACATGAACGAGGGACACGCCGCGTTCCTGACCCTGGAACGGGCGCGCGAACTCGTGGCGGAAGGCATCCCGTTTGCGAAAGCCGCCCAGAAGACCCGCCGAAACAACGTCTTTACCACCCACACCCCCGTTCCGGCTGGCAACGACGAGTTCCCGCTCTGGCTGATAGACAAGAACCTCTCCAACTATTGGGGCGAACTCGGTCTCAGCCGCGACCAGTTCGTGGACCTGGCGCGCAGCAAACAGGCCTGGGGCGAGACCTTCAGCATGCCCATCCTGGCCCTGCGCTTCTCGGAGGGCCGCAATGCAGTCTCCGAACTACACGGGCGCGTCAGCCGCCGTATGTGGCAATTTTTATGGCCGGAGGAAGAAGCCGAGGATGTGCCCATTACATCCATCACCAACGGCGTCCACACCCCCACCTGGATGGCGCGCCGGATGCGCGTTCTGCTTGACAAATACCTTGGCGAGGAGTGGGCGGAGCGGCTCGATGAACCCTCGATATGGGACAAGGTGGAACAAATACCCGATGACGCCCTGTGGTCGGTGCGCATACACCTCAAACGCAAACTGGCCTTCTACGCCCTTGAGCGCACCCGCCAGCGCTGGATGAATGGCGGCTACCACCCCGTCCAGGCCATTGCCTCCGGCGCCATGCTCGATCCCTACGTGTTGACCATCGGCTTCTGCCGCCGCTTCGCCACCTACAAGCGCGCCAACCTGATCTTCAACGACCTGGAACGCCTGCTGGCGCTTGTCAACCAGCCCAACCGGCCGGTGCAGATCATCTATGCCGGGAAAGCCCACCCCGCCGACGAACCCGGCAAACTGCTCATTCAGGAAGTCTACCGCGTCGTCAAAAAGGCCGAGAACGGCGGGCGGATGGTCTTTCTCGAAGACTACGATATGAACCTGGCGCGTTACCTTGTCCAGGGTGTGGATGTCTGGATGAACAACCCGCGCCGTCCAAACGAGGCTTCCGGGACCTCGGGCATGAAAGCCGCGTTGAACGGCGTGCTCAACTTCTCGGTGCTGGATGGCTGGTGGCGCGAGGCCTATAACGGCGCCAACGGCTGGGCGATTGGCGAGGACGCTGACTTGGATGCGGAAATCCAGGACGAATCGGATGTTGCCAGCCTGTATGAGGTACTGGAGAAGGAAATCATCCCACTCTATTACACAGGCCGCAACTCGGAGAATATCCCGGTGAAATGGGTTGGGCATCTTCGCCCTGCGCGTCAGCGACATGACCCTGGATACCCTGCGCCTGCTGTTTGTGGTGCGCGGTAAAAAAGGCGTCGCCTGGGGACTTGGGTTTTTCCAGTCGGTCATTTTCGTCATCGCCATCACCTCGGTTTTGCAGAACTTGGACAATCCCCTGAATATCATCGGCTACGCGGCCGGTTTCGCAACCGGCAACGTGGTCGGCATGATGATCGAGGAACGACTGGCGATCGGGCACATCAAACTAAGCATCGTCAGTTCAGCGCGCGGCGCGGCCCTGGCCCAGACGCTGCGCGAGGGCGGTTTCGCTGTGACCGAAATCCCGGCGCGCGGCAAGGACGGCATGGTCAGCATGTTGAGCGTTTCCGTGAAGCGCAAGGACGTTGCCAGGGTGGAAATCATTGTGCGCGAAAAGGATGCAGGGGCCTTCGTCATTGCCGAGGATGTGCGCCCCCTGCGGCACGGGTTCTGGAGAGCGTAGAGCGTAAAAAACAAAATGCGAAAAACAAAAAGTGCAGTTCAATCTGAACTGCACTTTTTTGGCTTATTGTTTCTTGTTTTATTTTAGAACGCGAATTTCCCGTTCTTGTACACTTGTTCCCCATCCACCAGGATTTCCGAATCTTCCTTCATACCGCAGATCATGTCCCAGTGGATGATGCTCTTGTTCTTCGACCCGGTCTCCGGGTAGCCTGCGCCAAGCGCCATGTGGAACGTCCCGCCCAGTTTCTCGTCGAACAGGATGTTGTGCGAGAAGCGGTCAATGTCGTAGTTGGTGCCGATGGCGAATTCACCCACGTAACGCGCCCCGGGGTCCGACTCGAGCATTTCAAGCAGGATGGGTTGGTTTTTCTCCGCTTTGGCCTTGGTGACTTTCCCGTTGGTGAAGGTCAGTTCCACGCCTTCCACCATGACGCCGTTATAGATTGCGGGATAACTATAGCGCACCCAGCCATTGACCGAATCCTCCACCGGCCCGGTGTAGATTTCGCCGTCGGGCATGTTGTTCAGCCCCGCGCCGTTGATAAACTTGCGCCCCTTGATGGAAAGGGTCAGGTCCACATTCGGGCCGCGCAGGATGACCTGGTTGTGCCCCTCGATGCGCTCGATCATCTTGCGCTGGCTGGTTTCCACTTTCTTCCAGAATGCCACCGGGTCGGCTTCGTCGGCGTGGCAGGCGCGGAAGACGAAATCCTCGAAAGATTTGTGACTCATCTCGGCTTCCACGGCGTAGCCTTCGGTGGGATAGAGCGCCGTCACCCACTTGAACGAGCGGTCAGCGCCGCGCCTCATCTGGGTTTCGAGGATGGGGGACAGGGCCTTCTGGCGGCGTTTCTGGCGGGCCGGTTCCACGTGCGTCAGGGCGCGCGGGTTGGTTGCCGAGTGGATGCGCATCCGGCTCTCGAACTGGTCATAAGCCAGTTTGCGAATGACCGGCGTGATGTCCAGTTGTTCGTCTGAAGCAACATTGAACAGGATTTCGTCCTGGTCGGGGAGTTCGAGCAGTAAGTAGGGCTGGCCGCCGCGCTCCAGGATGGTGGAATAGAGCGCCCGCACCAGCGGCTCGGCGGCGGTGGTTGCCTCGATGGCGACCCGGTCGCCGGGTTTGATCTGGGCGGAATGGTCCACAAGGATTTTGGCTAATCTTTCGACACGAATATCGGCCATGCGGCCTCCTCTATGATAAATGTGTGAAAATTATATCATCCGCACTGCCCGCAGGATAGTTGCAGAATTGTCGTAAAACAGCGGACGAATATCACATCATTCTTTCAGAACCGCCAGCATTTTAGCGTACATCGCCGGCGATGCAGCCAGCAACGAACACGGCGGCGCGAGGTAATCTACTTCGCCGTCCAGGCCCGTGATCTGCGCCCCGGCTTCCGCGGCGATCAGCCCTCCGGCGGCTACGTCCCACGGGTGCAGGGTCAGTTCCCAGTAACCATCGAGCCGACCGGCGGCCACATAACACAGGTCGAGGGCGGCCGAGCCGAGACGCCGCACCCCCTGCGTCATCCGGGCGAAGCGGCCAAAATACTCCAGGTTGTTGCGCGGGGAAGACCAGGCATCGTACGGGAATCCGGTCACGAGCAGGCTTCTCTCCAGTTCCGCCACGCGCGAGACCTGGAGCCTGCGCCCGTTGAGAAAAGCGCCGCGCCCCTTTTCAGCGCTGAACAGCTCATCCCGCAGCGGGTCGTAGACCGCGCCCAGGCTGACGGTCCCGCCCCGGGCGTAAGCGATGGAGACAGAGAAGAACGGGACGCCGTGAGCGTAGTTGACCGTCCCATCGAGCGGGTCCACATACCACTGGTGCCCCTCCGAGCCGGGCACCAGGCCGATTTCCTCGGAGACGATCTGATGGTCCGGGTAGAGACGCTGGATTTCGCCGAGCAGGAAGGCTTCAGACTGGTGGTCCACTTCGGTGACGAGGTCAATCGCGCCTTTATAGTCCACCTGGTGCTCGCCTTCGTAACCGGCGCGCAGGATGTCACCGGCGCGGCGGGCCAGGCTTTCGAGGTCCGGGAGCGTAGGCAACATGGTTAGCCCTTGGATCGCTTGTATTCGTCCAGGATTTGATAGATCTGGTTGAGTTCTGCCTGGATCTCGTCCCGGTCATTGCGAGCCTGCTGGAGCAGGGCCTCGAAGGCCGGGCGCTGGCTGGAAGGCAGGGTTTCGAGCAGGCGCTCGGTGCGGGCGATCTGGGTATTTTTGTGGCGCAGCTTGTGTTCGAGGCGTTCCCGGTAACCGGTATAGAATTCACGCTCGCCAAGCGGTTCCGGGACAGGTTCAGGTTCCTGGGTCAGAAGTTCCGCCACGGTCAGCAGGAATTCTTCGGTGTCTATCGGTTTCTCGATGAATCGCACCGCCCCGATGCTGATGGCAAATTGCTTGTCTTCGGGGGTGACGTAGGTGGCCGAGAGGAAGATGAGCGGGATGTGGCGCGTCTGCGGGTCGGAGCGCAGGCGGTGGGCCAGGGCATATCCGTCCATCTTGGGCATCAGGATGTCGGTGATGACCAGCGCCGGGGGTTCTTTCTTGATAGCATCGAGCGCTTCCTGTCCGTTCCGGGCGGTGAGGACCGGATAGCCCTTGAAGCGCAAGGTTACTTCCAGCAGTTCGAGAACATTGGGAACATCTTCTACGACGAGAAGTGGGCCGTGAGGAATATTCATGGTTGGAATTGTACCTTATTTTGACCTGTCGGCGGATTTGCATCCCTCTCTGTTTGTTTTATGTGGAGTGTTACACGCTTCGTCGGGATTCGAGCGGGTGTGGGCGTACCATAGCTGCTTTGGTTTTCAAAATCTCACACATTTATGCAAGAAGCAGTAGAATGAGGCCATGCGGCGCATCTGGAGATTCCTCGCCAACGACCGGTACATCGTGCCGTTCCTGCTTTCCGTGGTCAGTACGGCTATTGTGACGGCTGTCCTCCTGTCCATCCGTGACAATTTGCAAATTGCCACCATTGCCCTGCTCTACCTCCTGCCGGTGGGCGCCAGCGCGGCCGTGTGGGGATTGTGGCCGGGCATTGTTGCCGCCCTGGCTGCCTTTTTCTCGCTGAACTATTTTTTCATCCCGCCCTATGGCACGCTGATGGTGCACCAGTCCCAGGATATTGTGGCCCTGATCGTGTTCCTGGGTTTGTCCATCATCATCAGCCAACTTGTGGGACGAATTACCCATAACCTGGCTATGGCCCGGGCGCGCGAAAGCGAAGCCATCCGTCTGTATGAATTGAGTTTTGCACTCTCAAAACTGGGCCGTGAGGAAGACATCCTCAACGGCCTGGCGCAACACACCCAGGAGACTTTCCAGGCTGACCAGGTGGAGATTTTTACCGAGGGCGAGCCGCAACCGACCCTCACCCGGTATCCTGAAGAACCTGGCGCAGCCTTGCCTGAAACAAACTCCGCCCTCGTCTCCATGCAGGGGAGCCAGCGTCTGTTGGGTGAGATCCGCCTGTGGCGACTGGAGAAGCCTCTCGATTCGGCGGAAGACCGCCTCCTGCGCACCTTTGCCAGCCAGGGGGTCCTGGCGCTGGAACGCGCCCGCCTCACTGCCAGCGAAAGCCGGGCGCGCATCCTGGAGGAAAGCGACAGGATGAAATCCTCCCTGCTTTCCTCGGTTTCGCACGAACTGCGCACCCCGCTGGCGACGATCAAGGCCTCCGTCACCAGCCTGCGCAGCGACGATGTGCCCTGGGAGGCCGACGCCCGCGCCGACCTGCTGGCTGCCATTGACGAGGAGACTGACCACCTCAACCAATTGGTCGGCAACCTGCTCAACATGTCGCGCATCGAAGCCGGGGCATTGCAACTCAAGCAGCGCTGGAACGTGCTGGCCGAGATTGCCGCGGGAGCCGCCAAACGGGCGCGCCTCTCCAGCCAGGGACACCGCATCGAGTTGGACATCCCAGAGGAACTGCCGCTCGTCTACGTGGATGATGTTTTGATGGAGCAGGTTTTCAACAACTTATTGAGCAACAGCCTGAAGTATTCCCCTGTAAACAGCGTCATCCAAATTAAAGCCCGCCAGCAGGACGAACAGACCATCTGGGTGCAGGTCAACAACCAGGGACCGGCTGTCTCGGTATCAGACCTGGAGAAGATATTCGATAAATTCCACCGCGTCACCGCCGCCGACCAGGTCACAGGCACCGGCCTGGGGTTGTCCATCTGCAAGGGACTGGTGGAAGCCCACCAGGGGCGCATCTGGGCCGAGAACCTGGAGCAGGGCTTTGCCATCCGGTTCACCCTGCCCATCCATGCCGGGGGCGAATCCCCCAGGATACCCAGCGAATGAGCAACCAGCCGCACATCCTTGTCATTGACGACGAACACCAGATCCTGCGCGCCCTGCGCACCATCCTGACTGCCCGCCAGTTTCGTGTCAGCACTGCCAGCACTGGCGAGGAGGGCCTGGCCCTGGCTGCCGCCAACCAGCCGGACGCCATCATTCTCGACCTGAGCCTGCCCGATATGGACGGCGTGACCGTTTGCCAACGCCTGCGCGAGTGGACGCACACTCCCATCGTGGTGCTATCGGTGCGTGACAACGAACAGGACAAAGTCCAGGCTCTCGACGCAGGCGCTGATGACTACCTGACCAAGCCCTTCGGCATTGACGAACTACTGGCGCGCATCCGCGTAGCCCTGCGGCACGCCGCCGCCCAGTCCCAGGTGGATAAAAAGACCGTCGTTACTGCCGGGCCGCTCCAAATTGACCTGGCCCAGCACCTCGTCCATCGCGACGGGGAGGAAGTCAAGCTCACTGGGACCGAGTTCAAACTGCTGGCCTACCTGGCCTCCAATGTCGGGCGGGTGCTCACCCATCGGTCCATCCTCTCCCACGTGTGGGACCCGGCCGACGCCGATCACGT
>JACQYE010000139.1 GCA_016208355.1 Chloroflexota bacterium | reverse complement strand
CATCCAGGACATCGTCGAATCAGGCAAATCAGTGCTCCTGCTGGGACGCCCCGCCATCGGCAAGACCACGCTCCTGCGCGAGGCCGCGCGTATATTGGCAGAATCGAAACGCGTCGTCATCGTGGACACTTCCAACGAAATCGGCGGCGACGGCGACGTGCCGCATCCCGCCGTCGGCAAGGCGCGCCGGATGCAGGTGCGTGAACCCATGCTCCAGCACGAGGTCATGATCGAAGCGGTGGAAAACCACAACCCCGAAGTCATTGTTATTGACGAGATCGGCCGCGAACTGGAAGCCGCCGCCGCCCGCACCATCGCCGAACGCGGTGTGCAACTGATTGGCACCGCCCACGGCCAGACGATTGACAACCTGATGCTCAACCCGACCCTCTCCGACCTGATCGGCGGCATCGAAGCCGTCACCCTCTCGGACGAGGAAGCCCGCCGCCGCGGAACCCAGAAGACGGTCCTCGAACGGCGCGCCCCACCCACCTTCGACGTACTGGTCGAGATCCAGCAGCGCGACCGCCTCGCCGTCCACGTGGACATTTCGGCATCGGTCGATTCGCTCCTGCGCGGCTACCCGCTCCCGCCGGAGATCCGCTCGCGCGGCGCTGACGGGAAGATCCAGATCGAGAAAGCCAAACCTGACCCGAGGTCCAGGCCTGATTCGGAGTTCCGCATCGAGAATGGCCCGAGCATTGGGCCGCGGCGCCCGCTGCGTCAAACACCCGCCCCTTCCGGGACCCTGGCCCTGGAAACCGCGCAGGTAGGGGTGCACATCGCCCCTGCAAGGGAAGGCCTTGCACCCCTACAATCCGAAACCCGCCGCGCCCCGCTGCAGCCGATACGTGTCTATCCGTTCGGGGTGGCGCGTGACCGCCTGATGCAGAGCGCCAAGCGGATGGGCGTGCCGGCCATCATCGTCAAGGATGCCGGGGAGGCGGATGTGCTGGTGACGCTGCGCTCGTACTACCGCGACCGCCAGCAGGCGGTGATGCAGGCCGAGCACCGCGGCATGCCGGTCTACGTACTGCGGGCGAACACGGTCAGCCAGATGGAGCAGTTCTTGAGCGACCTGTTCAACCTCTCGGAGATTGTGCCGGCCGCCAGCGAGATGGAACTGGTCAAGAACCAGGCCCAGGCCGCCATCGCGGCCGTGATGAACGGCGAGCGCTGGGTGGACCTGCCGCCGGGTCCCGCCGCGGCGCGCCGCCTCCAGCATGAGTTGGCGCGCGATGCGGAGTTGGTCTCGCACTCCTATGGCAAAGAGCCGAGAAGGCATGTCCGTATTTTCCGCGAATAATCCGTAGGGGCACAGCGCTCGCCCTGAGCGAAGTCGAAGGGTCGCTGTGCCCCTACTAGAAATGACATATGTTCATCACCCTCGAAGGCCCCGAAGGCTCCGGCAAGACCAGCCACATCCCCTACCTCGTGGAATACCTGCGCGAGAAGGGATACACGATTTTCCCCACGCGCGAACCGGGCGGGACATCCATCGGCGAGCAGGTCCGCGAGGTGCTGCACAGCCTGAAGAACACCGAGATGCACGCCCGCACCGAGACGCTGCTCTACCAGGCGGCGCGGGCGCAGTTCGTGGAGCAGGTCGTCCGCCCGCGGCTGGCGCGGGGCGAGATCGTGCTCTCCGACCGCTACGCCGACTCGACCATCGCTTACCAGGGTTACGGCCACCAACAGGATTTGGAACAGGTGCGCGCCCTGGTCAAATACGCCACCGGCGGGCTTGTGCCCGACCTGACCGTTTTGCTCGACGTGGATGTGGAAATGGGCCTGAAGCGCAAGAAGAAAGCCGATGAGTGGAACCGGCTGGACGCCTACACTGTGGAATTTCACCAGCGCGTGCGCTCCGGATATCTGGAAATGGTGAAGCAAGAGCCGGGGAGATGGGTGGTAGTGGACGCCGGGAAAGCATGGGAGATAGTGCAAGGGGAATTGAAAAACGTGGTCTTGGAAAAGATACAAAAAGCGTGAGCCTCACCGCTCACATTTTATCTATTGGCTAGTTTACTACCCGTCATCCCCCATCTCCCCTCCTCCCAAATCCGGTAACTCCTTCTCGATCTCTTCGGGCGATTGGCCCTTCTCCAACCGATCCACCACTTCGTTGTATTCAGGCGGCATTTCCTCGCCGAGTTCGTTGCCCATTTTCCTCATCACGCGTCCCAGCGCCTGCGGGTCGTTTTCCAGTCCCTCGAGGGCCGACGGGTCGGAGAAGTCCCCGGCCAACGACTCCATCCGGGAATCATCGGATTTCGCCACGCGGACGCGCGGGATGCGCCGCCGGGTGGATTTGCTTCCACAGGCAGGACAGGCAACGGGTCGCGCCCCGTATTCGGCGTAGGTCATGAAAACATCGAAGCGGTTCTGGCAGTCGAGGCAGATAAAGTCATAAGCAGGCATGGCGGAATTTTAACCCATCGCGCTAAAAATGGTTATAATAAAAGACGAATAAACGAGGTTCCCATGCGCAAAACCTTCGAGACTGAGATCCAGCAACTGAAAGACGACATGCTCCTGCTCGGCAGCATGGTGGAGCATTCCATCCTGCACTCTGTTGAAGCCCTCAAAAAGCGCGACCTCGAAGCCTCCCGGCGCATCTACGCCATGGACAGCCAGGTCAACGCCAAACGCTTCGCCATCGAAGAACAGGTCATGATCGCCATCGCCACCCAGCAGCCCATGGCCCACGACCTGCGCCTGCTGGCCTCCATCCTCGAAGTCTCCGGTGAACTGGAACGCATGGGCGACTACGCCAAGGGCATCGCCGCGGTCAACATCCGCATGGGGGAACAGCCCCTGCTCAAACCATTGATTGACATCCCACGCATGGCGCAGAAGGGGGCCGACATGCTCCACCGCGCCCTGACGGCCTTCGTCAACGAAGACGCCGAAGCTGCCCGGCTCATCCCGCAGGAAGACGACGAGGTGGACGAACTCTACACCCAGGTCTACCGCGAACTGATGACCTTCGTGATGGCGGATGCCAAGTCCATCGAGCGCGCCAACTGGCTGCTGTGGGTGGCGCACAACCTGGAGCGCGTGGCTGATCGGGTCACCAACATCTGTGAGCGGACGATCTTCATCGTCACCGGCGAAATCAAGGAAATCGACTCGTCCGACGACGAAAGCAAGAAATAAAAACCATCGGGGCGGAGTTTCCTCCGCCCCGAAATTATTTGTGGGGAAAGCGTGTTATGGCTGGGCAAACCACGGCCCCATGGTATTGGCAATATTCTGGTACGTGTCCTCGCCCCACGCGCCGCCGTCTATCCAGTCACCGGTCGGGTTGCCATCCGCGTCCAGGCGGAAGAAAACCGGGACGGCTGAAAAATCGAAACCGGTCCCCGGTACGCCCCAGCCCCAGTCATCTGCGTCCAATTGGATCAAGTATACAGCCTCGAAAGCAGCGACCATCTGAGGGTCTCCGTCAGCCAGACCGGCCGACACCACCCGGCAGGAGGGTCACCACGAGGCGTCGAACTCGACGAACATGTGCTGTCCCAGCGCGGCGGCCTTGGGCGCCTCGGCTTGCAATTGGGCTGTCAGGTCGCCGTCGCCCGGATACAGGCGCGTCACCGTCAGGTTCCCCGCGATGACCGGGTCATCGGGCGGCGGGGTGGTTGAGACCAGCGGGGTGGCCGGACAAGCGCACGCCAGCAGCAACCCTGCGGCCAGCAAAACCCACAATTTCTTCATGGCGTTTCCACCTCCTCGGTTCCCGGCACGCGCACTTGGACCAATTTACCAGCCACCGGAGGACAGCACACCCCGGATGCGCAGGCCATGAATGTGACCGATACCTGCTCATCGAACCAGCCTGCCCCCTCCGGCAGGTTGACCGGCAGCCGCAGCGTCACCGGCCCCTCTGGATAAACCAACAAGCCCTCCGGACCCTCCTCCTGCTGCGCGCCGACCGACTCGGTCAACTCTCCGGCAGGTTCCAGCCGCGAGCCGGGGACGAGTTCCAGCAGGGTCGGGCGACCCAGGCCGTCCACGCCGCCGCGCGGGATGTCTTTGCTGTAGAGGTGGTATCCCTCTTCGGGCGTGAACGCGGCCGCCAGCCAGGCCTGGCCGGTTTCATCAAACTCGAGAGCGATCTCCACGGTGACCCGGTTTTCGGTGAATGAAGCCAGGGGATACGGCGACGCAGGCCCAGGGTCCGCGGGAGAGCCGCAGGCAGCGAGGAAAAACAAAAGACAAAAGGCAAAACGGGCAAGCCGGTTCATACGTCAAAATAAAGGGACATTTCATATGGATGCGGGCGGTTGCGGACGGCAAAGTACTCGGTATTGCGCTTGTAATCCACCCACTGCTTGATGAGTTCGTCGCTGAAGACGCCGCCCGCCGTCAGGAAGCCGTGGTCGGCTTCCAGGGCGCGCAGGGCTTCGTTGAGCGAGGAGGGCAGCGACTTGATGGCGGCGCGCTGTTCGTCGCTCCAGGCAAAGATGTTCTGGTCAATCGGGCCAAAGCCGCTGACGGTCGGGTCAATCTTGTTCTGGATGCCGTCCAGACCGGCCATCAGCATGGCAGCCAGCATCAGGTAGACGTTGCCGGTGGCGTCCGGCGGGCGGAATTCCATGCGGGCGCTGTCGGGTTGGTTGGCGTATTTTGGGATGCGGACGGCTGCGCTGCGGTTGCCGAGCGAGAAGAAGGCGTTGACCGGCGCTTCGTAGCCGGGGACCAGGCGGCGGTAGGAGTTGGTGCTGGGGTTGGTGATGGCGAGCAGCGCCGGACCGTGAGCCAGCAGCCCGCCGGTGTAGTACAGCCCCTCCTGGGAGAGACACCCGTACCCTTTCGCATCGTAAAAGACATTCTTCTTTTTCTTGAACAGGTGCTGGTGGAAGTGCATCCCGGAACCAGCCTCGCCGTAGAGCGGTTTGGGCATGAAGGTGGCGGTCTGGCCGCGGGCGTGGGCGGTCATCTTGGTGACGTACTTGATGATCATGCTCGCATCGCCTGATTGGATGAGTCCCATCATGGGGGTTTCGATCTCGCACTGGCCGGGTCCGCCGACTTCGTGGTGATGGTACTTGACCGGCACGCCCATCTTCTCCAGGTTGCTGGAAATCTCGGAGCGCAGTTTGTAGAGAGCGTCTTTGGGCGGGATGGCGTGGTAGCCGCCATGCGGCGGGATGTAGTGTCCGTGCCCGCCCTGGGCGCTGTTCCAGTCCGCTTCGGCGCTGAAGATCTCGTAGTAGGCTCGGTTGATGCCGTATTCGTAAGAAACGCGGTCGAAGATATAAAACTCGAATTCCGGCCCCCAGCGGCTCTCGTCGGCGATGCCGGTGGCTTTGAGATGCGCCTCGGCGCGGATGGCGATATTGCGCGGGTCGTTCTCGAAGACGGCGTGCGTGTCGGCTTCGAGGGTGGTGCAGATAAAGGACAGGGTGGGCGTATCCCAGAACGGGTCCATGAACCCGGTCCCCAGGTCCGGGACGAGGACCATGTCGCCAGCCTTGACAGATTTCAACCCGACGGCAGAACCGTCGAAACCGATTCCTTTCTCCATGATGCCCGGCTCGAACTGCCCCGCCGGGATGGTCAGGTGGTGCCAGCGGCCCCACAGGTCGCAAAACTTGAGATCAATCATCTCAACGCTGTAATCCCGGACGTATTTTTGGGCTTGCTCAAAGGTTTGGAACATGCAGCCTCCAACTTGAACTCTTGTCATATCATTTGTAACACATGCCGCGCGGTTTCGGAAAGTGTCTTACATCCTGCGCCTGAAAGTCAGTCATCATTCCTGCAATCCAAAAAGAATGGATTTAGCAAATTAAATCGTGCTATACTGACGTGTAAATCAGCAGTTTTTGCGTTCTGGAGGCATCCTTGCCGCACTGTTCGTCTTTGTGGAGAGGGGCATGACCTGGATCTATACGCCCTATGCCGCCGCATTGCATGTCACGGCATTCATTGCCATCTGTGTGGCCGTGCTCGTTCTATTGAGGAGGAATGCTTCCGGCGCAGATGCTTTCATCCTGCTTATGTTCGCTGTTGCTGAATGGTCGCTGACTTCCGGCATGGAAGCCGTTTCCGTTTCCCTGGAACATAAAATATTCTGGTCGAAGGTGGAATACCTGGGGGCTGTTATGTCACCCACCTTGTTCTTGATCTTCACCCTGGAATACCGCCAACTAACGCGTTTCCTTTCGCCGCGTTACCTGATCCTGTATTCAGTGATCCCGCTGACGGCCCTTGTGGTTACCATGACCAACGAATTGCATGGCCTGATATGGAATAGTTACACGTTCGGGCCATCCAATTTGAACACCATTATTTATGGGCATGGATTTTTCTATTATGTGTTGATTACCTATGACTATCTGCTCGTCCTGACCGGTATATGGATCTTGGCGGCCGGGTGGGCCAAATCCCGCCAACCGTACCGACGACAGATCGCCATCATCGTGTTCGGCTCCTTTTTCCCGCTTCTGGGCGGCCTCCTTTACGTTTTCGACCTCAATCCATTCCCCGGCCTGGATATTACGCCGATATCTTTCCTGTTCACTGGAATTGTGATCGCCTTCGGTATTTTCAAGTTCCGGCTCTTCGAACTGGTGCCAATTGCCCGCCACGTGCTCATCGAGCATATGAAAGATGGCGTCCTGGTGCTGGATTCAAACGACAACCTGGCTGATATCAACCCGGCCGCCGAAAAGTACCTGAACATCCGGGCAGAAAAATGCCTGGGCATGCCGGCATCGGAAGCATTGAACGCCTGGGCCGCGCTTGTGAGGCGCTTTGATAATGCACTTGAAATGCAGACGGAGATCCAGACCAGTGAAAACCCGGCGCGCTATTTCGAACTCCACATCCACCCACTCGGCAGCCGTCAGAAAATCTCGGGGCGTTTGGTGATGTTCCATGACATCACAGCTCGACGCCAGGCCGAAAAAGAGCTGGCGCGCCAGAACGAAGAACTGAGCATCATCAACCGTATCAACCTGGCCGTCACCTCCGGTCTGGACATGGAACAGACCATCAAAACCCTGCATGAACAGTGCAACCTGATGGTGCCCATAGATGTTTTTTACGTGGCGCTCTATGACGAACAAAATGCCCTCATCAACGTGCCAGTCTACTACGAACAAGGGCAATACCAAACCGGCCTCCTGCGGGACATCAAGGAACGCCCGGGGACAATTGGCAATGTCATCCGCACGCGCCGGACCCTGTACTTGAGCGACAGCATCAACACAGTTACCGGTCCCCTGAACCGCGCGCCCGATGTTGAAAAACGGGCAAAATCCTACATCGGCATCCCACTGACAGTGCGCGACAAGGTCGTCGGGGTGATGGTCGCTGTCCACGCGGCCAGCGCCATCGAGAATGCCCGGCTGTATGCTGAAGAGCAGCGCCTCGCCATCGTGGACGAATTGACCGGCATCTACAACTATCGCGGCCTGGTGGAATTTGGCACACGGGAAGTGGAACGCGCCCGCCGGTTCAACCACCCCCTTTCCGCGCTTTTTTTCGATATTGATGGCTTCCGTCAATTCAACAACCAGCACAGCCACGTGACCGGCAATCTTGTCCTGCAAGCCATCGCACAAACCACGCGCAAATCCCTGCGCGCAGTGGATGTGTTTGCCCGCTATGGAGGCGACGAATTTGTCATCCTCCTGCCCGAGACCAACCTGGAAGGCGCCCGTTTCACAGCCCAACGTCTCTATGACAGCACTGCTGCCATCAAGATTCCCACCGAACAGGGCGAGTTGGGTGTAACAATTTCGATTGGCATCGCCTCGCTGGCCGAGGATTTGCACAATTTCTCAGAACTGATAGACCGCGCCAGCCGGGCGGAGCATAAAGCGAAGGAAGGGAAACAAGGCGTGGCTGTATTCAACGGGAAAGAAAATGGCCTGAATTAGTTTCGCGCCAGGGAAGACTGGCACGGATCTTCCAAAAAAATATCCTGGAGAAAATACTCCAGGATACAATTAACATGGGGGAATTATAGAGAATGAAAAATCAGGGCTGATCGCCAAAAAACAACTCCCACCAGATGCGCCAGTTTGGCTGCTCGCCCGGCTGTGTGACCGTTGTCGGTTCTGCTGTAGGAGCAGCGTTTCCTGCGGGAACGATCTCCACCAGGCTTTCCCCCGAGCGCACCCATTTCCCATCTTCGTAAGCCCACTCTTCCACCGCCGCATCAGAAGTGGCATAGGCAACCTGGGTCATCAACCCCACCTGGGTCTCCATCACGGCAGTCGCTTCGGCCTGAACGGATTCGAGCTGGGTCGTCAACCGGTCCAGTTCATCCATGCGGCGGCTGAAATCCATCAGCAGAACGACCATCAGGAACATACCCAAAACGAAGAGAATATTTCTCCATTTGAATTTCATACCCGTATCTTACCCCGTCCTTTTGGGTTTGGCAAGCACCGGAAAATAAAAAACCCGCCATCCAGCGGGTTTTCCTGTGCCGAAGGAGGGACTTGAACCCTCACGACCTTGCGGCCACTAAGCCCTGAACCTAGCGCGTCTGCCAGTTCCGCCACTTCGGCAAGTTAAGTGTGCGGGCTGTATTTTATCCGAAACTCGGATTTTGTCAACCAAAATTGCCTTCGCACTATGTCGAGATGTATTCGCGCAAATTGTGCTCCACCGCATACGCGGCTGCCTCGGCGCGATTGTTGACGCCCAACTTGGAAAGTATGCTGCTCACGTAGTTACGCACCGTCCCCTCGCCGAGGAAGAGCGCTTTGGCGATCTCGCGGTTTGTCTTGCCCTCGGAGACAAGCAGGAGCACGTGCTTCTCCTGCTGGCTGAGGTGGGCGAAGGCGGAAGCCTCTTCTTCCTTCACCGCCCTCCGCACCTCCTGGAAGACGCGCTGGGTCACAGCTGGGTCCAGCAGCGCTTCGCCGCGCCCAACCGCCTCCAGCGCCCGCACCAGGTCCTCGCCGCCAATCTGCTTCAGCATGTAGCCTGAAGCGCCCGCGCGGATGGCAGAGAAAAGCATTTCGTCTTCGGCGTAAGAAGTCAACATGATGACACGGGTTTCGGGGTAACGGTTGGTGATCTCCTCGCAGGCCTCGATACCGGAAGTACCGGGCAGGCGAATATCCATCACCACCACGTCGGGGTGGTAATTCCCCACCATCTCCAATGCTTCGCGTGCCGTGGACGCCTCGCCGATAACATCAAATTGTGGGTGGCGTTCCAGTAATGCCTTTAACCCCAAACGAACCACCTCATGATCATCTACCAGTAGGACACGTTGTTTTGCCATTCGGGAAAGATCCTCCGGCAAGAGTATATTCGAGACTGAAGACCCTGACAAGGAGAAAAAGAAGGCCTTTTTCTCCAGTTGTGGGTTCTAACGGCTGCCCTGGTAATTAATGGCACTGAACTGGCTGAGTTTATCCCAGCGGTGGGTGGCAATAATCTGCCGCACGGTGCCGGTCTGGCCGCGCACCACCAGGCTGTCAGTGCGTGCGCCGCTGCCAAAATACTTCACGCCATGCAAGAATTCACCATCGGTGATGCCAGTGGCGGCAAGAAAGACATCTTCGCTGGAGACCAGGTCATCCATCGTGAGCACTTTCTCGAAATCATACCCCATTTCGCGGCCGCGGCGGAGTTCCGCCTCGTTACGGGCGTAAAGTTTTCCCTGGATCTCACCGCCCATCGCCCGCAGTGCGCATGCCGCCAGCACGCCCTCCGGTGTGCCGCCGATTCCCAGCAGGGCGTCTATACCCGAATCGGGCCAGGAGGTCATCAGCGCGCCAGCCACATCGCCATCCGGAATGAGTCGGATGCGCGCGCCCACACGTCGCACTTCGGCGATCAACCCATCGTGGCGCGGCCGGTCGAGAATGACAATGGTCAGGTCTTCGACCGTCTTGCCGGAAGCCCGGGCAATGGCCTGCAAATTATGTTCCACCGGGGCTTCAATATTCACCACGCCCTTTGTCTCCGGACCAACGGCAATCTTATTCATATATAAGAACGGACCGGGATCGAACATGGTGCCACGCGGGGCGAGGGCGACGGTGGCGATGGCGTTCCACGTGCCGTTCGCGAGCGGGCGCGTGCCGTCAATCGGGTCAACGGCTATATCCATTTCCGGCCCAACGCCTGTGCCGACGTGCTCGCCGTTGAACAACATGGGAGCTTGGTCCTTCTCCCCCTCGCCGATGACGATGACGGCATTCATCATAATCGAGTTCAGCACCACCCGCATGGCATCCACAGCCGCGCGGTCGGCGGCAATTTTGTCGCCGCGGCCCATGAAGCGGCCGGCGGAAAGGGCCGCAGCCTCGGTAACGCGCACCAGTTCGAGCGCCAGGTTTCTTGTCGGTTCTGAAGCCATTCGCTGCCTCCTAGAGCAGGAACCAGACGATAAGAAAATATCCAATGGCAGCCCCCCACAGCCAGGAATCAATCCGGTCGAATGCGCCGCCGTGACCGGGAATAATGTTGCTGGAATCTTTGACTCCCGCCTGCCGTTTGAGCATGCTTTCACCCAGGTCGCCCAGAGTGGTCAGGATGGACAACGCGGCCCCCAGCGCGGCGCCCTTCCACCAGGGCACAGCGGGACCTCCGAGACCGGCCAGCAAAACCGACAGCGCGGCCGCGCCGAGAGTCCCAAAGACAACACCGCCCCAGTAGCCTTCCCAGGATTTCTTCGGGCTAAGGCGCGGGCTGAGACGGTGCCTGCCAAAACGCACGCCAATGAAGTAAGCAAACGAGTCTGCCAGCCAGACAGTCGGCAGAACAAGGAAGAACCACCAGACGCCGTTCTCCAGGTTGCGCAGGTCAACCAGGTAGGGGCCGATCCAGCCGAGGTAGGCGATCCCGGCCACGGTTACGGCGAAGTCGGTGCCGGCCTGGTTGTTACTCCGCATACCGGATTTCCTTCTCCAGTGAGGCAATCTCGCTCTCGCATTGCCAG